>DIYG01000014.1:8601-14717 GCA_002428935.1 Halieaceae bacterium UBA6060
AAACCTTTGAGACCGCATTTTCTGGGGATGGGCATCGCCTTCCATCGTTGCTCCATCGGTTAACCACCAGCCCATCCTTTTCCCGGGTGCGAACCGTAGACGAGGGCATCCTGGCCGAGGCGGTGAAGCCTGTCCAAGAGCCAGAGGGCACCACGGCCAGTATAGAAGTCGGTGGTAGCCCAGGGCTTTCCATCCACGATAACCAGGTGGAGTTAACCCGATGAAAACAAAATCTGGTCTCAGCCGGCGGCGGTTTCTGCGCGGTACCTTGAACGGCGCAGCCATATCTGTGGGCCTTCCGATCCTCGACGCTTTTTTGGACGGTAACGGAAGAGCCTTTGCATCGGGTGCCTCCATTCCCCTTCGCTTCGGAACCTGGTCCTGGGGGCTGGGCATGAGCAAAGACGTGTTCGTTCCCCAAAAGACCGGCGCGAATTTTGATTTGCCCGAAGAGATCGCGGCGCTGGCTCCAATCCGACAACACATCAATTTGTTCACCAACTTTCATGTGTTCAAAGACGACGCCCCCAACCTCTGCCATCACTCGGGATGGGTGGTTCTGCGCTCGGGTATTGCGCCCACGTCTCGCCCGAATCGACCCGGCGAGACCCTCGATGTGTCCATTGCTCGCAAGATCGGCAATGCCACCCGTTTCCGCAGCTTGAGCGCCACCGCCACCGGTGACGTTCGCGACAGCTTCAGCTATGAGGCGGGCAACTCCGTCAACGCTCCCGAATGGTCGCCCCTGCGTTTTTACCAACGTCTGTTTGGCAGTGACTTCCAGGACCCCAATGCCGATAGCTTTACACCGGATCCTCGGGTGCTGGTGCGA
Source organism: Halieaceae bacterium UBA6060 (assembly GCA_002428935.1). Lineage (GTDB taxonomy): Bacteria > Pseudomonadota > Gammaproteobacteria > Pseudomonadales > Halieaceae > Congregibacter. The sequence goes on from DIYG01000014.1 coordinate 9,434, forward strand.
AAAAGCGCCTTATCGGTGGTGCAGGAAGAGGCAAAGACTCTGGAGAAATCCCTGGGCGCCGATGATCGGGCACGCCTTGACCAGTACTTCACGGGTATCCGCGATCTGGAGCGGCGTTTCGATTTACAGCTCACGAAGCCCGACCCTCGTGAGGCCTGTATCCTCCCCGAGCCCCCCGGCGAGGTGCCCGTTGGCCTGGATGCAGACCTCGTGGCCAAGCGTCACCGCCTTATGACCGATCTCATGTTGATGGCGGTGGCCTGTGATCAGACCCGGGTTTTCAACATGTTCTACGCCTCGGCGTTTTCCGCGACCACCAAACCCGGTTACGACAAGCCGCATCACACGGCGACCCATGAAGAAGCGGTAGATCCCCAACTCAAGTACCAGCCCAACACGTCTTGGTACACCCGCAAGGCCATGGATGAGTGGCTGTACTTCGTTTCCGCTCTGGCCAGCATTCGTGAGGGCGACGGAACCCTGCTGGATAACAGCCTGATCTACGCGACGACGGATCAGTCCTTTGCCAAGATCCACTCCATTGAAGGTATTCCCATGTTTAGCGCCGGCACCTGCGGAGGGCGGGTGAAAACGGGTCTACATATCGATGGGGGTGGCAGCCCGGGCTGCCGTCTGGGCTACACGGCGCAGCGGTTGATGGGGCTGGATATCCAATCCTGGGGGGACAAGAGCAATACCACCTCGGATGAGATCGGCGAGATTCTCGTTTGAGATCATTGGTACTCAATCGAGCTGTGTTGCCGCAAAGCGTTACCGCGGCCTGTTTAAGTCTACTGACTCTGGGTGCGATCGCCGAGGACCTAAGGGAGGCCTGGCGTGAGGTGCCGATGCCCGCGGGTATTCAGGTGGTGCTCACAGAGCTTGAGGGCCCGGTGTTTGCCGACGCGTCGGGTCGCACCCTGTACCAGTGGCCGCAGCACAAGCTACGCAATGGCTACAGCGGTGAAGCACCGGGTGTGCCGGCCTGTTACGACGAGGTTGTGACCGTCACGACCGGGCTCATGAGCCCTTATCCGGCAGGTATCCCCCTCCCGGAACTCGATAGCCGATCAAGTTGCGCGGATCTCTGGCCCCCGGTTTTAGCCGATGAGTTTGCAGAGCCCCTGGGTGACTGGTCGCTGGTCGAGCGGCGAGATGGAACGCGGCAGTGGGCCTACGACGAGCAACCGCTGTATACCTCCGTGAGGGATCAGGAGCCTGGTGACACCTTTGGTGGCTCCGGCCGCAAGGTCGATGGTGATTCCCCCGCGATTCGAGTACCCGTTGGGCCACCGGCGCTTTTACCGCCTGGCTTTGCGGTTAAAACCACTAGCCTTGGGCGGATGATCACCACGGACCGGAACTACGCGGTTTATGCCCTCGATGGTGAGGGCCCAGGGAATATTCTGTGTCGGGGTGCATGTCTCGATCGCTGGACACCGCTTTTGGCGCCGGGTCTGGCCATAGCCCAGGGGGACTGGACCATCGTGGAGCGGGCACCCGGGCAGCGGCAGTGGGCGTTCCACGGCAGCCCGGTGTATACCCATCGCCTGGACACCCATCCCTGGTCACAGCAGGGCAGTGACGAGGCGGGATGGCGGAATGTGTTTACCCAGCACGCGCCTGCACCACCGCAGTCATTCACCGAACAGGCGACCCTGGCGGGGACCGTGTTGGCGACCGCGGAAGGCAAAACCATCTACGTTTACCGCTGCGGAGAGGATTCCCAGGATCAGCTCGCTTGCGATCATCCCCAGGACAGCCAGGTATATCGTCTGGCGATTTGCGGTGGCGGTGATGCGCAGCGCTGTCAGGAACGCTGGCCCTACGTGCCTGCGGTGCCGGGTACCTCGGGCACGAGTCGAAGCTGGAGGCCCCAGTGGATCGATCCGATGACGGGGCGCTTTACGTCTGCTGATAGCCCCGGCGCAGCCTTTGTTTGGACCTATCGGGATCGTCCGGTTTACACCTACGATCTGGATCGCCAGGCCGGGGATGTGCACGGCGCGGGTATTGGTGAGTGGCGGGGCAAACGCAACGGCCTTGCGGCGTTCTGGCTGCGAGACGACTATATGCAGGGGATCGAATGAGAACGTCCTTTCGACTCCTTTTGGGGCTCGTTCTTGCGGCTCCGGCGATGAGCTATGGTCAAGCCTCGACGTTGCGCGACGGACGTATCGCCTATGTGATGACGGATTTGTTCTGGTCCGTGTATCAGACTGAGGATGGGTGCGAGGAATGCCCCAGGGGTTTTAACGACGGGCCGCGAGAACAGTTTGAAGCACTGTTTCCGAATCATGCGGCGCTGGACGTCACCCGTACACAGCTGCACCAGGAAGTCCTGACCTGGTTACCGGATACGGAGCCCGATGGTTTCGAGTTTCTCGAAGCCGAAGGGCCTTACGCCTACGGTCTGAATCTTGATGGGGAAGTCAGCGACAACGATTTTCAGCACCCCGACGGCACGCCGGGCATCGACAACCAGGTCTACCGAGCCGTGGCCTGCATTATCGGTTTTCGTGGCCCCGATGGCGTGGAGTACATCTTCCAAAATAAAGCCATCATCGATGAGCCCTACAACCGGATGATGATCGAATTGTCGGACGTCGACGATCTCGTGAATGACGATGCGGTGCAGGTTCATCTTTATCGCGGTCGGGATGAGTTGCTCAAGGATGCGACCGGCGAAGGGGCGCTGCCCGGAGGCACCCAACGGGTCGACCGTCGCTGGGGCGAAAGTCTTATTCGGCACACAACGGGCCAGATCGTAGATGGCGTGCTGATTACCGAGCCCATGCCCGATATGGTCATGCCCTGGATGAACCTGCGGGTACCTTCTATCCAGCTATTTCGTGACGCCCGGTTCCGCCTGGACCTGACCCCCACCGGTGCCCGGGGTTTGCTCGCGGCTTACGCCGATGTGGATACCTGGTACTACCAGCTTATCCGCAACGACTCGACGCACCATCTGAGCAACGGCCAGATTTCTGGTATTTCCCTGTATCGCGCTCTTCGTCGCCTGGCGGACGCCTATCCGGATCCCGAAACCGGTGCCCCCACAGCAATATCCACGGCGCTGGATGTGAAGATGACACAGGTGTTTGTGCTCGATGAGCCATCGGCGCCGACCGCCACAGCAGAGTAGGGCGTCGCTCCCATTCTGGTGATTGCTCTCGCGGTAGCGAGTGACCCAACACAACGCTAAGCTCGGGCTCATGGATGCTTCGCAGTTTTTCTGGCAGCTGGCCCTCATACTCATCGCCGCGCGTATCGGATCTACCATTGCCGTGCGTTTTGGCGCTCCGGGTGTCATTGGTGAGCTGACCGCCGGCATTATCCTCGGCCCCAGTCTCTTCGGCCTTCTGGAGGCCACGGAATTGATCCGTCTTCTTGCGGAGATCGGCATCATTCTTCTGCTGTTTGAGGTGGGTCTGGATACGGACCTGTCACGCCTCGCCAAGTCGGGAGTGCGCGCCGGCGCCGTTGCCATGGGTGGGTTCTTCCTGCCCTTTGCGCTGGGCTTTGGGACCAGCCGCTATGTGTTTGGTCAGGACTTTCTTTTGGCGCTGTTTATCGGCGGTACCCTCACGGCCACCAGCATTGGAGTAACCGTGCGCATTCTTCGCGATGTAGGGCGCCAGGACAGTCGCGAAGGACAGATCGTGCTGGGGGCAGCGGTGATCGACGACGTGTTGGGCGTGCTCCTGCTGGCGTTTCTCTATGAGTTTTCCCAAACCGGTGATCTAAGCGTTGTAAACGTCGCTCGCCTGGCCATGTTTGTGGGTTTGTTCTTCCTGCTGGCGCCCATGTTGGCCAAATGCCTGTCCTACCTGATTCGTGAATACGCCCATTACGATCACGACAAGGGTGTGCTTCCCATCATGATTGTGTCACTGGTGCTGCTCTTTGCCTGGCTGGCCCATGCTATCGGCGCACCGGAGTTGCTCGGTGGCTTCGCCGCAGGCCTGGCTCTGTCACGACGGTTCTTTCTTCCCTTCGGCGCGGCGCTGGGCCGAGACCCCGGATTCGCCGAGCGGGTGCAGCGGGATATGCGCCCGGTGGTATCGCTGTTTACCCCAATATTTTTTGTCACCGTGGGTTTGTCCCTGGATCTGCGGGAGGTGGATTGGGGATCGGCCTTTGTGTGGGTGTTCTCTTTGAGTCTGGCGTTCGTTGCCATCATCGCGAAGATCGCTGGTGGCTACGTATTGTTCCGAGAACACTGGTTGATGAAAACCGCCGTGGGCATGGCGATGGTGCCGCGGGGGGAGGTTGGATTGATCTTCGCCGAACTGGGTCGCGCGGCGGGGATATTCGATGGGCCGACCTACGCCGCTGTGGTGTTGGTGATTGCCTACACCACGCTGTTTTCCCCTTTCTGGATCAAGCTGTTCTATCGACTCTATGGCCATCGCGAGGAATTGGCACTCCGGCCATGATAAGCCTGCTAGCATTAGTCTCGCGGTTTTGCTCGGGGCCTGACCTTGCTGAGCTAAGCATGCACCGCAGACCTGCGAAGGAACGCCAGATTCTTCCGCTAACCTCTCTCCCCCAAACCTTTCCCCTCAAACCTAAGGAAGCTTTCATGATTGTCGTTAACGGTGTTATCCGCTCCTCCGCTGAATCCATTGCAGCCCTAAAAGATGCTGTGGCCACCATGGAAGCCGCCAGTCGGGCCGAGGAGGGGTGTCACGATTACACCTTCAGCGTAGAACTCAACGACCCGGAGGTTCTGCGGGTCACCGAGTCCTGGGAGACCATGGAAGCCCTCGAAGCCCACTTCAAAGCGCCGCATATGGCGGAGTTTCAGGCGGCGATGGCAAACCATCCACCCAAGAGCGTGGAGCTGAAGTTCTATGAGGCCACGGAGTTCACGCCGTCTCGTCCCTAGACACCTAGGCATCTAGATACCTAAACGCGGGTCAGGGCTCGCGCTCCCAGAGACACCAGTTTTAGGGTGACCCACAAGGTCGCCAGGGGCAGGAGTACGGATTTGAACAACAGGGAGATGAGGAGTCCGATCAAGTCTGCCGCGAAGGCGTCGACTCGCTCGGAAATTGCCAGGAGCTGAGGTCGCAAATCCACTTTGCGCACCAGGTTTGCCGCGCCTTCAGCGAAAGTGCACTCGCGACCCTCACTGCGCCGCTGGAGGCACTCCAGCCGGTCGCGGATAGCGGCGGCTTCCTCGCCGAGTTGTTGTGCCACGTCTCGTCGTAACCCCAGTTGACCTTCGATGACATCGATCTCGCCTCGGAGCGCCAAAACCTCCGGGGTGTCGGACTCC
>DIYG01000061.1 GCA_002428935.1 Halieaceae bacterium UBA6060
CGGCTTAACGCCGCGCGCTTCGAGAGCTAGTGCTCCCCGGCAGGTCCGCCGATGGGACCGCTACGATCCGTGGCGTCCGGATCAGATACGGGTGCAGAGCCGGAACCACTATCGCCATCGCGGCTGCTCCAGTCACTGGGCTCCCGCGGCGTGCGGCCGGCCATGATGTCATCGATCTGCTCGGCATCAATGGTTTCATACTGCATAAGCGCATCCGCCATCATGTGGAGCTTGTCGAAATTCTCCTCGAGGATGCCCTGGGCCGTCTTATAGCACTCGTCGATGATGCGGCGAACTTCCGCGTCAATTTGCTTCGCGGTCTCATCGGACATGGCCTTGTGGGACTGGGTCGCCGAGCGACCGAGGAACACTTCTTCGCCCCCTTCGTCGTACATGAGAGGACCCATCTTCTCCGACAGCCCCCATTTGGTGACCATGTTGCGGGCGATTTCCGTCGCCCGCTGAATATCGTTGGATGCACCCGTGGTGATTCCATCAGGCCCCAGGGTCATTTCCTCGGCAATACGACCGCCAAACAAGCTGCAGATCTGGCTGATGATGTGCCGCCGACTGTGGGAGTAACGATCTTCCTCGGGCAAGAACATGGTCACGCCCAGGGCTCGACCCCGGGGGATGATGCTCACCTTGTACACCGGATCGTGCTCGGGCATGAGGCGACCGACAATGGCGTGCCCGGCCTCGTGGTAGGCCGTGTTGCGCTTCTCGTCTTCGGACATGACCATGGATTTGCGCTCCGCGCCCATCATGATCTTGTCCTTTGCCAGTTCGAACTGCGTCATACCCACGGTGCGGACACCAGCTCGGGCGGCGAACAATGCCGCTTCATTGACAAGGTTGGCGAGGTCCGCCCCGGAAAAACCCGGTGTGCCACGGGCGATACGGGACGCTTCCACATCCTCGGCCAGGGGCACCTTTCGCATGTGCACTTTGAGAATTTGCTCTCGACCGCGGATATCGGGGAGTCCCACAACGACCTGACGATCAAAACGACCGGGGCGCAACAGTGCCGGATCGAGCACGTCTGGACGGTTGGTCGCGGCGATCACGATGACGCCGTCATTAACTTCAAAGCCATCCATCTCTACGAGCAACTGGTTGAGAGTCTGCTCGCGTTCGTCGTGCCCACCGCCAAGACCAGCGCCTCGGTGGCGACCCACGGCGTCAATCTCGTCGATGAAAATAATGCACGGGGATTGCTTCTTGGCCTGGTCAAACATATCCCGGACCCGGGAAGCACCCACGCCGACGAACATCTCGACAAAATCAGAACCGGATATGGAGAAAAACGGCACCTTGGCTTCACCGGCGATAGCCTTGGCCAGTAAGGTTTTACCGGTACCGGGCTGTCCGACCATGAGCACGCCCCGCGGAATGCGTCCCCCGAGCTTCTGGAACTTGCTCGGATCGCGAAGAAACTCCACTAGCTCCTGCACGTCTTCCTTGGCTTCGTCCACGCCCGCCACGTCGGCGAAAGTGGTGGTGATCTGGTCTTCGCCAAGCAATCGCGCCTTGCTCTTACCAAAGCTCATGGGACCGCCGCGACCACCGGCACCACCCTGCATCTGGCGCATAAAAAACATGAACACGGCGATGATGATAAGAATGGGGAAACTGGCCACAAGCAACTGCGTCCACACGCTTTGTTGCTCGGGCTCACGACCTTCCACCTCGACTTCGTGGGTGAGCAGGTCGTCAATGAGTTTGGGATCCTCAACCATGGGCCGGGTGGTTTCAAAGCGGGAGCCATCGAAACGCTCGCCGTAGATGGTCAATCCATCGATGGTGACCTTGCGCACCTGGTCGCGCTGGATCTCCTGGATAAACTCCGAGTACACCATACGATCCGTGGGTGTCTGCATGCTGAAGTTGTTGAAGATGGACAGCAGAACTGCAGCAATCACAAGCCACAGCAGCAGGTTTTTGGCCATATCGTTCAAAATCTCTACCTCTTGTTCACCGCAGCTTGTTTGCCGGTGCAAGTAATCAATGTCACGTTCCGCAGTATAGCCCTTTTTACGCTGCGGCCCGGAGCTTGGCTCAGGGCTTGCGATGGCGCACCCGACAAGCTCCCCAGAGCCCGCCCCTAAGCTTTGAGCCCCTGGGCGAGCAAGTAGACCTCGCGAGACCGGGGTCGCGACGCTTCCGGCTTGCGTGTCAAAACGCGATCAAAGCGAGCCCGGGCATCCGCCAGGAGGGCTTCAAAACCTTCCCCCTGAAACACCTTGGCCAGGAAACTGCCTCCCGGCTTTAAGGTATGACCCGCCAGATCGAGAGCCAGTTCCACCAGATACATGGCTCGGGGCTGGTCCACAGCGGCCATACCACTCATATTGGGGGCCATATCTGAAATAACAAGATCGGCGCCTTCTTCACCGATCTCCGCCAAAATCTGTTCAAAAACCTCGTCTTCCGCGAAATCTCCCTGGATAAAGCTGACACCCGCAATACTGTCCATGGGTAAGATATCGCTCGCCACGACTCGCCCGTGATGACCGATCCGTTCCACCGCAACCTGAGACCAGCCCCCCGGCGCGCTACCGAGGTCGACGACGGTCATACCCGGTCTCAGCAATCGATCGCGATCATCGAGTTCCAAGAGCTTGTAGCAGGCCCGCGAGCGATAACCCTCGCGCTGCGCTCGCTGCACATAGGGATCTTCACGGTGCTCCCGCAGCCAGGCCTTGCTGGAAGATTTCTTTTTCGCCATGGAGAAATAGTGGTCCGTTGCTTTCGAGCAGGGCAGCGGGCCAACGGGGCCGGCTGTACCTATGGGGCGGGGAGCGTTTATCGCGCAGACGCCCTGGTGTAGACTCCGCGCCCCGCGAAATTCGATTCAGGACGCAGCCTAGCATGAGTCAATCACCCAACCCTCGCCAGCTCCGTGCCATCGGTCACAAACTGCGACCGGTAGTCACGATTGCCGGGAATGGCTTAAGCGACGCGGTGCGCCTGGAGATCGAACGTGCACTGGATGACCACGAGCTCATCAAGATCAAACTGGCTGTGGGCAGCAGGGACACCCGTGATGCGGTGCTCGATCAATTGCTTGAAGGCACCGGTGCCCAGTTGGTGCAGCGCATCGGTAACACAGCGCTACTCCTGCGCCGCAATGCGCAGCCGGACCCGCGCAAGTCCAACCTCCTGCGTATGCTCGGCTAGCTCATCCCGCTGGCGCCGGACCACAGAACTCCGGGCGAAGACCACCGACCCCAGAAACGCTAGCTGTGACGGACCTCGTCGATCTCGTATTCGATATCGCCGCCCGGGGCTCGCACCAACACCACATCCCCTTCTTCCTTACCGATTAGCGCCCGGGCAATCGGTGAATTCACAGAGATGAGGTTCTGCTTGGCGTCCGCTTCGTCGTCGCCCACGATGCGATAGGTAACAGTGTCATCCGTCTCCACATTGAGAAGATCCACGGTAACGCCAAAAATCACCTTGCCCGTGTGGGGAATCGTGCTCACGTCGATAACCTGGGCGTGGGAGAGCTTGCCCTCGATATCCATGATGCGCCCTTCCGTGAAGCTCTGCTGCTCCCGGGCCGCGTGATACTCCGCATTCTCCTTCAGATCACCGTGCTCTCGGGCATCGGCAATGGCCTGAGAGATTCTCGGCCGATCTACTTTCTTGAGTTGCTCCAACTCTTCGCGCAGGGCTTGCTCACCCTGAACGGTCATCGGCACTTTATTCATGCCTGAATACTCCTGTGCAAATCCTGCAGACGACGCACGGTCTTGTCGCCCTCTCGCTGCAGGGTGAGACAAACCGCCTCGGCCGCCGCCAGCGTGGTGGTATAAAAAACTCGGTGCGCCTCAGCGCTTGCGCGGATGGGCGCGGAATCGGCAATGGCCCGCCGTCCTTCCGTGGTATTGATGATGATATCCGCCTCATCATTCTTGATCATATCGACAATATGCGGGCGACCCTCGAGGACTTTTTTCACCCGTCGAACTTCCAGTCCCGCATCCTCCAGGGCGTCCGCCGTACCGCTGGTGGCGGCGAGATCAAAACCCAGGTCGACCATTTGCCGGGCGATATCCACCGCACCGGCTTTGTCCGCATCGCGAACGGACAAGAGCAGGGTGCCGCTTCGCGGCGGAGGATCACCGGCCGCGAGCTGCGCCTTGGCAAAGGCATCGGCAAAACTATCGCCTGTGCCCATGACCTCGCCCGTCGATTTCATCTCTGGACCGAGGATGGGATCCACGCCGGGAAACTTGTTAAACGGCATCACCGCTTCTTTTACGGAGTAAAAACTCGGGATCACCTCCTCCGTAAAGCCCTGCTCCGCCAGACTCATTCCCGCCATGCATCGTGCCGCTACCTTGGCCAGAGAAGTGCCAATGCACTTGGATACGAAGGGCACGGTCCGGGAAGCACGGGGGTTGACCTCGATAACGTATATCTCCCCGTCCTGCCAGGCCAACTGCACGTTCATGAGACCCTGCACACCGAGGGCCACTGCCATCTGGCGAACTTGCTCGCGCATGTCATTCTGCACATCCATAGGCAGGCTATAGGGCGGTAGGGAACAGGCGGAATCACCGGAATGCACGCCCGCCTGTTCGATGTGCTGCATGATCGCGCCGATCACCACCTGCTCACCGTCGGACACGGCATCGATATCCACTTCTACCGCCGAACTCAGAAAACGATCGAGGAGCACCGGCGCCTCATCGGACACGGACACAGCCTCACGCATATAGCGCAGCAAGTCTTCTTCGCGATAGACAATCTCCATGGCGCGCCCGCCGAGTACATAGGACGGTCGCACCACCAGCGGGTAGCCAATGCCCGCAGCGGCTTCCACGGCCTCTTCAACGCTACGTACCGTGGTATTTGCCGGTTGCAGGAGTTGTAGATCCGCGATCAATTGCTGAAAGCGCTCGCGATCTTCCGCCCGATCAATGGCATCGGGAGTGGTACCGATAATGGGCACTCCCGCGGCCTCCAAGGCCCGGGCGAGCTTAAGAGGTGTTTGCCCACCGAACTGAACGATGACGCCCTTGGGTTGTTCTTTGTGAACAATCTCCAAGACGTCTTCGAGGGTTACGGGCTCGAAGTACAGACGATCGGATGTGTCGTAGTCCGTCGAGACCGTCTCGGGGTTGCAGTTGACCATGATGGTTTCATAGCCATCCTCACGCATCGCCAGCACCGCGTGGACGCAGCAGTAGTCAAACTCGATCCCCTGCCCGATGCGGTTTGGACCACCGCCGAGCACCAGGATCTTGGGTCGATCCGAAGGCTCTGCTTCGCAGTCCTCGTCATAGCTTGAGTACATATACGCCGTGCTGGAGGCAAACTCCGCAGCGCAGGTATCAACCCGCTTGTACACGGGGCGGATAGCAAAGCCATGGCGACGTTCACGGACATCCGCTTCCGGTACGTTCAATAGGGCAGCGAGGCGTCGATCGGCAAAGCCCTTGCGCTTGAGGCGATACAATCGATCCCGATCGAGGTCCTCCAGGGATCCGGCGGCGATAGCGGACTCTTCCTTGACCAGGTCTTCCATCTGTACGAGAAACCAGGGATCTACGCCAGAGTGCTCGTAGACCTGCTCCACGCTCATACCCAGACGAAAGGCATCGGCCAGGTGCCAGATGCGTTCGGCGCCGGGATTAATCAGCTCGCTGATAAGCTCATCAGAAGGTTCCGTATCGTCCGGACCCAGGCGCGACTCGAGGCCTGAAGCCCCAACCTCCAGGCCGCGCAGGGCTTTTTGCAGGGATTCCTGGAAGTTGCGACCAATCGCCATCACCTCTCCCACGGACTTCATCTGCGTGGTCAGACGCGCGTCGGCGGCGTTGAACTTTTCGAAGGCAAAGCGCGGCACCTTGGTAACCACGTAATCGATGGAGGGCTCAAAGGATGCCGGGGTGGCACCGCCGGTGATGTCGTTCGCTAATTCGTCGAGGGTGTAACCCACGGCCAGCTTGGCGGCGATCTTGGCAATGGGAAAGCCCGTGGCCTTGGACGCCAGGGCCGAGGATCGAGACACCCGGGGGTTCATCTCGATCACCACCATGCGCCCCGTATCAGGACACACCCCGAACTGCACGTTGGAACCGCCGGTTTCGACGCCGATCTCTCGCAACACCGCCAGGGAGGCGTCGCGCATGATCTGGTATTCCTTATCCGTCAGGGTTTGGGCTGGAGCGACGGTGATGGAGTCTCCCGTATGCACACCCATCGCATCAAAGTTTTCGATGGCGCAAACGATGATGCAGTTGTCGTTCCGGTCTCGCACCACTTCCATCTCGTACTCCTTCCAACCGATGAGGGACTCATCGATGAGCAGCTCCGAGGTGGGTGAAAGATCCAGGCCGCGCAGGCAAATCTCTTCGAACTCCTCGCGGTTGTAAGCAATACCGCCCCCGGACCCACCCATGGTGAAGGATGGGCGGATAATGCAGGGAAAGCCGATGGCATCGAGGACCTGATTGGCCTCTTCCATGCTGTGGGCGAGCGCCGCCCGCGGTGTTTCCAAACCGATACGCTTCATCGCTTTATCAAACAATTCGCGATCTTCGGCCTTGTCGATGGCCTCTTTAGTAGCGCCAATGAGCTCCACGCCGTTGGCCTCAAGAACACCGTGGCGGGCAAGATCCAGAGCGCAATTCAGTGCCGTTTGCCCGCCCATGGTGGGCAGCACAACATCGGGCTTCTCCACCTCGATGATGCGCTGCACGGTCTGCCACTCGATGGGTTCGATGTACGTGGCATCGGCCATGGCCGGGTCTGTCATGATGGTGGCGGGATTGGAGTTCACCAGGATGACCCGGAAACCCTCCTCGCGCAGGGCTTTACAGGCCTGAGCACCGGAGTAGTCGAATTCACAGGCCTGGCCGATCACGATGGGACCGGCGCCAAGGATCAGAATGCTGTTGATATCCGTTCTTTTTGGCATTGTCTTACCCCGCCCGCTGCTGCATGAGGTCGATGAAGTGGTCGAACAATTGCGCGGCCTCATGGGGACCGGGACTCGCCTCGGGGTGTCCCTGGAAGCTGAAGGCGGGCCTGTCGGAGCGCTCGATACCCTGCAGCGTGTTGTCAAAGAGAGAGCGGTGGGTGACCGTCAGACAGTCCGGTAGATCCGCGTCGTCGACGGCAAAACCGTGATTCTGGCTGGTAATCAACACCTGATGACTGCGCAAATCTTGCACGGGATGGTTGGCACCGTGATGCCCGAACTTCATTTTTAGGGTCTTGGCGCCGCTGGCCAGGGCCAGGAGTTGATGCCCCAGGCAAATGCCAAAGATTGGAATACCCGTGTCCAGAAGCTCGCGGATAGCGGTAATGGCGTAATCACAGGGCTCGGGGTCTCCGGGGCCGTTGGACAAAAACACGCCGTCAGGTTTCATCGCCAGGACATCCCCTGCCGGTGTCTGGGCGGGGACCACGGTGAGTTCACACCCGCGATCGGCCAGCATGCGAAGGATGTTGCGCTTCACTCCAAAATCGTAGGCCACAACCCGGTACGAGGTCTCCCGTAGGGCGGGGTCCGTATGCCCCTGCCCCAGCTGCCAGCTACCGGCGGTCCAGGAGTAGCCTTCCGTCGTGGACACCTCCTTGGCCAGATCCATGCCTTTCAGGCCCGCAAAGGCCCGAGCGCGGGCCAGGGCATCGTCCTCATCCAGGGTCTCGGTGGCCATAAGGCAACCGTTTTGCGCGCCTTTGTCTCGGAGGATTCGCGTTAGCCGGCGCGTGTCGATATCCGCAATGCCCACCACACCGCGCTCCCGAAGGTAATCATCGAGAGCCTGGGTGTTGCGGAAGTTGCTCGCCAGAAGCGGTAGGTCGCGGATCACCAGGCCTGCGGCCCAAATTTGCGCGGACTCTTCATCCTCGGCGTTGGTGCCGGTGTTCCCGATATGCGGATACGTGAGGGTGACGATCTGGCGGGCGTAGGACGGATCCGTGAGGATTTCCTGATACCCCGTCATGGCCGTGTTGAACACCACCTCACCAACAGATACGTCCGTGGCACCGATGGATACGCCGTGGAACACACTGCCATCTTCGAGGACCAAAATAGCGGGACGGGTCAATCGCTCCTCCAGGGGCTGCGGTAGGCCGTTCGCGCGCTCAAAAAAAAGCGAGATGATCGACTCTCATCTCGCTTTTTATCACTGTCACTCTACGTTGATGCCGGGCAGCTCAGAATCTATTTGCTTCGCGTCAGGGGGCCAACGCTGGGCTCCCCGTGGTGGTCGCGAGTTTACGAGATAGGCCCAATCCTGTCCATATGGGCTTGAAGCTGAACCACAAAAATCGCCATTAACAACCCGCGAAAATCGACCCAGCTAGCGACACCGCAGCTTGGTCTCTATCATGGGCGCCCCACCCATGAGTCCAACCATGACGTACTTCAGCGACAAGCAAGCCGCCCTTACCGGTGCGGGTTCCGGTATAGGCCGGGCCCTGGCCCGGCAACTCCATGCCTCCGGCTGTACCCTTTGGCTATCGGACAACGACGAAACGGGCCTCGCGGAGACGGTTCAGGAGCTTCAGGGCCATGCCCCGGTGCACGGACGCATCGTGGATGTGGCCGATGAGGAAGCGGTGGCAAATTGGGGCGAGGAAATCGCCGCGGCCACGCCAGCCCTGGACCTGGTGGTCAACAATGCAGGCGTTGGCCTCATAGCGCCGGCCCAGGAAATGAGCCTGGAGGATTTCCACTGGCTCATGGACATCAATTTTTGGGGCGTCGTACACGGTTGCAACACCTTCCTACCTCTGTTGTCTCGCGCGCAACGGAGCCACCTGGTCAATATCTCATCGATTTTTGGACTGATGGGCGTGCCCTCGCAAGCCGCCTACAACGCTGCAAAATTTGCCGTCCGCGGTTACACGGAAGCCCTCCGTCAAGACCTGAAACAGGCAGGAAGCACCGTAGAGGTGTGCTGTGTACATCCCGGTGGCATCGATACGAACATTGCCCGCCGGGCCCGGAACAACGACCCCCAGGCCACCGCCGAAGAACAGCAGGAACGTTTCTCTACTATGGTGCGCACGAGCGCGGAGCAGGCGGCAGACAAGATCCTGGGGGCCGCGGAGCGCGGGAAAGATAGACTCCTTATCGGTGGTGACGCCCACGTGGTGGACTGGATTGTGCGTCTCTTTCCCGAACGCTATCCCCAACTCTTCCGCCGTTCCTTCGCTGCCCTGGAGGACTGATTTCGTGCCGGAGGAGACCGCGGCTCAAGGACCAGAAGGCGGACAACAAAAGCGATTGCTGATCCTCATCGTCGCACTCATGGCGACCGGTATCGGGCAATCGCTGATATTCGCCATCCTCGCTCCCCTCGGCCGCGAGGTGCAGCTGGCCGAAGTGCAAATCACCTCCATCATCGCCCTGTCCGCTCTGGTGTTTGCGGTTTCTTCGCCCTCCTGGGGAAGGCTATCTGATCGCGTCGGCCGCAAGCCCATAATCCTAACGGGCCTTCTCGGTTACACCGTGGGCACGATCCTCTTCACCTCCGTATTTGCCGCCGGTCTGGCGGGGCTGATTTCAGGACTGACCCTATATGCCATTGCCCTTCTCACCCGTTGTAGCCAATCGGTGATCATGTCCGCCACGGCCCCGTCCACCACCGCCTATGCGGCGGATATCACTGGCACCACGGACCGTACAGCCGCGATGGCGAAGCTCGGCACGGCCAACAGCCTGGGGATGATCCTCGGCCCGGCGGTGAGTGGGGCGCTGGCCACCCTTGGGTTGCTGGCACCCCTGTACTTCGCCGGCGCCTTGTCGGCGGTCGCGGCCATTCTGGTGTGGAAAACCCTCCCCGCCATTCCCGCTGCAGATCGACGGAGTCGCGAAAGACCCAGGCGACTGCGCTATCTGGACCCGCGTATTCGCCGTTTTGTCCTCACCGCCATCGCTCTTTTCACGGGGTTTTCAGCGATCCAGCAGACCCTGGGTTTTCAACTCCAAGACAAGTTGGTCCTGGATGGGATTCGCACCGCTCAATACTCCGGTGCCGCCCTCATGGTGTCCGCGATATTCACCTTTGTGGTTCAGGTAACGGTGATGCAACGGCTGAAGCTTCCACCCTACATTTTTATCCGCAGCGGTTTAGCCAGCATGGCTCTGGGGAGTCTTTGCGTGGCTGGCTTTGAAGGTTTCGCTCTGCTAGCCGTGGGCATGGCGCTGATGGGTACGGGGCTGGGATTGTGTATGCCGGCCATTACCGCCGGTGCTTCTCTGGCGGTGAGCCCCGAGGAACAGGGCGGTGCCGCCGGGGTTATCTCGGCCTGTCCCGCCGTGGGTTTTGTCGCCGGACCGGTGATCGGTGGACTGGTTTATCCACTGGCGCCGTCGGGCCCCGCCCTGTTTGCCGCCGTGGTGCTCGCGGGAACTATCGCTCTTCTCTATCTCACATCAAAGCGCCGTCGCTCCTAAGAGCCCAGGCGTTGCCTCCCCGGCCCAGCTCGACAAAGCAAGGCTGGGATCAAAGAAACGCCGCCAAAGGGACGCTAGGCAGGCCGTTCGATGGCGGCCAAAGCCTCCCGCATGGGCTCGGGAATTGGCACC
The DNA here is from genome assembly GCA_002428935.1 of Halieaceae bacterium UBA6060. GTDB lineage: Bacteria > Pseudomonadota > Gammaproteobacteria > Pseudomonadales > Halieaceae > Congregibacter. The sequence continues at coordinate 10,565 of DIYG01000061.1, forward strand.
GGGCGATTGCTTTGTCGATCGACAAAGACGTGGGTGAACGTGCCGTTGGCGCAGGCCACCTCGGCCCCTGCAACAAAAATCGCAATGCCATAGGTTACCGAGCTGTTGCCGAGGCGATCCACGCGCAGGGCTCCCTCCAGGGCCTGGGGGTAGGCGATGGGTGCAAAATAATCGCAGCCGGAGTTCACCACCAGACCAACGGTGGAACCGTTGTGAATATCCAGCCCCCCCTCTTCGATGAGGTAACGGTTGGCCACCGAGTCAAAGTAGCTGTAGTAAACAACGTTGTTTACATGACCGTAGATATCGTTGTCGGACCAGCGGGTGGTGATCGGTGTAAACCAGCGGTAGTCGCCGCGCTGGGGAGCCGTCGCTTTTGCCATGGAGGGAGTCCTGTTTTCTCTTTGGCCGCCTTTACGCAGGCCGTATGTTGACTGGTTTCGTCGGGCCCAATCTATGGCGCCGTTTTTCTACCGCGCACCAACGCCGAGGCAAGAGTGCCGGGACAAGCTTCGTCTGGGTCGCTAGCCGGGCGGATGCTATGCCCCGCGTTCAGGGCAGGGATTTTAGCGGAACGCTGCTCGATAAATAGACAGAGCGTCTTCGAGACGAACTTCACGAGGGTTGTTCACGAGCAGGCGCTGCTGGAGCATCGCGTCTTCCGCCAGAGTCTCCAGGCTCTCTTCGGTTACCCCCGCCTCCGTGAGGGTGGCAGGGAGACCCAGTTCACCGATCAAGCTCTCCAGGGCAGCGATTAACGCCTGAGCACGGGCTTCATCACTGCCCGGGACGGCAGAACCAACAACAAGCTCCGCTAGTTCGCCATATAGGCTATAGGCGTCGGGAAGGTTGAAGCGCAGCACCGAGGGCAAAACCAGGGAATTCGACAGACCATGGGGAATATGAAAGTGTCCCCCCAGGGGATAGGCCAGGGCATGTACCGCCGCCACCGGTGCATTGGCAAACGCCTGTCCCGCCTGCATCGCTCCCAGGAGCATGGCGGCGCGGG
>DIYG01000188.1 GCA_002428935.1 Halieaceae bacterium UBA6060
CCCGGTCATCGGGCACCCCATCACCGTCCCCATCGGCGACCGCGGCGGGAGCTGCAGCCATGGGCTTCGCCGCCGGGGGTTCATGGCTACAAATAATCGCGCCGGCGCCGGCACCCACGGCGATACCCGCCAGGGCTCCGCCGGAGGCCGCGCCGGCCAGGCCACCGAGAGCACTGCTGCCGACAATGCACGCCTCGTAGTCGCGCTCTGTCACGCTACTGCACGCCGCCAGGAGCGCCGTCAGTGCCAAGACCCATATCCTTTGCATGCTGCTATTCATCGGTTTCCCCAATTCTCAATCGGTAAGTATATGGCTACCCCGGACTCAACGGGGGTATAGCGATCGCGCCCGGTCGTACCCGTCTACGAAGGGTGCCGAGCGTACAACATTTACGAGTCACGACCCATCGCGAACCTGGGGATTTTAAGCGGTGCTAGACTTTTCCTTCCTCGCAGCCATGGACCCTATCATGTACGACACTTTGGAGCTGGAAAACACAGACGGCCCTATCGCCCACCTGTGGCTCAATCGCCCCGACAAACTCAATCCCCTGTCGGTGCACACTTTGCGCGAACTGCAAAAGGCCGCCGAGGAACTCAATGGTCGGGAGGACTTGCGCGCGGTAGTTATCGGCGGGCGGGGCCGGGCCTTTTCCGCCGGTGCTGATCTGGCGGGTTTTCCTGCACCGGGCGAAGTCGGTGCTCGGGAGGCGGCTGACGCAGGCCGTTGCATGGCAGACGCCATCGAGGGACTGCGCGCGATTACCATCGCCCGCATCCAGGGCTGGTGTATCGGTGGCGGTCTGGTCCTCGCCGCCGCTTGCGACCTACGTGTCGCGGCCCACGACGCGCGCTTCTCCATCCCCGAAATTGATTTGGGCATCCCCCTGGCCTGGGGCGGTATCCCGCGGTTGGTGCGGGAAATTGGCCCCGCCCTGACAAAGGAACTGGTCATCACCTGTCGCCCTTTCGCTGCGCAGGAAGCGCGTGACGCGGGGTTCCTCAATCGTGTTGTGGCCAGCGAAGAGCTCGATAACGAAGTCTCAGCCCTCGCCCAGGAGGTGGCCCTGCGACCGGCATTCCCGGTCCAGGCCACGAAACGCCACGTCGACGCCGTCACCGCCACGCAGATTGGCCTGACCCGATCCTGGGCCGATGCGGATAGCTTGCTGGCGGGGCTGATGGACCCAGAGTGTGACGAGGCCCGGGCGCGCTATCTGGCCGCTCGCCGCGGCAGCGGTTGAGGGCAACAGTCTCGACGCGACTAACGCTCTCGACGCCGGCGCACCAGGTCGTCGTCGAGCATGATTTCCAAGCGTAATACGATCTGCAGGACACCTTCGCGGTCTTCCTCGAAGGTGTCTTGGCGCCAGTTGTAACTCGGCTCAAGTTCGAAAAACAAAAACTCGCGGAAGAACTGCTTCCGATATAACCCACCGAGACGGTAATTGGTGACGAAAGGCTCCGGTTGATCGCGACCACTGGCGGTCACAAAGTACTCCACCGCACTGGGAAAATCGCTGTGATCGTCCAGCCAGCGCCGATAGGTGAGCCCCGTATTCCAATCCCAGAACTCACGATCCTCCCGGTAGCGCAGACGAGCCCCCCAACGCAGGACGCTGCGCTTGCTTAGAGTTCGGTTCAGGTCAAAATTGCTCAGGGAGCGAAAGCCATCCGATGAATGGTATTGGAAACGCTGCGTCACCCGACCCCAGGCGTTCTCACCAAAGGGCTGCTGGTACCGCAGGCGCACCCCGGGGAGTACCGCCGGCCCCGAGCGAAGGGACAAGGTGGCGTCGATACGCGTGCGCCGTCCGTCGCGGAAATTGAAACGCACACCAACGTCGTTTTCCTGGGCGCGCTCCTCTTCCGTGAGGGTTTGTTCCGCCTCTTCACCGGCAAAAAACAGATCGATCCGCTCTGAAGTCTTGGGCAAGCTGACCTGACCACGCAAGCGAAAAGCCAAGTCGTGGCCATCTCTCTGGTCCCAACTGTCAACGGCAATGGCGCGCAGAAAAGTGTCGGCACGCTCCACATCGCGCACCTCGGCACCGAAGAAGTCGTCCATCCACTGAACCATGGCCTGGGCGCGATTTGAAGCGAACTGGTGACTGCTATCTACCCAGTGCGGCTTCTCTCCATCGCTGGCGTAGATCACCATTTCATCGATGCCGCCGTCATCGGAGGCCGTAGACGATGCCTTCGAGGTCTCTTCCTCGGCCGGCTCTTTCCTGGGAGCCGAAACGGTGACGCCATCTCTAGGCGGACCTTCAGCCTCTTCGCCCAGGTCGGCAAAAATCCAGGGCGACAGGAACAAGCCCCACAGGATGAAACACCCCATGGCGGTCATAGGGATCTTCCGCCCACGCGAGCAGGTTGCTTTCCAAACGGTCCCCGGTGAGGACGCTGGCACCACTCTGTTCCTCATACCCCATGTGTAGCACAGACGCCGCCCTAAACCATCCCCCCGGTTGTTAGAGTGCGAAAATGTGCGCTGGTTTGCATTTCCCCTACTATTACAACGTCCACATGCGGGCAATAATTCCAAGCCAAACAACAAGATAGAAAAAGTCCGTCTTTTGAGACCCCGAACCTCCGACTCTGAACGTGGTATCCCAAGAGCGATGCTGCGGCTGGCGCTGTGGCTCTTGGCTGCCTTCGCCGTACCCGCAGGGGCTCAAATACCCTCGGTGAGTCTCAGCGGATTACCTGCCACACCCCTGATCGGCGAGCAGTTTTGCGTCGATGCCAGCTTTACCAACACGGACTCGTCCACGGGCTATGGGCCCTATCTCATCACCGTGGTGGATCCGTTTATCCAGGGCATCAGCATCGATTTCGTCGATATACAGCCCGTGCTAGAGAAAATCGGCGATTTTGATAGCAGCGGAGTCCTGGTCGACCCCATATCAGGCCTTGTGTTAAACGGCACGGAAGGCGGTTCAGCCTGGATCGCCCGCTATCCCATAGGCTCCGTGGACCAGGGCCAGCCGGAGTTGGTGATGACCGTTTGTGCAGTGGTCGAAACGGGGGCTGACATCGGTGTGCCCCTGGCGGTAGAAGTTACCCCCGGCTTTGAATTTGGCGATACCACGGTAGGTACGAATGGCGCCATCACCGGCACGGCACAAAGCTCCACCGTAACGCCACAGCTGGCTCGCGTCAGCAAAGGAAACTCGGCCCCCGAGGGCGAGCGCCCTCCTGGACCCAGCCACCCCTTTCAGTACACCTGGACCGTCGATATCTCCGAGGGCGTCAGCATTGAAAACCTGGTTCTCACGGACATCCTGCCCAATCAAATACAGTGGACCGGTGCGCCGATCACGGTGAACGCCCCCCTGGGCGACGGCTGCGCCGTGACCAGCACCCCTACCCCACCCATGACACCGGGCGGCACTGCGGAAGTACAGTGCACCTCGGTCCTTGGCGCCGCAAGCCCGGCGGATCTTACGGTTACGGTTCCGGTGTACATCAGCGACATCCTCAGCGGCACGGCACCCGACAGCGAAAGCATCACTAATACGGTCAGCTTCGACTTCGACTACCAGGGCGCCCCTGAGCCCACGGTGAGCGACACCAGCACGGTCCAGGCGGAGTACGCGACCCTGCAGAAATCCGTTTCCGGCACCGGACTGCCCGGCGGCACGCTTACCTACCTGCTCAACTTCCAGCTCACGGACTATCCCGACGCACCACCGGGGGCAGCCAATACCTTCGTCATCAGTGACGTGATACCCGATGGCTTGCAGTTCGATGGCACCCTCGCCCTGGTCATAGATGGCACGAGCTTCCCCATTACTCCAACGGTAACGCCCGGACCTGGGGCGGGAGAGACTTCGGTGATCTGGGATATCGCCGCAGCCACGTCCGGTGGGCAACTGAACAATGGCGCTACGGGCTCCCTGACCTACGCGACGACGATCCTGCAAACCTATGACAACGGCGATCCGGTGCAAGCGTCAGATGGTTTCAGTAATACCGCCGTTCTCGATTACACTTTGAGCGCCGGCGGCAGTGGTAACAACAGCTCATCTATCGACGCCAGCATTCAACCCAACGTACCCAACAAGTCCATCGTCTCGCCCAATCCCCCGCCTCCGGTCCTGGAGCCCGGCGAGGAAGTCGTCTTTGAACTGTCCCTAAGCGTTCCCGCTGGAAACACCTCGGACGTTCTGTTTGTCGATTTCCTTCCCCGCCCCGTGTTTGACGTAAGCGACTTCGTGCCCTCGGATCTGGAGATCCTGACACCTTTCAGCGCCCTAACGCCGACCGTGTCCACGGACGTGGCCAGCAACTCCGTATCCATCGACTTCGGCGACATCACCACACCGATCGCAACGGTCCTGCGGGCACGCCTCACAGCACGGATCGTCGGCACACCGTTTGCCGACTCGCTGTTTTTGACCAACCTGCTCCAGACCAGCTACACCAACACCAATGGCAACACGATTACCGACCTACGCGCCGTGGGCGGTACCGTGGGTGCTCCGTCTTTGGTGGTTACCAAGGGAGTAACAGCCACGGACAACCCCGCTGCGGTGATCACCCCAGCCCCGCCGTCGGACCCGAGCCAGGCTACGGCAGATAGCGATGTCCGCAATGTCGATGCCTTCGACGTCATTAGCTACGTGGTCACCGTGGAAAACGTCGGCACAACGAATGCCTACAACGTGACCATCGACGACACACCCCCAAGCTCGGAACTGCTCTGCGTAGAACCCACCGTCGGTGACATTGTCGATGGCAACGGAAGCGTTCTGGACTTTTCCGGCACCCTCGCCGGCGGGCTTCTCCTGGCCGATCCCCTGGCCCCGAATGACGGCAGCGAAGGGGCACCCTACGGCGCGGACACCGCTCTCCTTACATTGCGCTGTAGTCTCAGCGCTACCGTGGAGCCCCTTGAAACCTTCACCAACGAGGCCGGCGCCACCTGGACCTCCGTGCCCGATCCCGCCGCGCCGTTCCCCCGGGTGAGCGATAGGGCCGACGCGGTAATTGCGGCCCCGCAGATCGCTAAAGTGGTGAATGACATTGCGCCGGGCTACAGCAACCAGGTTCGTCGCACACACATCGGCGAGATTGTCACCTATACGGTAACCGTGACCGTACCGGAGGGGACCTCTACCGCCGTTCGCCTGGAAGACCAGGTTCCCAACGGCATGGCCTTTGTCGACGTGTTGTCGATTACCACCAACAGCCCGGATGTGATCACTTCCGTAGGCAGCTTTAATGATGTGATCGCAAACGCCGGCTTCCTGGCCCGCGGTGGTGGTGAGACCGCCCCCGACCGGCGTCTAGTCTTCGGACCGGCAGCGAATGACAACGGTTTTGGCACCGTCAGCAATAGCAATAGCGATAACGCCACGATAGAGACCATCGACATCACCTACCGCGCTAAAGTCCTCAATGCCCGGGTGAACAACAACGGCACGCGGCGACGAAATCGAGCCCGCTGGCTTTGGCAGTCCCCCGGGGAACCCCGCCGCCGGGTACAGACGCGAGCCGCCGCAATCCGGGTGGTGGAGCCCGCCCTTAGCTTGAACAAAACCTTTGCGCCTGATACCGGCGATGATGCATCGCCACCCCTGTTATCGCTGGTCTTAAATCACACAGGCGGATCTGCGGCCGACGCTTTTGACGTGGTACTGAGCGACGCTCTGCCATCGAACATGGTCGTAGTTGGCGGTGTGGATACATCTCTGTGCGCAAACCAACCCGACAGTCCACCGACCGTTACCGAGGTAATGGGGCGAGATGTCATCAGCGCTTCCTGGGCGGAGTTTGACCGGGGCTTTAGCTGCACCCTTCAGGTGCAAACGGGCTTCACCGTGCCGCCTCCGGCGGGGGCTGATTTTCTCAACTGCGCCGAAGTCCTTTGGGAAAGCCTTCGCGATGGGGATCAACCCCTCGCCATGCCGCCCAACAACACCCTGGGCGTTGAACGTACCGGTGATGACACGGACCCCGGACAGGTCAACGACTATCGTCTGGAAGCCTGCGATGCCTTCAAAGTTTTCGACGTCGGTATTTCGAAACGGGTGGTAGCCACGGATCAGGCCCATACGGACAATATTCCCAGCACCGATCCCGCCCGGGAAGCCCTGACCATCGGCGAGACGGTGACCTTTGAACTCGTCGTAACGATTCCGGAAGTTACCGTAGACGAACTCGAAGTCCTTGATCTCTTGCCGATCACCGACAATGTCCTTGAACTCGTCAGCGCCAGGACATTGCGTGTGGGAGCTGATCTGACCCCTGACGATCCCGATCCGAGCCCCGTCATCGACGATCGGGACAGCGATGGCGTCAACGACCGCGTACTCCTCAACTATGGGCGCGTCGAGCAGGCAGCCGATGGGAGCACCGACGATGATGATCGCATCGAAATCGAAGTCGTTGCCAAGGTGCGCGATGTCCTTGTCAATGAGAACAACGATAAAACCAGTAACACGGGCCTTGTTCGCTTCAACGGCGGACTGAACTCCTCAGACGATGCGGGTCTGGAGCTAGTCGAGCCTTTGCTGCAGGTCGAAAAATTTGCCAGCGCCAGCGAGGCGGAAGCCGGTGACACCATTACCTACACCCTGCGCCTTTCTCATACGGCAGCCTCACGGATCGACGCGAAAGACGTGACCCTGGAAGACCTCGTGCCCACAGAGTTGAACGTGGTTCCCGGGTCCGTGGTCCTTGGCGCCGCCTGCACGGAAGCGCCCAGTACGGGCCCAGCTTTTGTAGCGGGCGCCATTTCCGCGACCTGGACGACCTTCCCCTTCGACGCGGTGTGTGAAATCGATTACGACGTCAGCGTGGACATCAGCGCCGTGGTGGGTCAGGCCATCGTAAACACCACCGAGGCCAACTGGACCAGCCTGGATACCCAGGGTGATGCCGACGATCGCGCCTACGAGGCGAAGGACCAGTGGACGCTCAATATCAGTCAGCCAGGTCTCGCGAAAGAGCTGACGACCACAGACCAGGACGGCACGGTCTTTGTGCTGAACTCAGGGCTTCAAGAGCTGACCATAGGTGAAACCGGCACCTTTACCATTGTGGCGGACTTTCCCGACGGCACCACAGAGCAAGTCTCGGTGTTTGATGAACTGCCGACCACCGACGTGGCGCTTCGCATTACCGGCACTCGCATCGTTTCCGTGGGCGCGGACCTCACGGTCACCACCGCGCCCGCCACGGACTGTAGTGGAGGCGCGCAGACCTGCGTCCAGTGGTCCCTGGGCGATGTGGTCAATCAACCGGACAACCGACCGGAGCCAGATCTCGACGACAGCATTGTGTTTGAAGTCGATGTCATTGTTCTCGACGATCCCCTCAATAGCGGCGAAGACACCAACGTGCCCAATACCAGCCGCCTGGACAGCCTGAACCTGGATCTGGTGGCCACGGCGACCTTTAACATCGTCGAACCGCTCCTGGAAATCACCAAGCTAACGGAGAACCTTACCCTTCCCGGCATCATCGCCGCCAGCGAAACTCACCGTTTCGAGCTTGAGATCGATCACCAGGGTCAGTCGTCGGCCCAGGCAAATACGCTGGTGGTGACCGACGTGATGGATAGCAACATCCTCTGGGTGAACGACGGCACGGTCTCTTCCGACTGTCCGGGTTTCGCCATCGACAGCAGTCCAACGCCCGGGTCATCGGGCACGGTGCAGTTTTCCGCGGATGCTTTGAGCCTCGGTCAGCAGACTTGCAGCATCCATTACGACGTCGAAGCGCAGGCCCTGCTGCCGGTACCCGGACGCTTCCCCAATACGGTCACCCTGGACTGGGAGTCAGCACCGGGCAGCGCGGAGTCCCGCACGGGGCAAGATCAGGATGAGAACGCTCTCGTGAGCTTCAGCACCGCATCCCTGAGCAAAATCATCACCGGAACCTCCGTTCCCGACACCAGTGCCGCCGTGGGCAACCCGCTCCTTGATGATCTGGTCATCGGTGAGGAAGTGAACTATCGAATCGTCGCCGCCTTCAGTGAAGGCACGACCAGTAACGTTGTTCTCATAGACACGATCGACGCTGCGCCGCCCGATGGACCCAGCCTGGAGTTCGTGAGCGGAAATGTGATCTCCGTGGGTGACAACCTGACCACGTCGGAACCCGGTGACCCCGTCGTATCGCCAGCAAATGTCATCACCATTGACTACGGCACGGTGGAGAACTTTGGCGACAACATATTCGACGAAGACGACACCATCGTTTACGAGCTTGTGGCCCGGGTGATCGATGTCCCGAACAATGTTTCTGGAACGATCCTCACCAACACCATCGATCTAAGCTTCGCACCTTCGGGCAGCGAATCGACCACCGTTGATCTGGAAGTCGTAGAACCGGTGCTGGGGGTGAGCAAGACCTTTACCGATCTCACCGCAGGTTTAGCGACCATCGAGATCGTTCTGAACAACAGCGGCAACGCCGCAGGCTATGAGCTCGGATTCATCGACGAATTTGACGAAGGATTTTGGATCCCGGGCAGCCTGACGCCGATCACCGTGCCCACGGGCTTCACCCTGACGGAGGCCTCCGCCGCGGGGATTACCACTGTTACCTTAGCTACGGAGGGTGATCCATCCAAACCTGAGGAAGTCCTGGCACCGGGAGAAACCCTAACGGTGATTTTTACCATGGAGCTGATCAACGGCGGTATTGTCGGCGTGCCTCAGATCGATAACACCGTGGAAGCCGAGACCAGCAGCCTGCCCGGCGTAAATCCCGCGGAGCGAATCTATCAGGCTAACGCCACCGACTCGCTGCTATTCCCAGATCTTTCATTGGATAAAAGCTGGAGCGGAGCAAACAATCCGGCGCGCCCGGGTGACACACTGACCTATACGCTAGCCCTAAGGAACACCGGCCCGAACGCCGCGACGGAGATAGTCATTACGGACACGCCCGATGCCATCGGTGAATTCCAGTCAGGCAGCGTCACGGCATCGGCGGGCGGCGTGGTGGATACGGGCAACAGTCCCGGCGATACCAGCATCCGCGTAAGCTTTCCCTCCCTGGGAGCCGCCGCGACCGCCACGGTCACCTACGATGTAATCGTGCCGCTGCCCTACCCCGACGGTGGTACCGCCCCACAGGAGCTCGTTAACCAGGCCAGCGCGGACTCCAAAGAACAGCAGGGCATAGTGTCAGACGATCCGGCAACGGCGGATCCCAATGACCCCACGGTGGTACCCATCGATGCCGATCCCGTCATGACCGTAAACAAAGACGACCAGGTCCTGCTTACGGCGCCGGGGGCCACCCTGGTGTATCGCATTGATTACGGCAACATCGGAAATCAGAACGCCACGGGCGTGGTGTTATCGGAAACGGTTCCCGCCAACACGGTCTACTCCGCCGCCGCCAGCACCCCCGGCTGGAGCTGTGCGGATGGCAGCCCCGCGGGAACCTCCTGCGAACTGACCCTGGGCGCGCTTCCCGTTGGTGGAGACTCCGTGGACTTCGCGGTGCTTGTGGACACGCCCCTCCCGCCCGCTGTGAGCGACATCGACAACACGGTCCAGATCACCGATGACGGTATTGAATTCGACCCTAATGACCCGGTGGTGCCTTCCACGGACGCTGCCAATGAGATCACACCCATAGGCGGTGCCTTCCCACAGTTACAAATCGATAAAGATGACGGCGGTATCTTTGTTACGCCCGGACAGCGATACAACTACCTCATCGACTACGCCAATATTGGCAATCAGGGTGCGACCGGTGTGGTGATCACGGAAACGGTGCCTGATGACGTCATCTTCAGCGCAGCGGCCAGCTTGCCAACGCGCTGGAGTTGCCCCAATGGCAGCCCACCGGGCACCCAGTGCTCCGTGGTTATCCCTTTGCTCCTGGCCGGCGTAGGCAATCAGGTACAGTTTGGTCTGGATGTAATCTTTCCAGCGGCGGCGGGACGGGAACTCATCGTCAATGGCGTGGACATCACCGATGACGGCGCGAATTCACCAACGCCCAGCACCGACAGGGCAGGCGACACGACGCCCCTCGTCGCCCTACCCGACATCTATGTGGAAAAAGTCGCTGATAGGAGCCTGGTTCAACAGGGCGACAGTATTCTGTACACCGCCGAGTACGGAAATCAGGGCAACCAGAATGCTACCGGTGTGATCATCCGCGAACGGGTTCCCGAGGGCGCCGTATTTAACGCCAGCGACAGCAGCCCTACGATCTGGAGCTGTGCGGACGGGTCTCCCGGAGGCACGATTTGCGAGTATCAGGCCGGCGCTGTCGTGGTCGGGTTCATGGAAAGCCTGCTGTTTGCCATCGACATCGTCGACACCCCGCGCTCCCGGGAAATCGTCAACGTCATTGAGGGCAATGATGATCTGAGCAATGGCATAGATCCCACGCCGGAAAACAATATCGACCGGGTAATTACGCCATTTCCCACGCTGGTGGTAAACACCTTAACGCGACCCAGCCTGATGATTCTGGTACTGCTCACACTGTTACTAGGTGCCCAGCAAAGAAAGCTCCTGGGAAGAGCTCGTTGCTAGGCCGGGATGACCCTTCTTACGCACCCATCAGCTTACCCAAGCTCTAAGCCGAAGCTTAGGATGCGGGCACCCCTGTGGGTAGGATCAAGTAAAATCCGCAGTTTTGCAGCAGGCGAAACAAGGTGGAAAAACTAGACAAGCCAAACCGCACGCAGCTCGTGCGTTGGCTCGGCGATGCGAAGGTGGATTTCAGCGATTGCGGTGAGTGTGAGGGCCTGCATCTGCAAGCCCTGAAAGGCATCGAAGGCGTTATCGATAGTCGGTTGTTTCTGGAGCGCTACGGCCTACTGCTCACCACCGAATTGGAAATCCGGCCCATGGCTCTGCTGCCCCTGTCCGCCGACCTCGGGCGCATCAACATGGACTACCCCACCCTTAAGGTTTTCCTTGATGTGGTGGATGATGCCACTCCGCAGCTGGTCATGGCCGCGATCTTACCCACCCAGGCGGGTCTCACCCTCGCCCAATGTGCGCATTTCCTGTCCCTGAATATGGATGCGACGCGCCAACTCAGCGACGAGTGTTTACAGCTCGACTACTTGTTTGCCGAGGGTATGAACCGAGAACAGCCGTCGAAGAAAGCGCTGCACTAATGTGTGGCGCTGGCCATCGCGGCGCTAGGCCACGGCGATGGCCAAGAAGCTCCTAGCGCTCGTCCGCCTCCTCACCAATTTCCCACTGCTCCACGGCGACTTCAATGATCGCGCCTGTCGCTGCGTCAACCTCTATCTTGAATTCCGTGCCATTGGCATTAACCACGTCCATTTCATAAGACGCGTCTCCATTGGCCTCGATCTCGTACTCCACTTCCTGAATATCGCCTTCGTAGAGTTTGGCCACCGTGGCTTTTGCCTCTTTCAGACTCACCTTGGCCTTGCTCTTGAAGAGAGGGTCATCCGCTGACTCCACCTCTTGTTCGATCTCGAAGATGCCTCCACTCTCGGCATCGCACATGAACTCCCACTCTCGACCATTGGCCGCGCGTAGCTCTATTTCGTAGGCCGGGCCACCTTCCGCCGACGGATTCAAGTACTCGAGCTTGATGAAGTCGCCGCCTTGAATCTCCTGAGCGGCGGCGAGACAGTCGTGCAAGACGTCATCCGCCTGGGCCTGGAACGAGAGGGTGCCAAGGAGGGAAAGGGAGGACAGAGCCACGGTAGCAGCGATTTTCATGATTTTCTCCTGATCTTCAGCATAGGAACATCGACGATGGTGATGTACTTACCCGGGTGACCGCCCGTCACAGGAACTAGTAACGGTGGTCTCAAAACCGGTCAATCAGCATCCAGTTCCGTGTCGAGTCGACCATAAACAGATCCGCTGAAGCTGTCCATGGGTGTGGTGAGCATCGAATTTGCACCTGGAACTCGACACGGGATTGCAAAGACCCTAGCGTCGCTCTATGCGTAAACGCGGTGTCCACTGACTGTTGCTGGGTGCAATAGGCACCATGTCGGCCTCCGCCAGGGGGCGCAAACTCCCATCTTCCGGTGGTGCCGCCAGAATATTGAGGTCCGTTTCGTAGATCTCCCCCACGATCGCTTCTCCTTCCCAGCGCAGACGAAAATAGCGCCCGTTCCACGGATCGATACCGTACTCCTTGGGCGTGCGCGCAATGAACAGCAAATCGTATTCAAGGTCCGTTAAATCGGTAGCACTGATGCGCCGACGATTTTCATAGGGGTAGTTGAGATAGCAGAACATCTTACCGACGTGGGTAATACACTTGAACGGTCGCATGGACAGAAAGTAATCACCAAACACCTCGGCGTTTAATGCGAACTCATAGCTGCCTTCCTTCTCTACGGCTTCCAGCTCAAGGGCACCTATCTCAAGGCGACCGGCTTCGCCGTTGTCCAAAAACACCCGATAGGATTCGGCCGCTGGGGCCAGAAAAGGAAAAAACAGCGCGAAAAAAAGGGGCCCACGAAGGGCCCCTTTGGGACTGGTCATCCTAATCCCTCTCAGCGGGAAGCCATGGCTGCACTCTTGGGCAGCTTGAAGGTCCACACGGAGCCGCCTTGGTTGAAGTTCTTCACTTCTTTGGCGACATCACCGCCCCAGAGCGGCACCGCGCCACCCCAGCCAGAGACAATGGAGACATACTGCTCACCGTCCATTTCCCAGGTGATGGGCGAGCTCACCACACCAGAGCCGGTGTTGAACTTGTAGAGCATCTCACCGGTTTCCGCATCAAAGGCCATAAGATAGCCTTCCGGATTACCCGTGAACACCAAACCACCGGCCGTTGCCAGAACACCGCCCCAGAGAGGCGCTTTGTTCTTGTACACCCACTTGATTTCACCGGTCTTGGGATCGATAGCCTTCAGCGCACCAATGTGGTCTTCGAAGATCGGCTTAATGGTAAAGCCCGCGCCCAGGTAGGCCGCGCCCTTCTTGTAGTTGATGGGCTCGTTCCAGATATCCATGCCCCACTCGTTGGAAGGCACGTAGAACAGTCCCGTATCCTGGCTGTAGGCCATAGGCATCCAATTCTTCGCACCGAGGAACGCAGGGATAGCGAATACGGATTCACCCTTGTCCTTACCATCGGGGTTTCCAGGACGGTTCTCCGGTACCCAGAGAGGACGACCGTCGTCACCAATACCCTTGGCCCAGGTGATGTTCTCTACGAAGGGTACGGCGCGGATGAAATCACCGTTCTCCCGGTTGAGGACGTAGAAAAAGCCGTTCCGATCCGCCGTGGCCGCCGCTTTGACGGTCTTACGACCGTCTTTGTAATCGAAGGCAATCAATTCATTAACGCCGTCGAAATCCCAGCCATCGTTTGGCGTGGTCTGATAGTGCCAGACAATCTTGCCCGTATCGGGGTCAATGGCCAAGCGCGAGGCGCTGAACAGGTTGTCACCGGGACGCAGATGTGAATTCCACGGAGCCGGGTTACCGGTGCCGAAGAAGATCAGGTCCACATCGGGATCGTAGGTACCACCAAGCCAGGTGGCTGCGCCGCCCATCTTCCACATATCCCCTGGCCAGGTCTTACCAGCTTCACCACCGGTGATGCCATTTTCCTCACCATTGAGATAGCCCATATGGCCTTCGACGGTCGGACGCATCCAGACCAGTTCACCGGTCTTGGCGTCACGGGCCTCTACCTTACCGACGATACCGAATTCCCCTCCGGAGACACCGGTGATGACCATGCCTTTGACGATGATCGGTGCTGCCGTGTTGGAGTAGCCCGCCTGGTAATCACCCAGGGTCTTCTTCCAACGAGGCTTGCCGGTTTTCGCATCCAGAGCCACCAATTTGGCATCCAGGGTGCCGAAGATTACGAGGTCATCGTACAAAGCAGCGCCGCGGTTGATCACATCGCAGCAGGGCATGATGCCGTCGGGCAGCCGTGCCTCGTACTGCCATAGCTCTTCGCCGTTACGCATATCGACCGCATAGATTCGCGAGTACGAGCCAGTGACATACATGACACCATCTTTCACCAGAGGCTGGGATTCCTGGCCGCGCTGCTTTTCGCCGCCAAAGGAGAACGCCCATACCGGCTGCAACGAGGTAACGGTATCTTTGTTGACCGTGTCCAGCGGGCTGTAACGCTGAGCGCGGGGTCCGAGACCGTAGCTAACCACATCGTTCGTGGTTTTCTGGTCGTTGAGAATGTCCTTGTCGGTAACCTTGGCCGCTACCGTCGTAGACAGCATGCCCATGGTCAGGGCCGTCGCCACGGCCCCGGCAAGCACACCGGTAGATTTCTTGAACTTGTCTCTCATGAGAGATCTCCTGTTTCCTTATATGAACAGCGCAACCCATGGCTTCGCTGAGCTCCCCCGCAGAATGGCCCAAGCGATAGGCCCTGTCTGACTGCTGACGATGAGTCCTCACGCCGGACAGCAGACCCTTCGCTAGATCCAGCACCCGCGACACCGCCGGAGCCAAGACCCAAAACCCGTACCCATGGGGTGCGCAGGTTTCTCATCGTTTTCTCAGTATTGCAGTCGTCACGGACTCCGCCAACTGATCAGTCGGCGCGTCTGACTAGTACTTTGGTATTAATTTATGTGAGCTAAACCGCCGTACTGCTGGGGTTGCGAAACTGCCGAAGGAAACGCTTATTCAGAGCCCGAGGCGGTCTCGTCTTGAATGTACACCGAGGGTTTGAGATAGCTCAGACCATGGCGGTTGAATAGCGCGTTCATGCGACCATCTCGTACCGCTTCATCAAGGAGCGCTTCAATGGCGTAGGCGAGCTGGCGATGGGTGTGCTTCACCGCCGCGCCAATGTCCCACTGCAAGCGGGCCACCGCCTGAAGCCCATCGTCGTCTACATCGTAACGCTGCGGCCTATCCCGCAAGCCCCACTCCACCTGGCTACGCATCCCGGCCACCGCACTCAAGTCGCCGGCCTTGAGCTCATCCAGGGCCCCCCAGATAAGCCGGTGATGAATGACATTGCTTCGCAGCTGGCCACCGTAGGCCGATGACAGAAACAGATCGGGCAAACTGTCGATCTCGACACCGATCTTTTGAAAGCGAAAAATCGCCAGGTTGCGCACTTCGCCGGTTTTCTCTAGATCCCGCGCCAGGACCCAGGATTCCGCATGGTACGGGCCAAACATAACGACATTGTCGTGTTTGGGTAGTCCGTAACCATCGATGGCATAGGAATACTCCCGATCATAGGGCACCCGCAGCATGACATCGGCAACACGCCGGTCCAGCAAACTGCCCTTCCAGACGTTATTGCGCAGATCATCTTCAACGGACTCGTCAGCGGTCATCCAGAACCAGTGGGGTTCCACGCCCAAGCCATCAGCAATCAAGCGACCGACCTCGATATCCAGGCCCGCGGGCTCCCCCTTCTCATCGAAAAATGAATAAGGCGCGAAATCCCGATAGACACCAATCTCAATGAACCCGGACTCAACGATGTCGTCCAGAGTGCGATCCTCGATGGTTCCCGAAGCCGTGACCACGCTGTCTTGGGCCAGAGCAAGGGTTGAACCCAGGCACACCAGCAGTAGCAGTGCCCCCCCGCGCCAAGACGAGGAGCCTGGCAATACATGACTCAACCACCGGGAAGCTTCTTGCACAATGATCATCCAAAGCTACGACTCAGTCAGGAGTCTAACGGCCTTTGCCCAGCTACCGAAAGCGCCGCCCCTTGGATTTCAAGGTGTTCAGGCTTTGACTAACTGCGGGCACAAAAAAGCGATGGACCAGCCACCGCTTCGTCATCAAACTCACAAAAGCCTGCTCGATCACCACAAGGCAAGGGTCTCGAGCCAACCCCCTAGGGAGTCCTTAGGTTGCCTTTAGGAAGCCCTTCACAAACTCTCAAACAAACCGCGAACGAGACTCAAGAAAGAGGAGTCAATCGTCCAGTGGACGGGTATCTAAATAAGCGCGAATCGCCCACATGGCTTCCTGCGAGAGAATGCCTTCGAAGGGTGGCATATAAACTCGGCCCTGCACCACCGCCCCGTGCCTCACACGCTGAATAAACCACTCGTCGGATTCGGCCTTGCTGGACCATTCAAACTCGTCGTTTAGTGCTCGAAGATCCGGGGTGATTCCGCCAGAAACGGCGTCCAGACCGTGGCAACGGGCGCAGTTCTGTGCATAGGCGGAGGTGCCAATTTCCACGGCCAACTCGTTGCCACGATAGGGGTTCTCTTCAACCCAGCCTTCAATCTTGTCCAAACCTTCCGTGTTCACCGGCTGCGGCGTGACATCGCCATGACCCCAGGCATTCAGAGATCCGATAGTCGCACAAAGGACTACACCGGCAGCGTTCACTGCACTTCTTAAAGTTTTCATAAGTTATCCCCACAAGCACACAACACGACAGCGCGTTGGTATTGGTTATAGCCTAATAGAAGCCCGAGGGACCACAATACTGCTTTGGTAGCAATCTATCGGGGGCACAGGTGCTAAGGGAAGGGGCTCCTATCGGCTAGTTGCCCACATCTTTCCCAGGCCCTAGCATGGCTATAAAAAGAGGCTATCCCCATCAGTGCTTTAAACCCTGCAGCTCGGAACGGCCACGCTAGTGGTTATCCCATCTGGCATCGATTCCGCAGAGGGTTCCTATCGCTGCGCGATTCCATATCGCCGAGCCATTACAGATCTCCCGGCTGCAGTAAGAGAAATTCGGAGCCGCGCGCCCTTACCTGGAGTCGCGGGATTCTTGCGTCCTTGGGGCTGACGGTGCTCCCAGCACTCGCCGCGGAAAGCCTTGATGTAAGACTCTTGTATCTCAAGCAGCGGGTGGAACGCCCCCCAGCCCTATCCAACATTCAGCCCCCGGCGGCAGACAGCGGTATTGCCGGTGCTCGTTTGGGTGTCAGCGACTCCAACACCACGGGGCGCTTTCTCAACCACCACTACACCATTGAAATTGTCGAGACGGATAGCGCGACAGAAGCCGTGGAAGCTGCGCGGGCAGGTGTAAACCAGGGGATCACGCTACTGCTAGCGGACCTTCCGGCGGCAACGCTTCTTAAGCTGTCCGGGAATTCGGACCTTGGGAAACGCTCCATCATTTTCAATACGACAGCCCCCGACGATCACCTGCGAAGCGCGGATTGCCGAGCTGGAGTCCTGCATACGCTACCTAGTCGTGCCATGTTGACCGACGCCCTGGCGCAGTTCCTGGTTGCCCGGCGCTGGAATCGTTGGCTCTTATTACGCGGTGAACGAGCGGAAGATGGCGCCTGGGTTACCTCGATGCGACGCTCGGCAAAACGTTTTGGCGGCAAGATCATCGACGAAAAGCAATGGAGTTTCGATACGGATCTGCGACGTACCGCGCAACAGGAACTGCCTCTGTTTACCCAGGGCAAGGACTATCATGTCACCCTGGTCGCCGACGAAATCGGCGACGTCGGCGAGTACGTACCCTACAACACCTGGCTCCCCAGACCGGTAGCGGGAACTCAGGGACTAACCCCCAAAGGCTGGCACGGCGTGGTGGAGCAATGGGGAGCCCAGCAATTGCAAAACCGCTTTCACGAGCACAGTGACCGAGCTATGGACGATCGCGACTACGCCGCCTGGGTGGCCGTGCGCGCCATCGCCGAGGCCGTCACGCGAACCCAGAGCACCGACACCGCGATCTTGTACACCTACCTGCTAAGCGACGAGTTTGAAATAGCCGCGTTCAAAGGGCGTAGTCTGACGTTCAGAAATTGGAACGGCCAATTGCGCCAACCTATTCCTCTGGTGCAACCGCGCGCCGTTGTCAGCCAGTCGCCCCAGCCGGGATTTCTCCACCCACGTACGGAACTCGATACCCTGGGTTTTGACGAACCGGAAACCGATTGCAACTTCGAGAGCCATCTATGACTGCCAGCCGATTAGCGTGTACGCAAAACCCGGAAACCTCCGAGCCGAGACTCGAGCTGTTTTCGCGTTTCGCCCGGGCCATTAATACCCACAGCTCATCGTTTCTATTGTCCGCAGCCGTAGGGCTCGCGGGTATGAGCTCGTCGAGTTTTGGCGAAACCGCCTACGTATCGAATGAGAAAGACAATACCCTGTCCGTCATTGATATCGATTCCCTGGAGGTGATCGATACCATTGAGGTTGGCATGCGCCCCCGAGGCATCACCTTCAATCGAGACTTCACCGAGCTGTACATTTGCGCCAGTGATTCCGATGCGGTGCAAGTCATGGACATGGCCGAGAGGCGCATCGTTGCCGACCTGCCTTCGGGTGAGGACCCAGAGCAGTTTGCCCTCCACCCTGACGACCGCAAGCTGTACATCGCTAACGAGGACAACGCCGTGGTTACCGTCGTGGATACACGGGAGCGCACGGTTATCGCCCAGGTAGACGTCGGGGTAGAACCTGAAGGCATGGCCGTGAGTCCCGACGGCAAGTGGGCGGTGAATACGTCGGAAACCACGAATATGCTGCACTGGATCGATACGGAGTCCAACGAACTAGTGGACAACACCCTCGTGGGCCAACGGCCACGGCACGTGGAGTTCACCAAAGATGGGGCCCTGCTCTGGGCCTCATCGGAGATAGGCGGCACCGTCGCCGTGGTTAATGTCGCCGATCGACAGATCATCAAGACTCTCGAATTCAAAATCCCCGGCGTCCATCGGGACCGCATTCAACCGGTAGGTATAAAACTCACCGACGATGGCCGTTACGCCTTTGTCGCCCTGGGACCTGCCAACCATGTAGCAGTCGTCGATGCGCAAAGCTACGAGATACTCGACTACCTGCTCGTGGGCCGGCGGGTCTGGCATCTTGAATTCGACCGTCAGGGCGCACTCCTACTCACCTCTAACGGCGTGAGTGGCGACGTTACGGTGATCGATGTCGAGAAACTCAAACCCATCAAGACCATTAAGGTTGGGCGCTATCCCTGGGGTATCGCGGTCGCTCCCTGACGGCCAGCGACGCGGGAATCGGTTAATCATTGCCTATGAATATGGCTACTGCACCTATTCATGTCACTGAGCTGGGACATCGTTACGGTAAACGTAGAGCCCTTGCCCAGGTGGACTTCACCCTACAGGCGGGCGAGTTTCTGGCCCTCCTGGGACCCAACGGTGCCGGAAAAACAACGCTCTTTTCACTCCTAACCCGCCTCCTAAGGGCGACCGAAGGGCGGATCGAGCTGTTTGGACTGGATTTGCAGGGCAACGCCCGCGACGCGCTCCGTCGCCTGGGCGTTGTCTTTCAGCAACCGACCCTGGATCTTGATCTCACGGTGGCACAAAACCTCGCTTATCACGGTGCGTTGCAGGGCCTGTCGCCAGACACCGTGCGCCAGCGTATGGAAGAAGAGTTGGGTCGTTTTGGTCTGTCCGAGCGAGCCGGAGATCGGGTCCGCTCCCTAAACGGCGGACACCGTCGTCGTGTGGAAATCGCTCGCGCCCTACTTCACGAGCCTAAGCTTCTGCTCCTTGACGAGGCCACTGCGGGCCTGGATCTGGAAACCCGGCAGGCCCTGTATGAACACGTTCGATCCCTGTGTGAGGAACGCGCCATGGCGGTGCTATGGACAACGCACCTGGTGGAAGAACTATCGCCCACGGACGCGACGTTGATCCTGCACCAGGGGCGGCTGGTTGCGCAGGGAACCCTGCAGGAATTGCAAAGCCAGCAAGGGATATCGAGCGCAAAGGAGCTTCTGCTGGCCCTGACGAGGAGGGAGCCATGAGTTGGTCCGCCTACGGCCACGCATTTCTCGGCATCCTTGCCCGGGAGTTTCGTCGTTTCCTCCAGCAACGCACGCGTTTTCTCTCGTCCCTGGTCCGCCCGCTCCTCTGGCTCGTGGTGTTCGCGGCGGGATTTCGCGCCGCTCTGGGCATAGCCATCATTCCACCCTACGAGACCTATATCACCTATGAGGTATATATCGTGCCGGGCCTGGTGGGCATCATCATCCTGTTCAATGGCATGCAGAGTTCCCTGTCTATGGTCTACGACCGAGAGATGGGCAGCATGCGGGTGTTGCTGACCAGTCCCCTACCCCGGGGTTATCTGCTGGTCTGCAAGCTGCTATCGGGTGCCCTGGTATCTCTGGCCCAGGTTTACGCGTTTTTGCTCCTCGCTCGTCTGTTCGATGTGGAGCCACCGGTTCTCGGATACCTGTGGGTGCTCCCGGCGACGGTCCTCAGTGCCCTGATGCTCGGCGCCCTGGGGCTCCTCTTGTCGTCGCTCATCCGACAACTTGAGAACTTTGCAGGGGTTATGAACTTTGTGGTGTTTCCCCTGTTTTTTCTGTCCTCAGCGCTCTATCCCCTGTGGAAAATGCGTGAAGCCAGCGAACTGATTTACTGGATCTGCGCCATCAATCCCTTCACGCACGCTGTAGAACTCATTCGCTTCGCCCTCTATGGCGAGTTCAGCGTCCTGGCGTTCACCGTGACCTCGGCCACCACGGTGCTTCTAACCATGGCGGCCATCGTGGGTTTCGACCCCGGTCGGGGCCTGTTGCGCAAGAGTGGCCCCCCGCGAAACTGAGGGAACACGCCCTCGGCGGAGGAGCCCCAACATCACCCTGCATCGAACCGCCTCTATGGCCGGCCGAGGCACTGGGGTATAGTTGGGCCTGTTGGCAAGCTCGTTGAAGACCCTTCTAACGGGAGATAAAAATAAGATGTATCAAATACTTGTCGCCGATGATCACCCGATGATCCGCGAGGCGATCACCGCCGCCATCGTCGGTAGCTTCGAAGGCGCAACGGTGGCTGAAACCGAGGACCTTCAGGGGGCTTTAAGCTACGCCGAGGAAAATCCGGATACCGATCTAATTCTCCTCGACCTGAATATGCCAGGAATGGATGGCCTCAACGGGATCATTACCCTACGTACCAATCATCCCGATATCCCGGTGGTCATCCTTTCTGCGGAAGAGGACAAGAACGTCGTTCTTAAGGCGGTTACCTACGGGGCAGTCGGGTTCATCACCAAATCCATGCCCAGGGAGAAGATCACCGAGGCCATCAGCCAAATCCTCGACGGCCAAATCTATCTCCCCCCAGACATCATCCGCAAGGGTGGCGAACAGAGTAGTCGCGGTAACGAAGTCGCTGGACGCGTGGACCCTGAACTCATCTCCACCTTCACGCGGCGTCAGTTGCTGGTGTTTGAGCACATGGCGAAAGGGCAATCAAACAAGGAAATCGGCTACGAGTTGAATATCGCCGAGACCACGGTGAAGGCCCACGTGTCAGCGATACTGCGCAAGCTAAAAGTTCACAGTCGTCTCAAAGCCATTCTCTGCGCCCGAGATATCAACTTCGATCAGTATCTACGCCGCTAGAGCGAGACGCGCGGCCCATTCATTACGACGAGGGCCGTTTGCTCATCCGCTAGCGGTGTCTCGGCGCCGTCATCGTTGAGCCTTTGTCCACTGATGTCGTACCTTCGCTCGTCGTTTTCACATCGCCATCGCCGTGAATAGAATCTCCACTACAACAAGCGAGTCATCAACAACCGTAGTTTGTGCGGTTTCACAGGCTTGTTCAGCAGGTGATAGCCGCTTTCCGTGACTTCCTCACGCAATGCCTTGGTGTAGTTTGCGGTGATCATCACCACAGGTAGGGAGCGACCGAGAAGATGATCGATGCGCCGAACGGCGTCGAAGCCCGTGTTATCCCCATCAAGTTGATAATCGACAATGGCCAGTTCCGGGGCTCCGCCTTGTGCCTCCAGGGCTGCCGATAAACCTTCAAGGGTCTGCGCCGTGGTTACCTCACAACCCCAACCCGAAAGTATCGTAGCCATACCGGCGCAGATATCGGCCTCGTTATCGATCACAAGCACACGACGCCCTTCAAGACTGTCTACCAGGGGAATCAACGGTGGTGCATCAACTTCCCGTTTGGCGATACGTCCGTAGGGCACCCGTACCGTGAACACAGACCCCTGGGAAGGCAGAGAGCGTACCGATACTTCGCAGCCAAGCACCCGAGAGAGCTTTTCGACAATCGCCAGTCCCAAACCCAGACCTCGTTCATCGCGATGCCGGCTGTCCTCCAGGCGCTGGAACTCATCAAAAATAATGCCCAACTGATCTTCCGCGATCCCCACCCCGGTATCCGCCACTTCGATGTCCAGGCCATCGGGGCGACGTCGGCATCCCAACAACACGCCACCGGTATCCGTGTAGCGCAGGGCGTTGGTAAGGAAGTTGCGCAAGATGCGCGCGAGAAGCTGACTGTCGCTATGAACCACGACACTGCTCTTGGCGTAACGGAAGGCCAGTCCTTTCTGCTGCGCCTGGACGGAAAACTCCGCCGCCAGCGCCGAAAGGAGGTCGTCGACCACGAAGGCCTCGACCACCGGCTCTACCACCCCGGCTTCGAGCTTGGAGATGTCCACCAACGTGGTGATGATGGACTCCACATCGTCCAAAGATCGGGCCAGGGAGCTCGCCAAATCTTTGCTGCCGCCCGGTAAATCGCGATCAAGAAGAGCGGCGGAGAAGAGACGCGCCGCGTTTAGAGGCTGCAGTAAATCGTGACCTGCGGCGGCAATGAACTTGACCTTGGTTTCACTGGCCAGTTCGGCCTCTCGCGTTGCCTTGAGCAAGCTCTGCTCCACCAGGGCCCGCTCGGAGATCTCCCGCTGCAGCGTTTGGTTGAGTTCCGTCAATTCCCGGGTACGTTCGAAAACCCGCTGCTCCATATGCTGATATGCATGTTTTAGGGCCTGGGCCGTGCGACGCTTTTCCGTCACGTCCTGCTCCAGGGCGAAGAAGCCGATCACCGCATCATCGGCCCCGTAGTGCGGCACATAGGTCTTGAAGGAAATCCGCCGCCGCGCCCCGGGAAGTTGTTGCTCCAGTTCGAAGTTAACCACCTCACCAGCGAGAGCTCGGCCGATATAGGGCTCATGATTCAGGTACTCACTGTCACCGAGAACCTGCCACAAATACATGCCTTCGATTTCATTACTGGGACGGTCAAACCATTCCTCGAAGGTTTTGTTGGCAAACTCATAGCGCCGATCGCTGTTGATGTAGGAGATCAACGCCGGCATGGCATCCGTGATAAGTCTCAGGCGCCGCTCGCTCTCCCGCAGGGCCTCGGCGTTTCGGCTGCGTTCCGTGATATCCGTGAAGGTCACCACATAGCCACCACCAAGCACCGGGTGACTGCGAATATCCAGAACAATGCCGTTGGACAGGGCTTTCTCCCGTTCACAAACACCGTTCACAGGGTCACAGTCGCTCAACAACTCACGGAGATCCGCGACTTCGTCACCCACTTCCGAATCGCGCACCAGATCGGCGTAGTCTGCCCCCTGCCCCACGCGGCGCTCATCCACCCCCGTCAACTCGACAAACCGCTGGTTCCAGGCCTCGAGACGATTGTCGGCGCTGACCAGGGATACTCCCTGGGGTAGGTTGTCCAGCGTCGATTTGAGAATCACATTCTTCTCGCGGAGCACCCGCTCCCGCTCGCGTATCTCGTCTTCCTTGACCTGGGTAATGTCCGTGTACACCACGGCGAGACCACCGTCGGAGGTAGGTCGCTCAGACATCTGCAACCAGCGGCCATTGGTCAGGCGAAACACACTGTCTTTGCTGCCATCGTGACTCGGCACCCGCTCCGCAGGCACGGTCCGCGGGTCGAAGATGCCGTAGCGGATCGACATGGGCACGAGATCCGTCAGCTTCGTTTCGCCGGCGATAATGGTTGCTCCGGTGCCGCTCCAGAACTCATAGAAATGGCTGTTGGCCAGCACCAATCGACGATTGTGGTCAAAGAGCACGATAGCGTCGGAAATACTCTCGAGAAGATCCGACAGGCGCTGGTGCGTGACTTCCTTTTCCAGACGCGTTCGCGTCAGATCCAGGGTAGCTTCATCCAGGCGACTCTGGGTTTGCTGCAGCTTTAAAGCTTTGGACGCCACCTTCTCCGTGAGCATGGCGGCTTTTTGGAACGCGCTGTAGGCCGTGCTGAAATTTCCCCACCCGAGCTCTACCCGTTGCATAAGCACCGAATTGATACGCTTGAGTTTGTCGTTCTCGTAGCGCAGCGCCTCAAGCTCAGCGCGCAGCATCTCGGCATCTTCCGCCGGCGGGCTACCGATGGAGCGCAGATGACGACCGGATTCAGCCATGCATTAAAGCCCTCGTCGTCAACATCAGTATTGAGGCTCGCCGATGGCGATGCCGGTAAAGGAGTGATTCAGGTGCAAACCATCGCACTGCTCACCGTAGGTGTTAAACCCCACCACGCGATGTTTTCGGTAGGTATTCGAGAGGGCCTTGGCGGTGCCGTTCTCTTCCGCCTCAATCAAGCGATGGATGCAGTCCGCGCCAATCACCACCTGGGTGTCGCCGATGGCGTCATGGGCGTCGCGCATCATGGCCTGAAAATGTTCGATCATCCCCACGTCCCGTAACTTGGTCAGCACGATACCTGTGTCGATGGCACAGAAAAACGTCAGACTCAGATCATCGTTCACCTGCTGGATGGATCGAACATACAGGTTCTCGCCGAAACGCACGCCCAATGGATTCAGGGCAAAGGTCGACGCATTCAGTTCATCCAGGGATAACCCCATGATCCGGCAATACTCCGGCGCCGCCGGCTCCGCGTTAATCTCGAGCACCACGCGGCGTTCCGGGTCCGCCTTGGTGACGACCATCTTCTCTGTCGATGGTCCGAAGTGGTGGCCGGAAATCACTCGGAAGGGACAACGGGTATTGACCAACAAAAGCACCGCCGCATTCCCGTGAAAGGCTCCCGCGTGATAGACGTAGGTATCACCAAAATCGAGTCCGTCACCGGCGGAACCACCCAGGAGGGGCATCCCGCCCAGGGCATCGGCCAGGAGCCCCAACATGATCTCTTCGCGAATCGACATGCCATCGAGAAGGGTGAACGCAAAGCTTTGTCCTGGAGCCATGGCAATGGCACGCTTCTCCAGAGCGTAAACACGGTCTTGGACGGAGCGCATAACCTGATCTTCGCTAAGGAAGGCCAGGTTATTGAGAAGCATGGCCTCTACAGCGAAATGACTCTTGGGCAAACTAAAGGCGGTGATGGAGTTCTCCGTCAGACCCCGCTGGGAGATCTCTCCCGCGGTAGTGCAGCCGATCAGGGTGGTGCCCACGAAATGACCCTGAAGTGCCGCTGACAAGACCTTGAGGTCGTAGCGCGGGCTACAAAAAAACACCACGCAGGCCGCCTCATCGGGTCTGAGTTTACGGGCGAGTTCCAATGCCGCATCCCGGGGATTAAAGCTGTCCGAAACAGCCGTCTGGATGCGGTCCAGACTCAGCTTGGGTTTCTCGTCCAGACCTTCAACGAGTTTTACTTGACGCAGTGGCTCTTGCATTATTTTTGGCCCTCACGTTTCGAGTATAGCAAGGCTAATCGACTCCGCTTAGCCCACCGGATAGGAGTTGTGGATAAGACGCCAGTAGCTTGTCGCGCTCAGCGATAACCGCCGCGTCAGTTACTCCCCGAGGGCGTTCAAGACCCAGGGGCTGGCGATGAATTACAGAGGCGGGAGATCCGCCCAGAAACAGCAACTCGTCCGCCAGGGAAATTGCCTCCAGCAGATTGTGCGAGACCAATAAGATGCAGGGCCTCTCGCGCTGCCAGTACTCCAGAAGCAGGGCCTGCAACTGCTGAGCTCCAGGTTGGTCGAGGGAGACAAAGGGTTCGTCGAGCAGCAAAACCTTAGGTTCACTGACAATGGCTCGTGCCAAAGCCACGCGCCGCTGCATGCCCCCCGATAACTGATGGGGGTAAAAACGTATCGCGTCCACAAGCTGTACCGCCGCCAGAGCCTCTCGCGCCCGATGGCGATCTCCGTTAACCACCAGGGCCACATTCTCTTCGGCGCTCAGCCAGGGCATAAGCCGCGGCTCCTGAAAAAGATAACCGACACCACCGCTGACCCTTGTGCACTCTCCGCGGTACTCGGTATCCAGGCCGGCGAGAATGCGCAGAAGCGTTGTTTTGCCCACGCCCGAGGGCCCGAGGAGGGCCAAAAACGAGCCCGTTGAAAGGCTGAGGTCGATCTCCGCCAGCGTATCCTGATCGGCCCCGGGGAACCGTTTGGCGACTAGCTGTAAGTGCATTAGGGCCGCCACCGCGTTACCGCCCTTTCCCAGGGACGCATGATCACCGCCTCGATGAGCAGGATCAGAAGCACAAAGGCAAAGGTGTAGGACAAAATCCCGGTGATATCGAAGTACTGGAAGAACACCCCGAGCTGGAAACCCAGGCCATCGCTACAACCCAGAAGCTCTACGACTAAGACGATTTTCCAAACCAGAGCAAGACCACTACGGGCGGCGGCGAGAAAATAGGGATACAGCTGCGGCAGATAAAGAGCAAAGAAGCGTCGCCCCCGGGAGAGGCCGTACACCTCACCCACTTCGAGAAGGTCTTTGTCCACGGCACGCACACCCTCGCGAAAAATCACCGTCATGGTCGGCGCCTTGTTGAGCACCACGGCGATGACAACGGCCCCTTCATTGAGGCCAAACCAAAGGAAACACAGGATGATCACCACCAGGGCGGGGATGTTTAGAAAAATCGTCAACAAACCGTCCAGGGCGAGATCGGCCCGTCGGGACCCACCCATCAGCATTCCGACAAGAAAGCCTATAAACATCGCGATGAGGAAACTGCCAAACACCCTCGCCAAGGTAACCAGCAAATGCCCGGGTAACTCCCCCGACCGCCATTGGCTGATAAGTCGTTCGCTGACGGCAATGGGGCCCGGCAGCAGCTCTGGTGCAAAAATCCACACCACTGCTTGCCAACAAAAGAAAAAGGCCAGGATAGAGCCCAGGCGAGCCATCCCTGGTGACATAACTATGTTCACGTCCTAGAACCCGGCGCCAGACGCCGAGCCTCGCCACAACACGGCGGATAAAACCTCGCGATCCACATCCCCAAGGGAAGCAGATCCCTCCCCAACGCCCGGGCTAACGAGCTCCGCAACATGCCTGATCGCTCGCACATGAGTCGCATCAAAGGAGTCCGGGATACCCGCGCGATAGCCAGCCCGCAGCTCCTCAAACACGCGATCATCATCGGCCTGCATGATAGGCCGCACGATGGCCCAGGCCTTGTCGTCGCGGAGCATTTCCTTGGCCGCGTAGGAAGCTTGCAGAAAGCTGTCGACAAGCTCTGGATTATTCTTCCCATAGGCTGCAGAGAATACCCAGCCCAGCATGGGTACGTCTCCCTCAACACCGAGGCTAGTGAGCACCGATTTTAAAGACAGAATGGAGCGAAATCCCTCGGCCTTGAGGCGCGCGGCGTAGTGCCAATAGGTAAGAACGGCATCCAACTGGCCAGTGCTCGCCAGACCACTGAGGAGCGGGGGCGCAGCGTATTTTGGGGTTGTATCCGTGGCCAAGACCATTTGCTGGCCAAGCCCATAGCGCTGAAACAAAAGCCAGGATTTGTCCTCGGAGCCACCCGCCACGCCGACCGTCGCACCGCGCAGATCCTCCAAGGTTTGCACGGCACTCTCCGCAGGAACCAGGAGCTCACCCACGGCAGAAGAATAAGGGTAATAACGGAAGTTGCGACCCGCCGTTGCCTGTCGCGCAACCCACAGCCAGTCCGCGACCGTAAAGTCCGCCGCACCGCCCTGCAGGGCCACGAGAGACGCGTTGGGGGAAACCCGGTGGATAACCTCCAGCCGGAAGCCTCGAGCCGCATCCAAACCCTGACTTCGAATAAGCTCCAGCTCCCAGTTTGCCGTACCGTACTTCAACGCGGCTACCCGAACCACGGGCAGAGGTTCGGCGGCCTGCGCCGACACACCGACCGAAACCAATACGCTCCCCAAGAGCAGAGAGGCCGTAATCCCCAGGTACCTAAAACGGGGGCAAAGGATACGTCCCATGACCATCAACCGGAGGCGATGAGTTGGTCGGAGTTAGCCATGTTTCGAAACAGCATGGGAACCGGTTGCCGAGCATGGTGATTGGCCGTCGCCAGGGCATCATCGATAAGGCCGCGATCCGGAGATAGGGTGCAGACAGGATCTGCGTTTCGTGCATCGCCCGTGAGAAGATAGGCCTGACAGCGACAGCCTCCGTGATCCTTGTCCTTCTCCGGGCAGGACCGACAGGGTTCCTTCATCCAGTCGTCACCGCGAAAGACATTAAAGGGTTCCGACTCGTACCAGATGTCCTTCAAGCTATGCTCGCGCACGTTGGGGAAATTCATGGGCAGGTCACGGGCACTGTGACAAGGAAGCGCAGCACCATCGGGAGCGATGGTCAGAAACATATTGCCCCAACCGTTCATGCAGGGTTTCGGTCGCTCCTCGTAGTAGTCCGGTACTACAAAGTAGAGGGTCATACCTTCGGGATGGCGCTGCCGGTAGGCGTTGGTCACGACCTCGGCCCGCTCCAGTTGCTCCCGGCTTGGGATAAGCGCCTCGCGATTCTCCAAAGCCCAACCGTGATATTGGACATTCGCCAGCTCCACGTAATCTGCCTTAAGGCGTTCCGACAGCTGGAGAATTTCCTCGACCTGATCGATGTTATGACGGTGAAGGACAAAGTTCAGCACCATGGGATAGCCGTGGGCTTTCACGGCTTCCGCCATCCGCAGCTTCTGCTCAAAAGCCTTGCGCGATCCGCTCAGCAGTTCATTGACCTCGCTGTCGCTGGATTGGAAGCTCACCTGAATATGATCCAGGCCAGCATCTCGGAGCGCCGCCACCCGCTTCTCAGATAAACCAACTCCCGAGGTAATGAGGTTGCTGTAGTAACCCAGGCCGCGAGCCTCTACCACCAACTCCTCGAGATCTCCGCGCACCAACGGCTCACCGCCGGAAAAACCGAGCTGGGCTGCACCCAATTCCCTGGCCTGACGCAATACGGACAACCAGTCGTCCTTGCTCAGCTCATCTTTGAGGTCAGCAATCTGCAGAGGGTTGGAGCAATAGGGACATTGGAGCGGACACCGATAAGTCAGCTCCGCTAACAGCCAGAGGGGCGGTGACACAAGGGACCCGCCGGTCTCAGCCGAATTCAAGCCAGCGCTTGTCATGGGCTACGGTGAAAAACTCAAGGGTGTCCTCGGCAACACCGGGCGCATCGGGAAAGCGAGTTTGAAGAGCGGAGATGATTTGCTCCACGCTACGCTCACCGTCGACGCAGGACATGATTTCACCAGCGCTACCGTTTAGCTTAATCATACCCTCGGGATAGAGAAGCACATGACAATCCTGGGCGGGCTCCCACTGCAAGCGGTAGTGGGCGCGCAGCGCCGGCACAGCGTTCATCTCGGGCATCCCCCTAACCTACGCTGACCAGTCGCTGCGGTAGCGCGCTCTTATCAGGGCAGCTATGGAACGGCGGCGTGTCGTGCACGTAAGCCATGGTCATGGCATCCAGCATGCTCCAAAGGATATTGAGCTTGAACTGGAGGATATCCAGGCCATGCTCCTGCTGCGCCCGGGTCTGGAAATGATCCAGGGTGATCTGCAAACCATGCTCCACATCACGACGGGCCTCGCTGAGGCGCTTGCGGAAATAGGCAAGCCCCTCGGCGTCAATCCAGGGATAGTTATCTGGCCAGCTATCCAGGCGACTCTGATGAATCTCCGGCGCAAACATTTCCGTTAAAGATGAACAGGCCGCTTCTTGCCAGCTAACGCGGCGGGCGAAGCTAACGTAAGCATCCACGGCAAAGCGCACACCGGGCAACACGTGGCGAAGATCGCGGACTTCTTCCCGGGCCAAGCCCACCGCCTCACCCAACTGCAGCCAGGCCTCGATACCGCCCCGATCGCCTTCGTGACCATCATGATCGAGAATGCGCTGAATCCAATGCTGACGAACAGATTGATCGGGGCAGTTGGCCATGATGGCCGCGTCTTTTACCGGAATTTGGATTTGGTAGTAATAGCGATTGGCGACCCAACCCTGGATTTGCTCTCGTGACAATTCGCCGGCGTACATAGCCCGGTGATAGGGATGATGGATGTGATACAGCCCTCCCTTGGCACGGAGAAGCGCCTCAAACTCTTCCCGGCTCCAGGGCTCTCCAGTCACCGGCCTGTCTTTCTCGGACTCGCTAACCGAAGTAGCCGCAAAATCCTCGTTACCCAGGGAAGTCACCCTCACAGCATCAGGCATGGGCCATGGCCTCGCGGGCCAGCCGTGCGCCATCACCCTCTTCGGCGTGGCGACCCAGATCAATCTGCATCCCATCGTAGGACACTTCAATGCCCTCCTTGTCCAATACGGCGCGCTGGGGAGAATCCTCGACCAGAATAGGATTTGTATTGTTGATGTGTATCAGTACTTTGCGCTGGCGATCCAGAAGTCGCAGCTTCTCAATCATGCCCCCGGCGCCGGATTGGGGAAGATGCCCCATCTCACCCGCAAGTTTGGAACCGACGCCCGCAACGATCATTTCATCTTCCTGCCAGAAGGTGCCGTCTACCAGCACGCAATCACTCTCGTCCATGATCTTCAGCAATCGCGCATCCACATCGGCCAGACCCGGCGCATAAAACAACTTGCTGCCATCGACCGTATCCTCGATAAAGATACCGATGTTGTCCCCGGGATGAGGATCGTGGCGGTGCGGCGAATATGGCGGGGCCTTACCGCTCAGGGCGATGGCGGTCATGCGCAGACGTTCCGCGCCATCAACCTGGAAGCTTTGCCCGTCGATCGCCAGAAGGCGATGATCGATACCCCCATCCCAACTCTTTAGAATCTCAAAAATTGGGAAACCGGTGCTCAGATCCTGATACACCATCTCCGTGGTGTACACGGGAAAGGGACAACCCTCACGGAGCATCAATAAACCGGTGCTGTGGTCGATCTGACTGTCTACAAGCACCACCGCGTGGATCCCGGTTCCCCGTAAGCCGCGGGGCTGGATCGCTGGAAAAGACTCCAGTTGGGCTCGTATATCGGGTGATGCGTTAAAGAGTATCCATCGCTCATCATCAACGCTGACGGCGATAGACGATTGGGTGCGTGCCCGGGCGTTGATCTTGCCGCTGCGAACACCGTAGCAGTTGGTGCAGTTGCAGTTCCATTGGGGGAAACCGCCACCTGCCGCCGATCCAAGAACGCGGACTCGCATAGTTATCTACTTGTTGATTGGTGAGAGGAAGCTGCCAGGACTGGGAGCATCACGCCCGCAATCCTGGCTACCTGTTTCAGCGTACGCTGAAGTACATTGTGACTTCAAAACCGACGCGCAGGTCTACAAATTCAGGCTTGGTCCACATGACGTTGTCCTCGTGAAGCTATTGATTCCTCTGCTTGCTGAGACTGATGCGAGACTAGGTACCGCGAACGTCCTCAGCATGCCCCTAAACTCTGGGATCACCAGATGTTTACCATGCTAACCACTGCCCCAGAGACTGAATACTGTACTTTGGGACTAGATTCGTCCCTAACTTGGTAGCACAGCTTTAGGCACGGCAGCGACACCGAACACGCAAAAAAAAGCCCCGGAAAATCCGGGGCAAGAAAGCCATCTCACCATGGCAGTATCCGCTATGCCCGGCCATCGCAAGAGGACCGGGCATGGCAGGATCAGAAGAATCCGAGCGGATTCGTATCGTAGGAGACCAGAATGTTCTTGGTCTGCTGATAATGCTCCAAGGCGACCTTGTGAGTTTCACGACCAATACCAGACTTCTTGTAGCCACCGAAGGCTGCGTGTGCCGGGTAGGCGTGGTAGCAGTTGGTCCAGACACGGCCAGCCTTGATACCGCGAGCCATACGGTAGGAACGGTTCATGTCGCGAGTCCAAACACCGGAACCCAAACCGAAGTCCGTGTCATTGGCAATGGCCAGCGCTTCCTCTTCCGTCTTGAAGGTGGTGACACCGACCACGGGACCGAAGATTTCCTCCTGGAAGACGCGCATATCATTGCGGCCCTTAAGCAGGGTCGGTTGCACGTAGTAGCCGGACGTCAAGTCCCCATCCAGGGCCTCGGGGCCACCGCCGATGAGGACTTCCGCGCCTTCCGATCGACCGATCTCGATGTAGCTGAGAATCTTGTCGTACTGCTCCTTGGAAGCCTGGGCACCGACCATACACTCGGGGTCCAGCGGGCTGCCGCGCTTGATCTGCTTGGCCCGGGCGATCACGCGCTCCATGAAGTCTTCGTAGATGCCCTCCTGAATCAGGGCGCGAGACGGACAAGTGCACACTTCACCCTGGTTGAAGAACGCCAGCACCGTACCTTCCACAGCTTTGCTGATGAATTCATCTTCCTGCTGCATGATGTCGTCGAAATAGATATTCGGTGACTTTCCACCGAGCTCAACCGTTGACGGAATTAGTGTTTCCGCGGCGCAGCGCAGGATGTGGTGCCCAACCGGCGTGGAGCCTGTGAAAGCAATTTTGGCGATACGCGTGCTGGTGGCCAGAGCCTGACCGGCCTCGGCGCCATAGCCATTAACAATGTTGACAACGCCCGGGGGCAGAAGGTCACCGATGATGCCCATAAGAACCAGAATAGACGCAGGCGTCTGCTCCGCCGGCTTCATCACCACACAGTTGCCCGCTGCCAAGGCTGGCGCCAGCTTCCATGCGGCCATGAGAATGGGGAAGTTCCAGGGGATGATCTGACCCACCACACCCAGGGGCTCATGCACGTGATAGGCCACGGTCTTGGCGTCGATTTCCGCCATGCCACCTTCCTGCGCCCGCAGGCAGCCCGCAAAGTAACGGAAATGATCCGCCGCCAGAGGGATGTCGGCATTCAGGGTCTCGCGAACGGCCTTACCGTTATCCCAGGTTTCGGCAACGGCAAGTTGCTCAAGATTGGCTTCGATGCGATCGGCGATTTTAAGGAGGATGTTGGATCGCTCCGCGACCGACGTAGAGCCCCAGGCCGCCTCGGCCTTGTGCGCCGCGTCCAGGGCCAACTCGATATCTGCCGCAGATGATCTTGGAATCTGGCAAAACGGCTGGCCGGTTACGGGAGAAACATTGTCAAAATACTGGCCATCCACAGGAGCGACCCAGTCGCCGCCAATAAAATTGCCATAGCGGGCGTCAAAGTTGACAACGGCGCCCTCTTCACCAGGTTGTGCATAGATCATTTTGTTCACCTCGAACTTGTGTGTTTATCGTGGGCTGCCAGGTACGGTGGACACCCTTTGGGCCCCGAGTCGAAGCCATACCTCAAAGAATAGTGATGAAACACCGGTTAGCTGTACTGTACTTTGGTGGTTTTGTGCTTAGTCCCTTGGTAGTAGATGGCTGAATACTGCTGGTCATGTCGATCGACCTGGGGTGTCCCGCCCATCAGCGCAAGAGTTCTCGAGTGCTTTTGGGCCGAGAGACCGTTCCGGTGCGCCCGCGGGTACTTCCTGCGCTCTCTGGAGGGGGTGACGTTCGCTCCGGAAGTACCCGCGGGCACACCTAGCCAAGCGATACACCCACGCGTTAG
>DIYG01000022.1:0-15944 GCA_002428935.1 Halieaceae bacterium UBA6060
AACAGCGTCTCCGCCTCTAGGGCCAATGCGGTCGCGTTCATGTCATCTTGCAACAACTCCGGCACGATACGGCGGCCGGCGAGAATATTCGGTAGCCCCGCGTAGGGCGTCACCGCGAGACGAGAAATGATATTCCAGGACAGGGGAGCTGTACGGTAGGCAATCACCATGGGTCTGCGCAGGAGCATCGCTTCCAGGCTGGCCGTGCCCGATGCGAGTACCACCACATCTGCCGCGAGCATGGCTTCGCGAGATTGGCCATCCAGCAAGCGAACCCCGTGGCCCCTATCTTCAGACGCCAGCATCTGGACAATCTGCTGCCGCCGATCCTCGGAAGCGGCGGGAACAAGCAACTGCCTAGATCGGTCCCGGGAACACAAAAGCTGACCCGCGGCGAGCAAGCTGGGTCCATGCTGCGCGACCTCACCACCACGGCTTCCCGGCAGCAAGGCGATCACCGTAGCATGGTCATCGATCCCCAGGGCCGCGCGCACTTCTGATCGCGTGGGCACCTCCGCCAATTCCTTCACCAGAGGATGACCAACAAATCGAGCATCAACCCTTACATCCGCGTATAGAGCAGGTTCAAAGGGGAACAAACAGAGCAGACAATCGACGGCCCGAGCCACCTTATGAATTCGCTTCGGTCGCCAGGCCCACACGGTAGGGCTCACCAATTGCGCAGTGCGCAGACCACCATCGCGAAGCCGTCGGGCGAGGCCCAGATTAAAGTCCGGCGCATCGATACCCAGAAACAGATCCGGAGGGTTTTCCCGCCAGCGTTGGGCAAGCTCACGGCGAATACGTAGGAGTTCCGGTAGGCGTCCCAGAGGCTCTACAAAGCCCATAACTGCAAGCCGCTCCAGGGGATAGAGACTGTGAAAACCCTCGGCGTCCATATGGGAGCCACCGATACCCTCAGCCTCGATTGTTAGCTCCGGGAGATGCCTGCGCAGAGCTCGCAACACGCGGCTCCCAAGCAAATCCCCGGACGCCTCCCCGGCCACCATGGCGATACGCAGGGATGTACCCTCAGGCATGGAATCCGCGGTGGCTAAGTTAGCGCACGATGCCGCGCTCGGAGGCACGGATCGAGTCGATAAGCACTTTGACCTCCGGTGTGTCGCTGAGCATGGTCTCCAGGCGTTGCAGAGCAATATCCAGGGTCAAATTCTGGCGATAGAGGATTTTGAAGGCGCGGCGAAGCTGGCTGATGGCCTGGTCAGAAAAACCGCGGCGACGCAGACCCTCGGTGTTGATGGTCTTGGCCTCCGCCGGTGAGCCCGACACGGTGATGTACGCCGGGACGTCTTTGCCAATCGCCGTTTGCATGCCACTGAAGCTGTGGGAACCGATCCGACAGAACTGATGGACCAAGGTGTAACCACTGAGAATTGCGAAGTCTCCCACATGCACGTGGCCCGCCAGGGCCACATTATTGACCAAAATGGTGTTGTTGCCGATGACGCTGTCATGACCAATGTGGGCGTAAGCCATAATGAGGTTGTCGTCACCGATAATGGTCTCTCCGCGGTCCTGCACGGTTCCTCGGTGGATCGTTACCCCTTCACGAATCGTATTGCGATCACCGATGATCAGGCGCGTAGGTTCGTTGCGGTACTTAAGATCTGGCGTGGACTCTCCGACGGTGGAGAACTGATAGATGTGGTTACCCGCTCCGATCTGTGTCGGGCCTCGGATGACCACGTGAGACTCGATGACACAGTCCGGTCCTATCTCAACATCGGGGCCAATCAAGGACCAGGGGCCGACACGAACGTTGTCGGCCAACGTCGCGCGATCGTCGACAATGGCCTGGGGATGGATCATGCAGGCCGATCAGCGCAAAGAATCGTTGCCGAAGCGCAACGCTTATCGTCCACCTCCGCGTGGACGGCAAACTTCCAGATGCCCCGTCGCTCTCCCAGGATTCGCGCGTGGAGGTAGACGCGATCGCCGGGCACGCAGGGTCTCTTGAATCGAAGATCATCAGCACCCACGAACATGTAGATGGAACCGTCAGCGGGGGTCTTGCCCTGGCTCCTGAAGCCGAGAACGCCCGCCGCCTGGGCCATGGCCTCTACCAGGAGGACGCCAGGAAACACGGGATTACCTGGGAAGTGACCGTCAAAAAACGGCTCGTTGATGCTCAAATTCTTGTAGGCAACGATGGACTCACCGGGGATAAGTTCTACAACCCGGTCGACGAGAAGAAATGGGTATCGGTGCGGTAGATGCTCGCGGATACCCTCAATGTCCATTAGAGCTTCGCTGTTCAACACCCCACCCCCAAAAATTATTGTCGTGCCCTGCGGTCAGGATTCTTCGCCAGACTGCGCACCGCTTTTCGCCGGATTGTTCGCCGGACTGGTAGTTGTAGTTTCCAGAGCCTCTTCCAAGGCCTTCTCCAGAGCTTTTACACGTCGGTGCAAAGCATCCAACTGTGAAAACCGCACCGCGTTCCTGCGCCACACCGACGTCGAGTCCAGAGGAGCACCCGACGAATAGCTCCCCGGCTCTTCGATAGACTTGGCGACCCGAGCCTGCCCCGTAAAGTGCGCATTGTCGCAAATCTCCAGATGACCGGATACTCCAACCTGTCCGGCAAAAGTACAATCTGCGCCCACGCTAGTGCTGCCAGCAAAGCCCACACAGCCGGCGATGGCCGTCCGTGGCCCCACGGTACAGTTGTGAGCAATATGGACCTGATTATCGATAATCACATCGTCCTCGATAACCGTGTCGTCCAGCGCACCACGATCGATGGTTACCCCGGCCCCAATATCGACACGATCACCGATACGTACGATGCCCAGTTGATGGATTTTCTCCCAGCCGTCGGGCTTACGGGCGAAGCCAAAACCGTCTGATCCGATCACCGTGCTTGCATGAACCCGGCATTCCTCACCGAGCACCACCCCATGATAAATCACCACGTTGGCGGCGAGGCGGGTGCCGCGTCCCAAAACAGCCCCCTCACCGAGGTAACATCCAGCACCGATAACCACGTCATCCCCCAGAGCCACCTTGGGGCCCAGGCAGGCACCGGGACCCACCGAGGCCGACGAGGGAACCTGTGCCGAAGGATCAACAACCGCGGAGGGGTGCACTCCCATCGGCGCAGGGCTCTGGCGATCAAATAGGCTCGATGCCCGGGCATAGGCCAGATAGGGGTCCTGGGCGCGCAGTACAGGAACCGGGCTTTCGTCGGCCCACTCTTCCTTGAGGATCACGCAGGCGGCCCGGGTTTCGCGTAGGGTCGACAAAAAGCGCCGGTCTGCCAAAAAGGCTAAATCTCCGGGGCCGGCCCGCTCGAGGGGCGCCACGTCGTGGAGTTCAAGGGACGAATCGGTATCCTCAGGAGGAAGACCGAGGAGAGCTGCGAGCTCTCCCAGCGTGACCACCAGGCGACCTTACTGGGCTGCGGCGAGCTGGTTTAGCTTGTCGGTGACTTTTGCTGTAATGCTGTAGCCGGGATCTGCATGGATCACGGAGTTACGCTGCAGCAGCAGGCCGATGCCTTCCGTGGCAATCAGTTCCCGAAGCACTTCTTGCACCATGGGAGACATCTCCTGCAGCAGGGCCTGGGCCGTGGCCTGTTCAGCTTGCTGCAGCTTGCCGCCGACATGCTCGAGATCCGCCTGCTTACTCGTGAGACGCTTCCGGGCCGCCACCTGTTGCTCCTGGCTCATAACAGCCGCATCCTTTTGGAAGTCCTTGACCAGCGAGTCCAGCTCTTCGCGGAGCCGATCAAACTCTTCCTTGTCCGCCTTGAAGCCCTCTTCGTTGCGAACTTCGGTCAGACGGGCCTGGGCTACGTCAGACTGAATAATCGCTTCCTGCAGATTGACGACCGCAATCTTGCCCTGAGCCCACACCGCCGAGGGCAGCAGCATCGCTGCAAAAGCAACTGTAGATAGAAATGTCCTAAACACGAGTGAAATACTCCTTGGTGAAAAATTAGAAAGTCTGGCCGAGGGTAAACTGGAATGCTTCTTCGCGATCAATATCGCTGGCGTTCAGCGGCTTGGCGATACTGAAGGTCAGCGGACCAAAGCCACTCAACCAGGTCACGCCAACTCCCGCCGAATAGCGCAGTTCGCCCGGGTCCACATCGAAACAGTTGATCTGCACGGAACCGCACTGGGTCTGGAATACGTTTCCGACATCGACAAAGAATGCGGAGCGCACGCGGCTACGATCTTTGAGAAACGGCAGAGGGAAAAGCAATTCTGCGGACCCTTCCACGAGTACGTTGCCGCCAAAGGGTGGGGGACGGTTCTGCTGAAAGACGTCGAAAAGCAGTTTGCCCGTGTCGGGGTCCAGCACGTAGCCAAACTCTCGACCGTCTTCACCACCCACTTCCGTGGGCTCTCCGTTTTCATCTATCTCCGTCACTGGTCGATCCGTATTGTAAACCGCCGGCGGTGTACTTCTCGGGCCCAGGGTATTGGCTTCAAAACCGCGGACGGAACCAAAACCACCGGCAAAGAAGTGCTCATAGAACGGCAACTCGGTGGTCTTTCCGTAGCCATCGCCATAACCAAGTTCGGTGCGGAAGTGCATGATCCAATCATTGTAGATGGGCAGGAACACCTCACCGCGGTAGGTCAACTTATAGAACTCCAGATCCGATCCGGGCATGGAAACCTCAAGGGCTACGGACTGAGCCGCGCCTCGGGTCGCCATCTGACCGCGGTTTAGGGTCGAGGAGCTCCAGCTACTGGTGATGGTCCAGTTCAAGTACTCATCACCGTTTTCGTCGAGAAAACCTAACTCCGGTGGAATCGTCAGGGCACTCAGGGGCAGGTCTTCGATGGGCTGAATTACCTCTGGAGCGCTATAGGTTCCATCGGGCAAACGAGTACTCTCATAGAAGCTGTCGATTCCTTCGAGGAGCCGGGGACTCGCCTTGATTTCCTGCACTGCGAACCGCCCTGCGGTAATCTCCGTTTGCGACACGCCAAAGCTAAAGCCCAGCCGCGCTGTTTCTTTGATCGGGTAGCCAAAGTTGATAGCACCACCGAAGGTGTCCGTGGTGTAGCTCGCCACGTTCACCTCGGCGAGATCCGTGGAGCGAAAGAAGACATTGAAACCCCGGCTAACTCCATCTTCTGTGAAGTAGGGATTGGTGTAGCTAAAGTTGTATAGGTCCTGGAAAGCCGATGAGGACAAGTTGATACCGACCCGCTTGCCGGTGCCCAGGAAGTTGTTCTGCTGCAAATTGAGGGACAGGATGAGACCCGCCTGCTGGGCAAAGCCCAGGCTCGCACCTACGCTCCCGGAGGTCTGCTCTTCAACCGTGAACTCGACATCGATCAAGTCATCGTGGCCAGGCACCGCCGGTGTTTCCACTTCCGCACGGCTGAAGAAACCGAGCCGCTGCAAGCGCACCCGCGACTGCTCAATGGCCGCGGCGGAGGCTGGCGCGCTCTCCATCTGGCGCATTTCCCGGCGTAGCACATCATCTGCCGTACGTGTATTGCCCTTAAAGCTGATGCGGCGAACATAGGTTCGCTGCCCTGGATCGACGAAAAACTTAAGGGCGACGGTGTTATCTTCCTCGTTAAGCTCGGGAATACCCGTTACCGTCGCGAAGTTGTAGCCCTCATTACCCAAACGGCGGGTTAGGTAGTCTTCCGTGGCTGTCACCAGTTGTTGAGAAAACGTCTGCCCGTTACCAATAAGGATAAAGCGTCGCAAATCCGCTTCCGGTAACACCAGGTCTCCAGATAGATCCACGTCACTGACGGTGAATTTATCCCCTTCCGTAACGTTGGCGGTGATGTAGACCTCTTCCTTGGTCGGCGAAACAGATACCTGGGTCGAATCAATACTGAACTGCAGATAACCACGATCCATGTAGTAGGAAGTCAGATTCTCCATATCGCCGGTCAGCTTTTCTCGAGAGTACTTATCGTCATTGGTAAAGAACGACAGCCACCCCGTAGTCTTTAGCTCAAAGATATCGGTCAGCTCTTCGTCGCTAAACACCTTGTTGCCGACGACATTAACGTGTTTGATGCTCGCCACCGTGCCCTCGTCAACATCGATGCTGATGGACACGCGATTTCGCGGTTCGGGAATCACTTCCGTATCGATGGCCGCGTCGTAACGACCCTGCGTCACATACTGCCGCTGCAGTTCGAGCTGCATGCCTTCAAGGGTTGAGCGCTGGAACACCTGACCCACCGCGAGACCGGCACTCTTGAGACCATCCAGCAGCGCCTCGGTCTCGATGGCCTTGTTCCCGTCGATAGTGATTTCACTGATGCTCGGCCGCTCGGCCACCACGACAACCAGGACGTTACCATCGCGGCCGATGCGGATATCGTCAAAATTTCCCGTAGCGAATAGGGATCGCGCCGTGGCGCGTATCGCCGCACCGTTAGCCACATCCCCCACGGCGATAGGCATGGCCGCAAAGACCGAGCCTGCGGCAATTCTCTGCAAACCTTCCACTCGGATATCGGAAACAACAAAACCCGCAGCGGGCGCTGCGACAGGGGCGCTTTCCGTTTGTGCGCGCACCGGCGACGCTATGCCCACCGTCATCGTTAGCAGCGCTAACAGCAAAGCCCGGGGCGCGTACCCGATGAATCTTGTTGCCTTGTCTCGCTTCAACACTTCCGTGCCAGGCGCAGCACGCCCCGGCATCCCTCC
The DNA here is from genome assembly GCA_002428935.1 of Halieaceae bacterium UBA6060. Classification (GTDB taxonomy): domain Bacteria; phylum Pseudomonadota; class Gammaproteobacteria; order Pseudomonadales; family Halieaceae; genus Congregibacter. Next base: position 6,664 of record DIYG01000022.1, read on the forward strand.
CGGTGCGCCCTAGCCCAGGCGCGAAAAATCGTTATACAGTGCAAACACCATGAGGCTGATCACCAGCATCAGCCCAATCTGATAGCCCACCATCTGCACCCGTTCCGGCACTGGCCTGCCCACCACAAGCTCAATGCTGTAGTAGAGCAAATGACCACCATCAAGCACGGGAATCGGCAGGAGATTTAAAACCCCCAGACTGACACTGAGCAGTGCGAGGAAACCGATGTAGGACTCCAGACCGGACTTGGCCGAAGTGGACGCCACTTTAGCAATCGTGATGGGACCGCTCAAGTTTTTCGGCGAGATCAGTCCCTGCACCATCTTGATCATGGACTTGACCGTAAAGCCAACCATGTCACCCGTTCTTTGCACTCCAGCCACCAGCGCCTCCAAGGGGCCGCGGCGGAACTCTCGGAGCTGGCTATCCGGCATCTGCGGCACAGCGACGGCGACTCCGACCCGGCCAATCACCTGGCCATCGTCGTCCTCGACGGCCTCGGGTTCGAGGGCGAGTTCCAGCGTCTGTCCGTCTCGCTCCAGACGCACCTGCAACATTTGGCCCGGGCGGGCGCGGACGTAATCGACCCACTCTTCCCAAAGGGCCACAGGAAGATCATCCGTGGCGAGAATAAGATCTCCAGAAAGGAATCCGGCTTTAGCTGCAGGGCTATCAGGTACCACCTCATCGATCCGTGGCACCACCGGGGGCGTGTACAAGGACAAGCCTAGTCCGGCGTAGAGGTCAGGGGTTTCTTCCCCCGCAAGCCACTCCTGGAGCTGTCCCTGGGATTCGTAGACCACATCGGACTGCGGGTAGCGGACGGAGAAGGATATCGTACCGCTATCCCCGATGCGTTCTAATAGCTGAAAGGATAGCGCTTGCCAGGTAGGCGTATCTCGACCATCCACGGCCAGGATCTCCTGCCCCGCTTCCAGCCCTGCCATTTCGGCGATGGACCCTGCTTCCACGGCGCCGATCACCGGTGCGTAACCACGCTCCCCCGCTAGAAACAGTGCCCAGTAGGCAACGATCGCGAGGATAAAATTAGCCAGGGGCCCGGCCACCACCACGGCGATACGCGACAGCACGGGCTTGCGGTTGAAGGCCAGAGACAGCTCCTCATCGGCCACGGTCCCTTCCCGTTCGTCGAGCATCTTGACATAGCCACCCAGGGGTATAGCGGCCACGGCGTATTCCGTACCCAGGGCATCAGTCCAGCGAAACAGGGGTTTGCCGAAGCCGATGGAAAAGCGCAGGACTTTCACGCCACAGCGACGGGCGACCCAAAAATGGCCAAACTCGTGTACCGCCACCAGCACCGCAAGGGTGATGAGCGTTATACCTATGGTGTACAGCATATCCATTACAGACTTCCTGTAGCGCCGAAGCTCTGGCTTTGGCGAGCAATCCACTGTCGCGCCAGGGATCGCGCCTCCTCGTCCACTGCTTCGACCGCAGCAAGACTGTCCGGTTCAATGAGCGCCTGTGTTTCCAGCACGCCATCAATGAGCGCAGGGATATCGCAAAACCCCATTTGTCCCTCAAGAAAAGCGGCCACAGCGACTTCGTTGGCTGCATTGGCTATGGCCATGGCGCTACCGCCTGCAGCAATACACTCGCGAGCGATCCGTAGACAGGGGAACGCATCGGTATCCGGCGCTTCAAACTCCAGCTTCCCGACCGCAAGGAAATCCAAAGCTTGCACCCCAGAGCTGATTCGCTCAGGCCAGGCCAGGCAACTGGCGATGGGCGTGCGCATATCAGGCTCCCCCATCTGAGCAAGCACAGAGCCATCGCGGTATCGCACCATGGAATGAATGATGCTTTGGGGGTGAACGACAACGTCTACCTGGGGCTCGCCTACCCCAAACAGCCAACAGGCCTCTGCAAGCTCAAGGCCCTTGTTCATGAGCGTTGCCGAATCCACGGAAATTTTTTGCCCCATGCTCCAGTTGGGATGAGCGCAGGCCTGAGCCGGGGTCACGCCGCGTAGGAAGCTCCGATCCTTGCCGCGAAACGGCCCCCCGGACGCGGTGAGGACAAGTCCGTCCACACTGGAAAGGTCCGGTCGCGCCCGCTCATCGCAGGGCAGACACTGGAAAATGGCATTGTGTTCTGAATCAACTGGCAGCAAGGACCCACCACCGTGTTCGACGGCGTCCATGAAGAGCCGCCCCGCGGTAACCAGGGCTTCTTTATTGGCCAGTAACAGGCGCTTACCTGCCCGCGCCGCCGCCAGCGCCGCCGGCATACCCGCGGCACCGACGATGGCTGCCACTACCACATCAACATCATCGTGATCGGCGATCTGTTCTAGGGCAGCAGCTCCCTCCAGGACCTCGACGTCGCAGTCCGGCTCGGCCGCCAGGCGCTGCTGCAGGCCCTGTGCAGCCTCCCCATCGGCTAGTACGGCATAGCGGGGCCGGTAAGTCAGGCACTGGTGAAACAGTTTGTCTACGGAGGAGCTAGCGCTCAGGGCCACAACCTCGTAGCGCTCCGGGTGTCGGGACAGCACGTCCAGGGTGCTGTTACCGATGGAACCCGTGGCGCCAAGGATAGCCACACGCTGACGCGGTTCGACCATCAAAACCCCACCAACAATAGACCCAGGGCAAAGGTTGGTGCCGCGGCACACAAACTGTCCAGGCGATCAAGAAGACCGCCGTGGCCCGGGAGCATGGCGCTCGAATCCTTTACCCCACTCACGCGTTTGACCATGCTCACGGTCAGATCTCCCAGAACCGACGCAAACGCCGTCGCGAGAGCCACGACCACCGCTGCCGTTAAACCCAGATGCTCAAAACGAGTGGGCAAGAGGCTCCACAACAACAGGGCGAGGAGACCAACGCAGACCACTCCACCCCAAAGCCCCTCCCAGGTCTTACCGGGACTGACACGCGGCGATAGCGCGTGGCGACCGAAAGCACGGCCGGTGAAATAGGCGCCGATATCGGCGGCGGCAACGATCATAACCAGCACCACCATCACCGCGCCGTGCCGTTCGATATGAAGCAGGTAGACCGCCGCAAACCAGGCGGGAAGGAGGATCAGCATTCCCATCAGACCGCGCATAAAGCGACTGCGCCACAAGGCCGCACTCGCCGGAAAAGACCTTACCCATAGCAGCGCAAAGCACCACCAGAGCACCGCCACTCCCAGCACCGGCTGCACCTGCGCCACGGACAGACCCTTGAAGTACTCCATGTACCAGTACAACAGCGCGAGACCGACCATCATCAAAGCGACGTATAAACTCCGCGATGCCTTGGTGGTAAAGCCCGCCAGGGGGCCCCACTCCCAGGCCGCAAGGGCAACGACAACGGCGAAGATGGCGGCCAGGGCCGCAACGGGCAGGGCGTAGACCCCCAGCAGAAACAGACCAGCCATACACAGCGCGGTGATCACCCGCTGCTTAAGCATCCATGCCTCCGGCCACGATTCCATCGGGTTCTTGTCGGCCGCCAAAACGGCGCTCTCGGCGACCGTAATCGGCCAGGGCGCGCGCAAATTCAAGCTCGCCGAAGTCCGGCCATAAAATCGACGTGAAGTAGAGTTCCGTGTAGGCAAAATCCCAGAGTAGGAAATTGCTCACCCGGGCATCACCGCCGGTGCGAATACACAGGTCCGGCGGCGGAAACTCCGCCAGGGACATTTCCGCCTGCAAGGCGCTTTCGTTGATTTCCTCTGGGTTCAACTGTCCCTTTGCGCAGCGCTCGGCGAGCCGTTGGGCCGCCTGGGTGATATCCCAGCGACCACCATAATCCACCGCAATTACCACCGTCGCGGCGGTGTTTTTTGCCGTGACCGTTTCCGCATGAGTCATCAGGCGCTGCAACCGTGGGCTAAAACGATGGCGTTCTCCGACGAAGCGCAAACGCACATTGTCCTCGTGCAGTTGCTTGACCTCGGTGCGTAGGTAGCGTGACAACAGCGCCAGGAGGGCGCGAACTTCAGGGACCGGACGAGTCCAGTTCTCGGAACTGAATGCAAAGAGGGTGAGCACTTCAACGCCGTGTTCCCGACAGGCTCGCATGACACCGCGCACCGCTTCTACTCCCGCGCGATGTCCCGCCGGCCCCGGTAAGGCACGCTGGCGAGCCCAGCGATTATTGCCATCCATAATGATGGCCACATGCCGAGGCCTGGGCCCCGAAGCCTCCGCGATCGCCTTAGCTGTGGTGCTCTCGGCCATAGAATCCGCTTAGATCTCGAGGAGGTCCGCTTCCTTACCAGTGAGCATTTCCTCCACTCGAGCGATGAAACCATCGGTCAGCTTCTGGACTTGGTCCTGTCCGCGGCGCTCCTCGTCTTCACTGATTTCCTTGTCTTTCACCAGCTCCTTGAGCATACCCATGGCATCGCGGCGTGCATTGCGCACCGATACCCGGGCCGCTTCCGCCTCGCTGCGGGCCTGCTTGATGTAACCCTTGCGGGTCTCCTCGGTCAGGGGCGGCATGGGAATGCGGATGACCTCGCCTGCGGTAGCGGGATTTAGGCCGAGATCCGATTTCATGATCGCTCGCTCGATCTCAGGAATCATGGACTTGTCCCAGGCCGTCAGGGACAGGGTTCGGGCATCTTCCACATTCACGTTCGCCATCTGGTTCAGCGGTGTGTCGGCCCCGTAATACTCGACCTTAATACCGTCCAAAAGGCTGGGATGGGCACGGCCCGTACGGATCTTGTTGAAATTGCTGGATAGCGCATCCAGGCTATTCTGCATGCGGACTTCAGCGTCCTTGCGAATATCTTCGAGCACTGCGGACTCTCCGGAAAAACAAGCGGGTTATTCTATCAGCGTTCCGTCATCGCCTCCCCGGACGATATTCAAAAGGGCGCCGACCTTTTCCATTTCAAAGACTCGCACCGGCATGGAGTGATCACGGCACAGGCATATGGCCGTGAGGTCCATGACCTCGAGCTTGCGATCCAGCACCTCATCGTAGCTGAGCTGCTCGTATTTCACGGCCTCGGGGTCTTTCATGGGGTCTGCGGAATACACCCCGTCGACCTTGGTTGCCTTGAGCACCAGGTCCGCCTGAATCTCGATGCCCCGCAAACACGCCGACGAATCCGTCGTGAATAGGGGGTTACCCGTACCTGCACAGAAAATCACCACGTCACCGTTGGACAGAGCGCGGATGGCTTTGCGTCGATCGTAGTGGTCAACGACCCCGCTCATGGGAATGGACGACATGACCTGGGTGGCGATGTTCGAGCGCTCCAGGGCATCGCGTAAAGCCAGGGCGTTCATGACCGTCGCCAACATGCCCATGTGGTCGCCCGTAACCCGATCCAACCCAGCAGCTTGCAATGCCGCGCCGCGGAAGAGATTTCCACCGCCAACCACCAGACCGACCTGCACACCGATGCCCACCAACTGGCCAATCTCCAGAGCCATCTGGTCGAGGATCTTGGGGTCGATTCCGAAACGCTCGCTCCCGGTCAGCGCTTCACCGCTGAGCTTGAGTAGGATGCGCTTGTACTTCTTTTCTACAGATACCTTGCTCATCACCTCTCCTCCCTGCGCGGAGTCTACTAGAAAGCCACGGGCGGCACCGCGCCACGGACACAAAAAACGGGGCCTGTGGGCCCCGTTTTCCGCGGATACTGCGCCTCAGCCCTTGAGCTGGGCCGCCACTTCGGCCGCGAAGTCGACTTCTTCGACTTCAATGCCCTCGCCCACTTCAAAACGAGCAAACGACGCCACCCCAGCACCCGCAGCGGACACGAGCTTACCAACGGTCATATCTGGGTCTTTCACAAAGGCCTGCTCGACCAGGCTGTTTTCCGCGAGAAATTTCTTGATCCGACCGCCAATCATCTTCTCGACGATCTCCGCTGGCTTGCCGGACTCCAGCGCCTGCGCGGTGTAGATCTCTTTCTCTTTATCGACAACTGCCTGGGGCATATCTGCAGGTTCGACCACCTGAGGGTTAACCGCCGCCACGTGCATCGCCACATCGCGGGCCAGATCCTGATCGCCAGCACGCAATTCCACCAGAACCCCGATGCGATTGTTGCCGTGCACATAGGCACCGATCACACCATCGGCGGCACTGGTCAGGGCAATGCGACGCACACCGATGTTCTCGCCGATTTTCTGTACCAGCGCTTCGCGATCCTGCTCAAGATCTCCAGCCATCAAAGCGGCCACATCGGTTTGACGGCCCGTAAAGGCCGCATCAACAACCTTGGCTACGAAAGCCAGGAAGTTTTCATCCCGCGCAACAAAATCCGTTTCGCTGTTGATCTCAACCAGCACACCGTAGGAACCGTCGTCAGCCACACGAGCGGCAACCACGCCGTCCGCCGCCGTACGGCCCGCTTTTTTGGCGGCCTTCATGCCGCTGGACTTGCGCAGCTCTTCAATCGCCGCGTCGATATCGCCATTGGCTGCCGCCAGTGCCTTTTTGCACTCCAGCAATCCGAGGCCGGTACGCTCACGAAGCTCTTTAACCTGTGAAGCAGACATAGTGATGCTCTCCTGGCGAGGTCCAAGGAGGGCCTCGCACACCTATAACCGTGAATGAACTTGAGAAATGTAGGCCTGCGATCAGGCCTGTTCAGCTTCCGCCGGGGCGCTATCGGCTTCTTCGACGAATTCGTCCGTCGCCGCAACGCCACCACCGGCTTCGACTTTGCCTGCAACGCAGGCGTCGGCAACGGCGCTGACGTAGAGCTTGATAGCACGAATAGCATCGTCATTGCCCGGAATCACGTAATCCACGCCATCGGGATCACTGTTGGTATCGACAACGCCGATGACCGGGATACCCAGCTTGTTCGCCTCGGTGATCGCGATACGCTCATGGTCCACATCCACCACAAACAATGCGTCGGGCAAACCACCCATATCCTTAATTCCGCCGATGCTGCGCTCCAGCTTCTCCATCTGTCGGGCGCGCATCAGGGCTTCTTTCTTGGTCAAAGCCGCAAAGGTGCCGTCCGACTGCTGTCCTTCAAGCTCGCGAAGACGCTTGATGGAGGCGCGGATGGTCTTGTAGTTGGTGAGCATGCCACCGAGCCAGCGATGGCTAACGTAAGGCATATCGGCACGCTCGGCCTGCTCTTTGATGATCTTGCCCGCGGCACGCTTGGTGCCCACGAACAGAATCTTGTTGTTTGAACTCGCCAAGCGCTTGACCAGGCCCAGGGCGTCATTAAACGCGGGAACCGTGTGCTCAAGGTTGATGATGTGAATCTTGTTGCGGGCACCGAAGATGTATTGGCCCATTTTGGGGTTCCAATAGCGGGTCTGGTGACCGAAGTGTGCACCTGCCTGGAGCAGGTCGCGCATGCTTACCTGTGACATAATTTACCTAATTTTCAATGGGTTATCCTTCCACACGCCCCGGCAGCAAACTCCCCTGAGAGGCTCGTGGACCTTCCCCGAGGAGCACCCTGCTACCGGTTGTAGCGCGCGGGCGTCGTTGGCTCGTTGCAGGATGGGCCCGCAGCGGCGGCGCGCGTTATACCACAATGGAGACAAAGGCTCCAGTAGAATTGCTACGCTACTGGCCAGCATGCTGGCTTGCGGTACAATGGTCGGTTCACACGAGCATGAAAACCGGATTCCGATGCGCAGCCCTAGGACGCAGATCCCGGCGCGCACTCTTGGATGATCGTAGCGATGACCATGAACAAGACACGGCACCCAGCGGGGCGCAGACGGCTTGTTGTGGTCCAAGCGCCTGAGCGCGGCGAGCAAGCCGATCCGGCAACGCAGAGAATCTAATGGCAGTATCGATAAAAAGCGAAGAGGAATTCGCACGCATGCGTGTCGCTGGAAGCATGGCGGCGGAAGTCCTGGAGATGATCCGGCCCCAGGTGGTCCCGGGAATCACCACGGGAGAACTGGACCGTATTTGCCACGAGTACATTACTGGAAAACTCGACGCCATCCCCGCGCCCCTCAATTACAACGGATTCCCCCGCTCCATCTGCACGTCCATTAACGAAGTGGTCTGCCACGGCATTCCCTCCGACAGCAAGAAACTGCGCAACGGCGACATCGTCAATATCGACGTCACCGTGATCAAGGATGGCTACCACGGTGACACGAGCATCATGGTTGGTGTCGGCGATATCGCCCCCCATGCGGAGCGCCTGATTCGGGTAACCCAGGAATGTCTTTACCAGGCGATCGATATCGTCAAACCGGGCATGCGCCTGGGGGATATCGGACACATCATCCAACGTCACGCGGAGAGCAACTACTATTCCGTGGTCCGCGAGTATTGCGGTCACGGGATCGGCAAGGTTTTCCACGAGGACCCACAGGTCCTGCATTACGGCCGCCCAAACACGGGACTGGAACTCAAACCCGGCATGACCTTCACCATCGAACCCATGATCAATGCGGGCAAACGGCACACGAAACTCAATGCTCGCGATGGCTGGACCGTTACCACTCGCGATGGCCGTCTTTCGGCGCAATGGGAACACACCCTGGGCGTTACGGAAAATGGATGCGAAGTATTCACCCAACGCAGTGACGAGGACCGCTAAGGTCCATGGATGCAACGGTGCAGCCTTTATCCAGACTGTTTGATCCCCACGCCGTAGGGCATAGGAGCGCTTCCGACGGACTGCTCTCCTCCCTACGCAGCGCTCTACAGGACGCGTCGGCAAGTCTCGATGAGGACTTTCGCAACGGCCGCAGCGCCGCCGAGCTGCTCCGGGAGCGAGCGGCCCTTATCGATGACATGCTGCGTTATGCCTGGCAGGACCTGGGCCTGGCAGAAGAAGGCCTGGCACTGGTTGCCGTGGGTGGCTATGGGCGGGGCGAACTGCACCCCCATTCAGATATCGATCTGCTTATTCTCCGCCACAGCCCCGACCCCGACCAGACCAGCGGTCTGGAGAGCTTCCTAACTCTGCTCTGGGACCTGGGGCTGCAAATTGGCCACAGCGTGCGCAGTGTCGACGAGTGCGTTGCACAGGCCGAGAGCGACGTCACCGTACTCACCAACCTGATTGAGGCACGGCTCCTATTGGGCGAAGGGTCGCTTTTGGAAGCCGTCCAGCGGGCCACCGATGCCAGCCATATATGGTCCCCGGAGGATTTCTTCCGCGCTAAATTGCAGGAGCAGGAAGCGCGTCACGCCAAATACGCAGACACGGAATACAGCCTGGAGCCGAACATAAAGGGCTCGCCCGGAGGCCTGCGCGACCTCCAGCTCATTGGCTGGCTTGCCCGCCGCCATTTCGGTTGGAGCGAACTGCGGGAGCTCACGGAAAACCGCTTTTTGACGGAAGCGGAAGCGACCACCAT
>DIYG01000022.1:16036-40486 GCA_002428935.1 Halieaceae bacterium UBA6060
TCCACGGACGGGAGTTTTTGTGGCGGGTCCGTTACGCCCTCCACATGATCACCGGTCGAGAAGAAGACCGCCTCCTCTTCGATCACCAACGAGAATTGGCGGCGATCTGGGGCTTCGTCGACGGCGACAAACTCGCCGTCGAACAGTTCATGCAGCTCTACTACCGCTGGGCCCTCGCCTTGTCGCAGCTCAACGAAGTGTTGATCCTGGCCTTTGACCAGGCGGTTCTGCAGGCCGAAGGCAGTATGAAAACCGTCGCCATCAATGATGCCTTTGAACTGTGTAACGGCTACGTTAGCGCACGCCGGGACGATGTATTCGAGGCAGACCCCGGCGCACTCCTGGAGGTTTTTCTCCACGCGGGCAATCATCCCCAGGCCCAGGGGATAGCAGCGGAGACCATCCGTCTGGTCCATGAACACAGACACCTCATCAACGAAGACTTCCGTCAGAACCCCCGCTACCGCGCCCTGTTTATGGATCTCCTGCGTTCCAATGAACGCATGACCCGACAGCTGCGCCGCATGTCCCGGTATGGAATCCTCGGGCGCTATTTGCCCGCCTACGGACAGATCATCGGCCAGATGCAGCACGATCTTTTCCACAGCTACACCGTGGACGCCCACACCTTGCAGGTCATAGAAAACATCCGCCGCTTCCTCAAGCCGGAAAACGACGACCGCTTTCCCGTCACCAGCCGCATAGCCCGTCGCTTGCCCAAGATAGAACTGCTGTATATCGCCGGCCTGTTCCACGATATCGGCAAAGGGCGAGGTGGCGACCACTCGGAGCTCGGCGCCGTCGACGCGCGACAGTTCTGCGAAGACCACGGTCTGAGCCGCCGCGAAACAAACCTCGTGGAATGGCTGGTACGCAACCATCTGCTCATGTCGGCGGTGGCCCAGCGCAAGGACATCTCTGATCCAGAAGTAGTTCAGCAGTTTGCCCGGCACGTGGGCGACCAAAACCGCCTCGACTATCTCTTTGCTCTCACGGTGGCCGACATCAACGGCACCAACCCCAAACTCTGGAATGCCTGGCGGGGCAGCCTCCTTAGGCAGCTGTTCACGGAAACAAAACGGGCCCTGCGCCGTGGTCTGGAGAACCCCGCCGATAAAGGCGAATGGATCCGGGAAACCCGGGATATGGCCACCAAGCTTCTGGAGTATCGAGGCTTCACGGCGGAGGAGCTGGAGTCCCTTTGGCGGGAGCGCGGAGAGGACTATTTTCTGCGGGAGAAGCCCGAGGATATTGCCTGGCACACGGAGGCCATCTCTGGGCACTTCGACCGCGAGGCGCCGTTGGTCCTGGTGCGCAACGGGGTGGAATCCAGCGTCGCCAACACCACGCAAATCTTTATTTACGCGCCATTTTCCATCGGTAGCTTTGCCCGCACCTGCTCTCGTTTGGAACAGCTAAACCTGAGCATCCACGACGCGCGCATCTATCACGGCAGCGACGGCATGAGCGTAGACACCTATTACGTGCTCGATTCCGGCGGTGACGCCATTGAGGATGTCGACCGCCTGCGGCATATCGGGTCTTACCTCAGCGAAACCCTGGCCACCAAGGGAGATAGCGACCCGCCCGCCATCGTGCCGCGGCTCACACCGCGACGAGTACGCTCCTTCCGCCTGGCCACCGAGACCACCATGACGCTGGACACGGCCAGGGAGGTCTCTGTCCTCGAGGTGGTTTCCCTGGACCGGCCTGGACTGCTGGCCCGGGTCGGCGAGGTGTTTGTAGAGTTCGGCTTGGTTTGTCAGGCCGCAAAGATCCAAACCCTTGGCGAACGGGTAGAAGACGTCTTCTTTCTCACGGACACGGAACAGCAACCGATCCGCGACGATGCGATAAGTGAAGCCATCCAGGAGGCCATTCGCAGCCGCCTCGATGCGGACGAGGTGCCCTGAGTTGAATGACCGGCTGGACGCCCTCCACCCCTACCCTTTTGAACGCCTAAACGACCTACTTCAGGGCATCACCTGTCCGGCGGATCGAGCGCTTCTCAAGCTCTCCGTCGGCGAACCGCAGGACGCCCCTCCACCCGCGGTGGTAGCGGCCCTTCAGGACAGCCTGGATCTCCTTGGGCGCTACCCCGCAACGGGCGGCACCCTCGCCTTGCGAGAAAGCCAGGGACGCTGGATGCGGCAGCGCCACAAGCTGCCGAACCTCAACTCAGAAACCCAGGTCCTGCCGGTCAACGGCACTCGCGAGGCCCTCTTTGCCATCGCCCAAACCTGTGTTCAAGGCTCCGACCATGCCCTCGTGGGTTGCCCCAACCCCTTCTACCAAATCTACGAAGGAGCCGCGCTGCTGGCCGGCGCGAGCACCGTGCTGTTTGACACCTCTGCAGCCAACGGTTTTCTACCGGATCCCGAGGCCATCGACGAGGGCAGTTGGCAACAGATGCAGCTCTTGTACCTGTGCACACCGGGCAATCCCGCCGGCGCAGTCATGGATACAGCGCTGCTCCAGCGTTTCATCGAAAAGGCCCTACAACACGATGTGATCCTGGTTTCCGATGAGTGCTACTCGGAAATCTATCCCGACGAAACCCGTCCGCCGGTGGGTCTGCTGGCCGCCTGTGCCCAGATGGGACTCGATGATTACCGCAACTGCATCAGCATGCATTCCCTGTCGAAACGCTCCAACCTGCCGGGGCTTCGATCAGGTTTTGCCGCTGGTGATGCGAAAGTCCTGGCGGCTTTCCTTCGCTACCGCGGCTATCACGGCTCTGCCATGCCCCCGCACCACCAGATAGCCAGCGCCACCGCCTGGGATGATGAAACCCATGTGGTGGAAAACCGCATTCGGTATCGCGAGAAGTTTGCCGCGGTGCGGGAGCGACTCGCAGGGACTCTGGCTCTGAATGACCCCGAGGGCGGCTTCTACTTTTGGGCTGCCACGCCCGTAGACGATGAAACCTTCACCCGTCGGCTCTACGCCGAAGAGGGAGTACTGGTATTGCCCGGCAGCTACCTGGGTCGCGAAGGCACCGATGGAAATCCCGGTGCGGGTCGTGTGCGGATCGCCCTGGTGGCCGAGCTGGACGATTGCCTGGACGCCGCCGAGCGCATTGCGGCCTTCGTCGGTCGTCTTTGAGGGCGAGCCGAAGTCGCGGAACAACACCGACGGAAGAGCACAGGCCATGCAGGACAACGCTTCAAAACAAGAGCCTTTGAACAAAGCTCAGCGCGTAGCATTTATCCTCCAGCGTCTGCAGGAACTGTATCCCGACCCACCGGTACCGCTGGATCACCAGGATCCCTACACCCTGCTTATCGCGGTGCTTCTCAGCGCCCAGTGCACCGATGAGCGGGTGAACCAGGTGACACCCGCACTTTTCGAGCGGGCCTCATCGCCAACCGCCATGGTTACCCTCAGCGTCGAGGAGATTCGCGAAATCATACGCCCCTGTGGGCTGTCGCCGCAGAAATCCAAAGCCATCGCTCGCTTGTCAGAGATCCTTCTGGAAGAGCATGGTGGTGTTGTACCGAATGACATGGAGGCCCTGGAACGCCTTCCCGGTGTCGGCCACAAAACCGCCAGCGTGGTCCTGGCACAGGCCTTTGGCGTTCCATCCTTTCCCGTAGATACGCACATACATCGCCTGGCCCAGCGCTGGGGCCTTAGCTCCGGAAAAAACGTCGTCCAGACCGAGAAAGACCTGAAACGCCTGTTCCCCAGGGAGCGTTGGAACGATCTGCATCTGCAGATTATTTTCTACGGTCGCGAATACTGTTCCGCCCGGGGCTGCGACGGTCGCGTTTGCGAGATTTGCCGCACCTGCTACCCGAATCGGAAGCGAGCGAAACAAACCCGCAAGGCCTAGGCAGATTTGCTATCCTCGCGCCCCGCTTGAGGAGCATCAATATGAGTCTGACGTTATACGGCATCAGTAACTGCGACACGGTTCGCAAGGCCCGTCGCTGGCTGGAAACCAACGACGTCGCCTATAAGTTTCACGATTTCCGCGCCGATGGCCTGGAGTCTCAAACCGTCAGGGCTTGGATCGATACGCTGGGTTGGGACCAGGTCATCAACCGTCGAAGCACCAGCTGGAAAGCCTTGGATCTCGAGCAGCGTGAGACCATGGATGCAACCGCTGCGGAGCAGGCCATCCTTAGCGCGCCGACCCTTATCAAGCGCCCGCTCCTTAGCGGCGACGGGATACTGGAACTGGGATTTAAAGCCGAACGGTACCAAGAACTTTTAACCTAAAGGGCAGCACTGGAAAAGGGAGGACGTATATGGGCGCTTATGCACTGGGACTGGGTATCGGTAGTCAGAATCGTCAGGGCGAATGGTTGGAGGTATTTTATCCGTCGCCACGAATTGCCCCGAAGGAAGAACTCACCGCCCTCTTCGCCGACTTCACCGTCCCTAAGATCCTGTCGCGGGACGACCTGACGGCCCTCGCCGCAGCCTGCGATAAGCTCGGGGAAGCAAGCCTGGCGACCCAGGCCAAAAGACTATCGGACAGCGAAGCCAAGGCCGTGGGGGTTTGTCTTGCTGCCGATACGGCCCCGGATAGCGTGCCCGCCGCTTATCTGAAGCTTCATTTGCTGTCCCATCGGCTGGCCCGTCCCCACACCACGGATCTCTCGGGCGTATTCGGTGTGCTGCCCAATGTGGCCTGGACAAACCAGGGCGCCGTTGCCCTCGACGAGCTGGCCGACCGACAACTGGATGCTCGTCTTCGGGGGGAAGTGTTGGAAGTCAGCTGTGTCGACAAATTCCCCAAGATGACCAACTACGTGGTCCCCACCGGCGTGCGTATCGCACACACGGCACGGGTTCGCCTGGGGGCGTATGTGGGTGAAGGTACGACGGTCATGCACGAGGGCTTCATCAACTTCAATGCCGGCACCGAGGGTCCGGGCATGATCGAAGGCCGAATCTCTGCCGGTGTGCTTGTGGGTGCGGATTCTGACCTGGGCGGAGGAAGCTCCACCATGGGCACCCTGTCCGGCGGTGGCAATATCATTATCTCCGTTGGTAAACAGTGCCTCATCGGCGCCAATGCCGGTCTGGGCATACCCCTTGGCGATCGCTGCACCGTGGAGTCTGGCCTTTACGTCACGGCGGGCACCAAGGTAACGACTCTCGACGCGGGCGGTAACCCCGTGGAAACCCTGGCCGCTCGCCAGCTCCAGGGTATGTCGGATCTTTTGTTCCGCCGCAACAGCCTCACCGGCGCCGTGGAATGCTTGACCAACAAAACCGCGGTGCAACTGAATAGCGAACTCCACGCCCACAACTGATCAGGCTATGAATACGGACTCCACCATCGCTCTCACGCGAGAGCTAATCGCCCGGCCCTCAATTACCCCCGAGGATGCGGGCTGTCAGGCACTGATGATGACCCGCCTCGAAGCGCTGGGCTTCCGCTGCCACCGCCTACGGTTTGGAGATACCGATAACTTCTGGGCGGAGTGGGGTCAGCAGGGACCTCTCGTAGCCTTTGCAGGACACACCGATGTGGTTCCCCCGGGGCCTCTGGATGCCTGGACCACTCCGCCCTTTGAGCCCATGGAAAGAGATGGGCTGCTGTACGGTCGCGGCGCGGCGGACATGAAAGGCAGTTTGGCGGCGATGATTACCGCCTGCGAACGCTTTCTGGAAGCACCTCCGTCCACGGGACGCATCGGCTTTCTCATTACCTCCGATGAAGAAGGGCCGGCGAAGGATGGCACCGTAAAAGTCATGGCATGGCTTAAGGAACAAGGTATCGCGATTGACTACTGCATTGTCGGAGAACCCTCCAGCAGCAAAGAACTCGGCGATACGATCAAGAATGGGCGGCGAGGCTCACTCAATGGCCAAATCACCGTACGAGGCTTGCAAGGGCACGTCGCCTACCCCCAGAACGCGGACAACCCCATTCACAAGGCATTGCCCGCCCTCCAAGCCCTAACCGCGCGACACTGGGACTCGGGGAATGAATTTTTCCCCCCAAGCAGCTTACAGATCACCAATGTCCGCAGCGGCACCGGCGCCACCAACGTAATTCCAGGGGATTTAGAGCTGTGGCTCAATTTCCGCTTCTCCACGGAGCAAACCGCAGCGGGGCTAAGAGCTGCCGTTGAACAGTGTTTTCAAGAGCATGGCCTCGACACCGAGATCACCTGGGATCTCAGTGGTGAACCGTTTCTCACGGCTGAGGGAGCGCTGGTCAATGCGAGTCGCGAGGCGATCCGTCAGGAATTAGCCATCGAACCGGTTTTGTCTACCAGCGGCGGCACCTCTGACGGCCGCTTCATCGCCCCCTACGGTGTAGAAGTTCTTGAGCTGGGACCCATCAATGCCAGCATCCATCAGGTCAACGAGCATGTTCGCAGCGCGGATTTACCGCGCCTGTCACGCGTGTATGAGAGCATCCTCTCGAAGCTCTTGGCCTCGGCGTAAGTTCAATCAGGCCCTCCCTGGGACGGCCCCACGGAGCTGGACAAATCCTGTAGCGCTGCCGTAACCAGAGAGCGATTCCCATCCCCCGTCACCACGAGCCAGCGCTCCGGTGCACCGCCCAGGGCCTGAAGACTCTCATCGACAACGGTTTCCGCGTCCATCCACAGCTCCTCGGGCACACGATCCACGTCAAAGCCCTGAAACGAATCCCGGGAATGGATCTCCGTTTTTGTATAACCGGGGCAAAGACACTGAACCCTGAGCGCCGATGAGGCGAGTTCTGCGCGCAGGGAACGGCTGAAACTCACTAAGAACGCTTTGGTCGCGGCGTAGGTCGCTACCGACGGTAAGGCCGCAAAGCCGCCGACGGAGGCCACATTGATTACCGCTCCGCGGTCGCGCTCCAACATCATCGGCAGGGCCGCACGAGTCAGAGCGAGCGTGGCCTCCTGATGGAGTCGAAGCATTTTGAACTCATCATCAAGATCGCTTTGCGCAAAGGGCCCAAGGGTTGAAAAGCCTGCGTTGTTTATCAGGAGATCCAGGGGCGGTCCCTGACGGATAGCCTCGACAACTCGAATCTGCCCCTCGGTGGTCGCAAGATCTGCAATAACAATCCCAATCTCGCAGTGCTCGGCCAATTCCTTCGCCAGGGTCTCGAGGCGTTCTTGGCGACGAGCAACGAGGACCATGTGTGTTGCCGTAGCGGCCAGAGCCCGGGCATAGGCTTCGCCGATACCTGCCGATGCCCCGGTAATCAAAACGTGTTGAAAACCACTCAAGGTCTCTCTATCCATAGCTTTTACTCCTCCGAGACAGACTCTCGGCCCAGGTAAACATCGAAACGCACCGCACGACCTGTTAGCACATGGTCGGGTTTTCCCACCGCCAAAGGCTGTGCTCGCCGCGGTCGTTTCACTACGATTCTGCTTACCGCCTGCTGCAAAGCCCAGGCGGCTAGATCCTCGCCCAGGGGATCGTCGATAGCGGCGTTGCCTTCATCCAGAAGCAGGTGGAGCATCTGCATTTCTTTTCCGGGAAGAGCTCTTCGAGCGACGGGAAACATGGGGTCCAGGTAGATCACATCGACCGTTGCCAGATCAGACTCGTCGAGTCGACGCGAATCCGTGATCCGAAGATTCAATCGCGATGCCACGTCCTGCAACCATGGATCATCGTTGCCTCGCGCGTCGCTAATCGCGTCTTCAAGCAGGCAGTTCATTACCGGTTCACGCTCGCAAATCAGCACTTCACAACCAAGGTCCGCGAGTAGAAACGCGTCGCGACCGAAACCTCCCGTGGCATCCAGCACCGACGGTGAACGACGGGCATTCCAACCCACAGCGCGGCCCAGAAGTTCGTTGTGTCCACCACGTCGGCGGTGGCGAAGGCGGCTATCGCCGAAGCGCAGGGAAATAGGCCCCCCTCGCTTGCGCTGAACAGGCAATAGTTCCGGGCCCTGCTCTCCCACCCGCAACAGCAACGCCCCGTCCGGCGGTAGCCGAAGGTCCTTGGTTTCTTCCAACAGAGGTATTTCCAGGCGCTCCGCCAGTGTTTGCGCGGCGTCTTGGTAGGCGCTCGTCGCGGCGCTTACACCCACCAGGCTTCGGATTTACCGTTCCCTCGTGGTACATCGCCGGGCTGTCCATCGCGAAACTGTTCGGGGGTCAGTCCCAGGGCCAGGGTGGTGTCTTCGAACTGAAGTTCTGCCTGGAGGTTGAAAGCATGATGCGTGAGGCCATGCTTGTCCGTGATACTCACATCCAGCGGTTGACCCTGATCGCTGTCCGAGGCATCTCTGGACAACCAGCAACTTAGGCCTTGCAGGGGCTGTCCCATCAGCGGCAAGCCTTCCAACGCCTTGGCCGCTTCCGCCACGCGACTGACGAACTCCGCGCTACCGTGTTCTTCATCGGCCGCCCCTCCGAAATCCCCGAGCATCACCTGTCCCGGCAGGGCCTTGTCCACGATACGGGCCAACTCAATGGTGACGTCGCCAACAATGTAACTGAACACCGTCGGGTTCACGCCCTCGGCCTGATAGAGCTCGTAGTGACTACCAATGTGAAAAGCGGCGCGAATCACCGGCACGGTGTTACCGCGAGAGGCAGCGCGGGCCAAAGCGTTATCGGCCAACACCAGCAGTAAGAACAGAAAGAGTTCTTGGTCGGCCCGCGGATGCGCGTCTCGATTCCAAACGTAGTAACCATCACCCGTGGTGGTACGAGCAAAGTTGATATCAACGCCTCGCCCGGCGAGCTTGTTATAGGCCGAGTTCATGGAATAGGACAAACTGTTGAGCTGGCTCGCCTGTTCAAAGGAGCTGAACAGGGAAAAGTCCGTGATATCGAACAACAGCACACCGCGCTGCTCGACGAAGCTCAAACCATAGCGGCGGATGATCTGCTCAACGGCACCCATCACCGCCACGGATTCGTCCAGGGGATGTTCTAGTTTGATAAAGGTCGGTGAAACGCCCAGGCGCACTGCCACCGCAAACAACTCATCGCGACTTTTTCGACGGCGCCCGGAGATGAGGGCTCGTATGTAGTTTTCGTTCTCGTCGGCGGCTTCGGAGCTTTCCCGGTTCGCACAATAGTTACCAAGAAAGTAATGGGGCACAAAAATGACCAGCAGACCGCGCTCGTCCCAGCACCAGCAGAGAACGATATTTTGCCCGAGGCGCCACTGCTTGCGCAGCGTGCTTTCCAGGCTGCGAAGGTTGCCCCGCTGGACAATGCTGATTGGGTCTTTACTCACAGGGACCTAGTATGCACCGACGGTGGATGCACTGACCAGAGACGGAGACAAAGAATCGGCCTCGGTTGAGGCAGGTCCGTTCTCGACCGTGGATATCCAGGCAAAACCATCGCTCTGGGTGGCCCAATGGGTAATCGGGAGCAGGTCGGGAACCCTAGCGAGGGCGGCTTCCACGGCTTCCCGTTGATTATTTTTCTCACTGACATGGGCCACAATCAGCGCCTGTAAGCGATCGCGATCTACCCGTTGTAGAAGTTCCACCGCTTGTTCATTGGACAGATGCCCCCAGGCACCACCCACCCGCTGTTTCAGGGCCGGCGGATACGGCCCCTCGGCGAGTAACTGGCGATCGTGATTAAACTCGAGAAGCAGCAAATCACAGGCCTCGTAAGCCGCAATGACGTGGGGCGTAATGGACCCGAGGTCTGTTAGCACACCCAGGGTCTGGCCGCCGTGGGAGAAACAGTACTGCACCGGCTCTCGGGCATCATGGGGAACAGCTACGGCGCGAACTTGCATACCACCGATAAGGAATTCACTATCGGCATTGAAGACTTCTGTTTGGGGGCAACCCTCTATGCGCCCGCTGGCGAGAGTTCCGTGGGTCAGATAAACGGGGAGTTTGTAATGCCGCGCCAGAGCCCCCACGCCGGAACAGTGATCCGTGTGCTCATGGGTAACCAGAATAGCCTCAAGGGATGCAAGATCGATGTCCTGCGTTGCGCTACGACGCTGCATTTCTCTTAGGGATAGGCCGCAGTCTACAAGCAGGCGGCGGCCTCCCGCTTCTACGATCGTCGCATTTCCCCGGCTACCACTTCCCAGGGAGGCGATACGCACTAGTTGATATTGCCCTTGATAAGGGCCAGAAGCGCGAGTTGATCATCGCGCCCGAGGGCATCCGGGCCCGCTTCAGGCCGCAGGCGAATCTCCATACGTTCTTCCGTGGCCTGCTCCATGGTGACTAGCAGCGGCACACCGACGGCGGGATTATCGTCGCCTCCACCAAACCAGCTAAACCAACCGGAGTCTTCCTCACCGTCCTCCCCCAGGTACTGGGCGAAGTATTCACCGGAGCTGCGATTCCGATCGGTGATTTCGAAACCCGAAAGATCCAAAGACCGAGCCAACGATGCCCAGGCCCGATCGAAGGGGAGCTCGAGGACGATATAACTCATCCCGTTATCGTCTTCCGCCAGGGAAACCTTACCCGTAGCACTGATGGACTGCTCCGCCATCATGGACACAGGCGCTGTATCCGCACTGTTGGCGATGAACTGAGCAACACCGCGCAGCATTTCGCCTTCGAGTTCACTATCGTCGGACTTCGCCGGCCAGCTGTCCTCACTGCGGCGATGCATCTGCAACACGTGGAGTTCGCTGTTACCCCGCTGCACCCCCCGCTCTACGCGAAAGCGAAACCGTGATGGCTGGGTCTGCCCCTGAAGATCCAGATAGGTAGATTCAATGATGCCGCCCCTCGCGTTCATGTGGGCAATGTCGATATTGGCGGCCGAAAGAAAGCTTCGCAGCTGCGGCCAGAGCTGACCCGGCGCGATGGCAATCAGGGCCCAACTGTCGTCTCCCAGACGCTGAATCCTAACCAGCTGATCGGCATTCGCCGATACCAGCGGAGCAGGTCTGGGCACCCGATCACTATTACTGAACTGGGGCTCACTCTGAATCTCAGGTACCGAGTAGATTTCCGCAAGACTGGTGGCTTCACGCCCTTCCGGTAGCTCCATGGGAGGTAGTTCCGCGGCCGCGCGATAGTCATTACTGGTGTCGCGAAACACACCGTCGTCGCCAAACAGATAACCGCAGGCACTCACCGTAGAGACCGCGAGGGCGACAAATAGGAGTCGCAGCAGGGTGGTCAAAGCTGGGCCTCCGCCAGAGCTCTGTCAATGGTCGCGGCAACGTCCCCTTCCGGCCATGTCATAGGCAAGCGAATTCCCTCGCCAATCTTACCCATCCGCGCCAAAGCATACTTCACGGGCATGGGGTTGGACTCCACAAACAGGGCTGCGTTGAGTCCCGCGAGCGAGGCATCTATGGCCCGTGCCACTTCAACCTCTCCGTCCATGGCGTGTTGGCACAGGCTTGCGACGCGAACCGGTGCTACATTCGCCGTCACGGAAATGTTTCCGACCCCTCCAGCCAACATCAACTCCATCGCCGTGGCATCGTCACCGGAGTAAACGGCAAACCCTGCCGGTGCCTCGGCAATCAGGGCCGCGCCGCGAGAAACATCGCCCGTCGCATCCTTTATGCCAACGATATTCTCGACCTGGGCGAGGGCCAGGGCCGTGTCATTGCTTAGATCAACGGCGGTTCGCCCCGGTACGTTGTAGAGTATTTGGGGAACAGCAACAGCGCCGGCGATGGTTCGATAATGCTCATAAAGCCCGCGTTGGGAGGGCTTGTTGTAATAAGGTGTGACCAGCAGACAGGCATCCACTCCCGCACCGGCGGCGCCGCGAGTCAGCTCAATGGCCTCTCGGGTCGAATTGGCGCCCGTTCCAGCGATGACCGCGATGCGCCCAGCCACTTGCCGTACACATCGATCGACAACCTCAAGATGCTCGCGGACATCGATCGTCGCACTTTCCCCCGTTGTACCCACGGCCACCACCGCCGCCGTACCCGAGGCCACATGCCACTCCAGTAGCGAGTCCAGGGCTTCCCAGTCAATGCTGCCATCACCCCGCATCGGTGTTACCAGGGCAACAATACTTCCTCTAATCATAGACTCGCTTCATAGGTGAAAGCGGGACGCAACGGCACCCCGGCGGGAACAGCATCTTTGAAGGCGAGCAATTATCCATGACAATACCCCGAACACAAGTTAAAGAAGGTTGCGTCACCATGGGCAAAGCAAAGGGTATTGCCGCCAGGCGGCCGTCTGTCGAACGGTGCGCCAGTGGTTTGACCGTAGACACTAGCGCCGGATCTAAGCCCACGGGCGGCCCCAGGCGCCCGCTCAGGATCTTGGCACGGGGTGCCGCCGTTCTTCTACTGGGGCTCTCCCCCCTGCTCAATGCCCAGTTGCTTGAAAATCTAGTCACGCCCCTGGAGGCCCTGGACCGCCAATACATGGACCTCCAGCGCCAACGGATCAACGAGCTCACCCTGCGCTATTACGGTGGTCGCTGCTGTCGGATGGAAACGGAGCTTGATTATCTGCAGCGTCTTCTCGACGACCGCTACGTGGCTGCGGAGCAAACCCTTGAACTCCAGGCCATGGGCGTGTTGCTGGGAGACTTGTTGGTCAGCGAGTTGGACCTACGCTGGGTGGTCTACGAGGATGCCAAAGGCCGCAGTCGAGCCCTTCAAATTGATGACAGCGACAACTACCTGTTTCCCGTGACCATGATTTCGCGGCGCTGGGAGGTGGGTGACAGAATGTCCGTCGCCGATATCTATGCCAATGCCGTAGCTGCGGTGGAGTCCGCACGACCGCCCCTACCCTTTGAAGAGCCCCGCTAGGGGTTCTCGACAGGTATGATGGCGACGCTAATAAGTCGAATAATCCCTATCTGGGAAGAGCCGTGACCCCCAGCGTCGAGATCGATGAACACCAGAAGCGCTTGCGCCTTGGGGGAGACTGGCAGCAGCCATCTCTACCCGATCCCTCGGCGGTACTGCCGCTGCTTGAGAACCAGGCTGGCAACTGGCAAGCGGACGTTACGGACATCAGCGCCTGGGACAGTCGCCTCCACGCCCTGCTCCTGAGGCTCCACAGAATTCTGGCGCGACGGGGCGATAAGCTGGAGCTAACCGGCGCACCGGAAACCCAGCAACGCCTGTTTCATCTGGCCACCGCCGTTGCGCCGCCGACACAAGCGCCAAAAGAGACCCCGCCACTTCTCTCTATCCCCGCGCTTCGCGAGGGACTGACTCAGGTAGGGGAGAGCTTCCTCGACTCGTTGGCGTTCCTGGGTTCCGCTATCCAGGCCTTGTTCCGAGTCGTCACCGGTCGCAGCTCCATGCGTTTACGGGAGCTGGTTTCCAGCTGCTACCAGTCGGGCCCGGATGCCCTGCCCATCATTGTCCTCACCAGCGTTCTAGTCGGAATGATCCTGGCCTACCTGGGCGCTGCGCAGTTGCAACAGTTTGGCGCCGCCGTCTATGTGGCTGACCTCGTCGCCGTGGGCATGTTGCGGGAGATGGGCGCTTTGATGACCGCCGTGGTTATGGCCGGACGCACCGGCGCCGCCTATGCGGCGCAGCTCTCGACCATGCAGGGCAATGAGGAGATCGACGCCATCCAAACTTTGGGCATCGATCCCATGGAATTCCTGGTGGCCCCACGGATTATTGCCCTGGTCTGCATGATGCCTTTGCTGGTCATCTTCGCCGATGCCCTGGGGATCCTCGGCGGCGCCCTCGTAGCTGGCGGCATGGGCGTGACACCCCTCCAGTACATATCCCAGCTTGAGAGCGTCATGACCGTCACCCACTTTCTTGTTGGTCTAACAAAGGCCTTTGTTTTCGCCATGCTCATCGCCGTGGCGGGCTGTCGGGCGGGCATTAAGGCCGGGCGAAGCTCAGCGGCCGTTGGCCAGGCGACCACCGATGCGGTAGTCACGTCCGTCGTTTATCTGATCATTGCCGATGCGGCGATCAATATTCTCTGTGAGCAGATGAGCATCTGAATATGGGGAACGCGGTTATACAGGTGCGTGATTTGGTGATGGCCTATGGCGAACGAGTTATCCAGCGAGAGATAAGCTTCGACGTCAACGCTGGGGATATCTTCGTAATCATGGGGGGCTCGGGCTGCGGCAAAAGCTCTCTCCTCAAGCACCTCCTGGGGCTCCTGGAGCCGGCCGAGGGAAGCATCACCTATGGCGACACGAATTTCACCACGGCGGACCCCGTAACCCGACAGTTGCTTCGGCGACGCTGGGGCATCACCTACCAATCCGGTGGCCTTATAAGCGCCATGACCCTGGCAGAAAATGTTGCCCTACCCCTGGAGCAGTACAGCGACTACTCGGCGAGTGAAATCAGCGAAATCGTTGCACTGAAGCTGGCTCTCGTCGGGCTGGACGGCTTTCAGAGCTATATGCCTTCGGAAATTTCAGGGGGCATGCGCAAGCGCGCAGCCCTGGCACGTGCAATCGCGCTGGACCCTGATATTCTGTTCTTCGATGAACCGTCCGCTGGTTTGGACCCCATAAGCTCTCGACGATTGGATGATCTGATTCTGCAGCTCAAGGAATCCACGGGCGCCACCGTAATCATGGTTACCCACGAGCTGCCCAGTATTTTTACCATCGCCAACAACGCCATATACCTGGATGCAGACAGCAAGCGGATGATTGAAACGGGCGACCCAAATTGGATGCGCGAACACAGTGAGCACGCCGTGGTGCAACAGTTTCTGCGCCGCGAAGCCGATACCAACGCGGCGGATCATGCGTCATGAATGAGCGCTCCAGTGGCCTCCTGGTGGGTGCCTTCGTTGTTGGCGCTCTGGTGATCGGCACCGCCGGCGCGCTGTTTGTCGCAGGAGGAGGCTTCGGCGCTGCCAAAAGTACCGTAGTAATGGTCTTTGACGGCTCGCTGCGAGGTCTCAACATCGGTGCGCCCATAGCACTTCGAGGGGTTACCGTCGGGCAGGTCACCGATATCGACCTGATCCTCGATGCGGCCCATGGCGAGGTCACCATGGCCGTGGTCGGAGAAATCGACCCCACGACCATGCGCCTTGAGGGCGAAGTCACTGAGTCTATCCACGACGAACTGGTCTCCCGGGGTTTACGGGCGCAGCTCAATACCCAGAGTCTGTTAACGGGCTTACTCTATGTGCAGCTGGATTTTCATCCCGGTACGGAAATGAACCTGCAGGAAGTCGACTCTCCCCACCCGCAGATTCCAACGATTCCCACGGAACTGGAGCAGCTACGGCAGTCCCTGGAATCCATCGACTACGCTGAAATCTCCGAGAGCATTGACCGTATCGCCACGGGGCTTGATGCTCTGCTGAACGACCCGGACATGCAGGCCCTGCCAACTTCCCTTCGCAGTAGCGTGGCCTCCCTGGAGGCCGCCAGTAAATCCGTAACTCAGCTGGTTGAAGCGAGCACTCCCGCCCTCGTGGGCATCATTGAAGATGGCCGAGAGACCGTCGCGGCCCTCAACGAACAGATCCCCCAGATCGGCGTGCGCATCAACAGCTCCCTGGCCAGTCTTGAAGAAGCTCTGGTGTCCGCCAACGGCACCCTGGCGCGTTTGGAGGCGGCAACGGCACCGGACTCGGCGCCCCGGCGGCAGATAAGCCAGGCCGTGCAGGAAATTTCCCTAGCCGCACGGGCTCTGCGCTCTCTCGCCAGAAGTTTGGAAGAGCACCCCGAAGCGCTGCTGCGCGGACGGGGAGCAACGGAACAATGACTTTCAGTGGTCAAAACCCTCTGCGCCACGGTCGCGGCTTTGCGATTTCACTTATAGCTGGCTTGTGCATCGGCTGCGCCGTGAATTCCGTGCCCATCCGCTACCTTCAACTTAGCGATGGCAATCCAGAGCCTGCGCAAACCGACACGCCGTTGATTGTCATGGACGCGGTGGTCCTGCCAGATTTCCTGTTGCGGGACGAGCTACTCCTCCGCGACTCTGATTACCTGCTGCGCTACGACGCCAACCGCCGCTGGTCGGAACCCCTGGACCTCGGTGTACAGCGGGTCATCGCCTCTCGATTGGAGCAGGAGCTGAATACTCGTCAGGTAACGCGTTTCCCTGAGGTACCCAGAGGCGCGCCCGATTGGCGGCTACGCATTGAAATACAAAACTTCGAGGCTGTCGGCAACGAAGTGATGCTCCGCGCCGAGGGTCGCTGGGGGCACACATCGGATGCGACGACGGTAACCGCTGTCGTCCAGTTCGACGAACGGGTAACCCTCACGACTGTCTCAGATACGAATATCGCTCACCGCATGAGCGAACTGTTGTGGAAATTCAGCACTGCGCTTGCCCAAAGCCTGCGCAGTTCATCAACCTAAGGGCCTCACGGCAGGCTCAAAGCAGGAGGAAAAACCATGGAGCTTCTGACTAATCCTGATCAGTGGATGCCCCTGGCAATAAAGTACGGCACGGCTCTGCTCCTTGCCTTCGTGATCTTTTACGTCGGCCGCATGGTCGTCGGGCGAATCGTCAAGGTGATTCATCGTGTGATGCTCGCCCGAAACATGGATGAAACCCTGGTCAACTTCATCTGCTCGATTCTGCGATGGGTCGGTTTACTGTTTGTCGCCATCGCCGCGCTCAGTCAGTTGGGCGTCGATACAACCTCCCTCGTCGCTCTGTTGGGTGCCGCAGGCCTGGCCATCGGTCTCTCCCTGCAAAGTTCCCTGGGGAACTTCGCCGCCGGAGTCATGCTGATCATCTTCAAGCCGTTTCAGAAAGGTGACTTTGTTGAGGCCGGGGGCGCCATGGGCGTCGTGGAGAGTGTCAGTATCTTCACCACGGTCATGACGACACCGGACAACAAGGAAATTATCGTCCCTAACGGTGCCATCATCGGCGGCAATATAACCAATTTCTCTGCGCGACCGACGCGCCGCGTCGATATGGTGTTTGGTATTGCCTACGAGGATGATCTGCGCAAGGCGAAGAAGATCCTTGAGGATGTGGTAGGGGCCGACGAACGAGTCCTCGCCGAGCCTGCGCCGGTGGTCACCGTCGGTGAACTGGGCGATTCCAGCGTCAACTTCCTCGTTCGCCCCTGGGTGAAAGCAGAAGACTACTGGGCGGTTCTTTGGGACACCACGGAAACGGTAAAACTGCGCTTCGACGCCGAGGGTATCAGCATCCCGTTCCCACAAATGGATATCCACATGCCCCGTCCGGCGGAGAACGCCGAAGCGGCCTAAGCCCTGCCCTAGGGCCGAGGTTCATGGCCCCTATCGTCCTTCGGGGTATTTTTGTGTACCCCGGGGGACCCAAACCACCTACCGCCAGCTTAGACTGGGCTGATACTTCCGTATCGAAGCCCAATGCATCCGTACTCTGACCCTGGCTGACCCTGAATCTAGGGCGCGCAGCTAAGACAACGCATGTACATGTTCCGTGGATCGTTGAAACTGTCCAGGAAAGAGACCGCGTCTACCGCCGGCGCCAACCAACGCAACACTCCTTTCAGAGCGGTCGGCGTTGATAACCGAACACCCAGCACGTCCGTAAGTTGCTGGAAAAGCAGTTCCTGAGGAGTCAACTGTGGTTGCATCAGGATAACTTCATACTTATCTTCTTCCAGACCAGCAATCTTCGCTGCCCGTTCCGTAGCCTCCTGTAGTCCACCCAACTCATCTACGAGACCCATGGCCAGGGCTTTTTCCGCGCTAAACACCCGTCCTTCGGCCACCGCCTCGGCCTGGGCGCGATCCAAAGATCGGCTGTCCATCACCAAAGCCAGAAAACCCTCGTAAAGCTGATCCACCGATTGTTGAATAGCATCGGATAAGGCGGGAGCCAGCGAACGATCGGGTCGCAAGCCTCCGGCCAGCGGTGTGGTACCAACGCCATCGGTGTATACGCCGCCGCGCTCCAGAAGCTTTTCCAGGGTGGGGAAGGCGGCGAACACACCGATACTCCCCGTTAAGGTGGTTGGCGTGGCCACGATGTGCTCGGCAGCCGTGGCTATATAGTAGCCCCCTGACGCGGCAACGCTGCCCATGCTCGCCACCACAGGAATTCCTTGGGCGCGAATACGGGCCACTTCCTCGCGGACGATTTCCGAGGCAAAGACGCTACCGCCACCGGTCGTCAGACGCAGAACCACGGCGCGTAATCCCTCTTGCTCCGCAGTTTCTCGAAGCTGCTCGGCAATAGCGTCCGCACCAATAACCCCAAGGGTCTGAGAACCAGGGACGATGTTGCCCTGGGCCGTTACAACGGCCACATGGTCTGCGCCATCGATCGACAAGGGCCGGTCCGCCCGTTGCAGATACTGCTCGAAGGGGATGGCCTTGTACCGCCCGTCCTCTTCCTCAGCACCCACCAGCGCCGCCAGATAGGCTTTTTGCTGAGCTCGATCAAGGACCTCGTCCACCAGGCCCGCATCAGCCGCTAGCTGCGCAGGGTCACCCTGTGCGGCTCGCAGTCGCTCCGGGTATGCCCCTAGCAAGGCGTTTAGCTCGCCATCGACCATTCCCCGTCGCTCCTCTACCCGAGCGCTGTAGTAGGACCAGAGATCCTCAAGCCAGGCACTGGTGATGGCCTTCTCGCCTTCGGACATATCGGCCCGAAGGAATGGTTCCGCAATAGACTTGAAGTCACCCGCGCGAAACACGTGCATGCTTACCGACAACTTTTCCAGAGCAGGAGCAAAGTAGTTACCAAAATAGCTAAAGCCCTCCAGACCGACGGCTCCCATGGGGTGCATGAGTATGTGGTCCGCTTCCACCGCCAGGCGATACTGATCCTGGGTATAGTAATCACCTCTTGCAACCACCGGCTTCCCTGAGGTTCGGAAGTGTTCGATGGCTGCGGCCAACTCGGTGGTCTTACTCTGACCGATGGACAACAAACCATCGAGTTCCAGTACCAGCGCTGTAATACGCTCGTCGGTCGCCGCCAATTCCACCGCATCGATAAGATCTGTGAGCAAGATCTCTCGCTCTGCAGCGCCGTCACTAAAGACAAGACTACTCGCGTCGACGCGGGTCCGTTGGTCAACCACTCGACCGCTGAGATCAAGGCTTAGGGCAGCGCGCTCGGGGAGCGGCGCGGGTTTATCAAAAATAACCACGCCCAGCAGGATCAGCAACACAATAAATAGAAGATTAGCCAGGGAACGGCGGACAACTGAAATGGCATTCCAGACACCGCGCAGAAAACGTCGAATCATTACCTAGGCCTCCGAAGCGTTGGCGTTGGCCGCCCGGCACTCGCGGCCGCGGTGGCGAAGATAAAACATGGAACACAGAAACAAGAGCACCACCGCCAGGAGTTCAACCTGGGCGCGAAAAGAATCGGGCTCGGCGAATAGACGCAGCACAGACCAAACAAAGTACATGAGACTGACAAAGGACAGCCAAGCCACACTGCGCAAACGATCACGACACAGCCCTGGGAGCAGAATGAGCAGGGGCAAAAACCATAGGAGCCAGACGGGTGCGGGCACCGCACGCTGCCAGGCGTCCATGGCCTGAGTGAACAAGAGGGTGAGCAGCGAGAGCCACAGACCCAACCAGATTCTGCCAGCGACCACGCCTCGCGCTGGATTCACGCGCCGGCTCCCGCTCCCAGGCGAAGGCATAGCTCCGCGACCCTACGACCGAGGGCCCGACATAGTTCCTGCTCCGTCGCATCCATGGAACGACCACCGGTGGCACCGGCCCAGTGGCTAGCACCGTAGGGCGTCCCACCGGCCTGGGTGGTCATCATTCCCGGTTCGCTGTAGGGCAGGCCGACGAGCAACATACCGTGGTGTAAGAGGGGAAGCTGCATGGACAGCAGTGTGCTTTCCTGTCCACCGTGGAGACTCGATGTGGAAGTGAATACAGCGGCGGGTTTGTCAATCAGGGAGCCGCTGAGCCACAGCTCCGAGCTTTGATCCATGAAATACTTGAGGGGCGCCGCCATATTGCCAAAACGCGTCGGTGAACCCAGCACCAGCCCCGCGCAGGAACAAAGATCGTCCTGGCTTGCATAGGTCGGGCCGTCATCGGGCACCTGGTCCGTGATCGCTTCACAGTCGTTGGAAACCGGAGGCACCGTTCGCAACCGCGCGTCGATACCGGAAACCGTGCTCACCCCCCGCACAACCTGCCGCGCCATGGCGTCGGTGCTCCCGGAACGACTGTAATACAGCACCAATACATAGGGATTTTCGGAACGATCGGATGGCATGGGGAAAGCGCTCGAGAGGGCGACCAGGGGCGGCGGAGTATAGCAAAGGGAGTCATCGGCCAAGATCGTCATTCACGGGGTCTGTCGAAGCGAGGAACGTGATGCTCAGAAGCCGCGGATTCTGCGATACTCCGCCCATGGATCAATGGCGACAACTATTGGAAAACGGGTTCCATCGGCTACGGTATCTGGTGGAGCGCTACAACACAGATCGCTGCCGGGACGGGGCGGCGGCGCTTACCTATATGTCCTTGTTTGCCCTCGTCCCTCTGATGACGGTGCTGTACACCATGGCGTCGGCCATACCCGCCTTCCAAGGCCTGGAAGCGGAAATCCAGGAACTGTTATTCGAGAACCTGGTCCCAGAAACATCGGCAGGGCTTGAAGACTATTTCAACGATTTCTCTCGCCAGGCAAAGAATCTCACCGGCTTCGGCATCGCCTTTCTGGTGATCACAGCGGTGCTCATGTTGCGCAACATCGAGCAGGCCTTTAATCGTATCTGGCGCACCCGAGGCAATCGCGGTGCCGTATCGAGCTTCCTGTTGTACTGGGCCGTGCTATCCCTCGCGCCGGTGACCATTGGCCTGGGGCTTGGCGTCAGCACCTATCTAGCCTCCTTCGCCAATCAATTGGAACACTGGGACATCATCGGTGTGGGAGGCCTACTACTGCGCACGACACCATACCTCTTGCAGGTCCTCGGTTTCACGTTGGTTTACGCCGCCGTACCAAACTGTCGAGTCCCCCTGCGCCACGCCCTGGTTGGAGGAGTACTCGCCGCCATGAGCTTCAATATCGCCCGGGCGATGTTCACGAAACTCGTCGCCGGATCGAGCATCACCTTTATCTACGGGGCCTTTGCCGCAGTGCCTCTGTTTCTGCTGTGGATATACATCTCGTGGATCATCGTGCTACTGGGGGGCATCGTGGTGCACAGCCTTTCGGCCTATCAAAGCGATGCCCAGGCTCGCCGCCCGCTACTGCTAAAAGCTTTGGAACTCCTAGAGGCGCTCTGGCAACGACAGCGCAAGGGCCGCACGCTACGAGAACTGGAGCTGTACCAAAATCGCGACCTGGCCGTCGACGCGGAGAGCTGGCAACAACTTCGCGACATCCTGACCCGTCACCGGGTGATCACCCAGGACGACAATGGTCACTATCTATTGGCCCGAGATCTTCACGGCGTCAGCCTCTGGCAATTGCATGACTGGCTGGCTCGCGATGGCGATTTATCGTCCCCACCCCGGTCGGAACTACCCGCCTGGGAAACGCGTGCTATCGATCTGTTAACGCGACGGCGGGAGCACAACCGCCAGGAGATGAGCCTGTCTTTAGCCGAGCTGTTCGGTGAGACCAGGAAAGACCCTCAAGAGCATCCCACCCTCGATACCCATAAAACCGCGTCTGGAGTATGACGATGCTGTTAGCCCCCCGTCTGCGCAAAGCTCTAAGCGTGTTGCTGATAATTCCCTTGCTCCAGGCCTGCGCGGAGCCCCGCGGCAACGATCCTCTAGCCCCAAGTGGTGCCTGGACCTTCATCAATTATTGGGCCCAGTGGTGCAAGCCCTGCATCAAGGAGATTCCAGAACTCAACGAGCTTGACAACGTCGATGGATACCGCGTCCTGGGAGTGAACTTTGACGGCGCTCAGGGCGAGGAGTTGCAGTCGCAACTGGACACTCTGCAAGTCGCCTTTCCCACCCTTGAAGAAGACCCGGGCCCGCGCTTTGCATTGGAAAAGCCTCAGGTGTTACCCACCACTCTGGTAGTGACGCCGCAGGGGAAGCTCCATGCGGTGCTCGTTGGCCCCCAAACAGCGGAAACACTTATCGCGGCCACGGAAGCCCAAGAGGCAGCCGTACCGGTCAAAGCCTGGCCCGCGCCACCCAATCATTGATGCACCGGGTCCAGGTGATGGGGTTCAGGCCTGACGCTCCTTAAGCAAAAACATCCGGCCCAAAAGCTTCTCTAAACCCTAGCTCTAGAATGCCCAGCCCCAGCCAAGAGCTTTAGTCGACCTGGGGAATCAGCAAGGACGACCCAACGGTACGCCGTGCTTCCAATTCCGCGTGTGCCCGCTGGACCTCAACGAGGGGGTAGCGCTGGGCTATCTCCACGCGCAGGGTGCCATCCAGCACCCGATCAAAGACCGCCGCCGCACAGGCGCGCATATCTTCCCGAGTTGCCACGTAACTGAACAAGGTAGGCCGGGTGATGAACAGAGATCCCCGCTGAGACAGCTGTTGCAGATCCAGCGCCGGTGGACTGCCCGAGGCATTGCCAAAGCTCACCATAAGACCCCGTGGTGCGAGACAATCCAGGGACTGGTAGAACGTCGCCGCGCCCACACCGTCGTACACCACGGGTAACATCTCGCCATCGGTAAGACGACGCACCTCGTCCACCCAGCCATGTTCACCACTAAGCAAGCAATGGCTGTAACCGTGGGCCAATGCCAGCTCTCGCTTTCCTTCCGTGCTTACGGTACCGATCACCTCTGCACCCAAAGCGGCCGCCCACTGACCAAACAGGAGCCCCACGCCACCAGCTGCAGCGTGAAAGAGAGTTCGATGCCCCGGACGAAGCGTAAACAGGCGCTGGAGGAGATACTCGACGGTGGCGCCCTTGAGCAGCACCGCGGCCGCTGTGTCAAAATCGACGCCGTCGGG
Source organism: Halieaceae bacterium UBA6060 (assembly GCA_002428935.1). Lineage (GTDB taxonomy): Bacteria > Pseudomonadota > Gammaproteobacteria > Pseudomonadales > Halieaceae > Congregibacter. The sequence goes on from DIYG01000022.1 coordinate 38,734, forward strand.
GATAGGCACCACACGCTCCGCCGGTAGATTCACCGCTTCGGCGTAGGCGCCAATCGTTGCGGCGCAGTAGGCCACCCGATCGCCGACCTGAAACTCCCCGTCCTCGCCCACGGCCTGCACCACCCCGGCACCCTCCAGGCCTATGCCCGAGGGCAAGGGCAGTGGGTAGAGCCCGCTGCGATGGTACGTATCGATGTAGTTAAGACCTATGGCTCGGTTCGCCACACGTACCTGCCCGGGTCCCGGGTCTGGGAGATCCCGATCGACGAGCTGCATCACCTCCGGTCCGCCGGCGACGGTGACCTCTACCGCACGTGTCATGGCCTAAGCCTCCTCGTCCTGATCATACCGCTCGAACCACTCCAGAATCGCCGCCACCTTGGCCATGAGCTGGGTGGGACGCTTGGCGATACTGTGAGACGCGCCCGGAATCCGCACCATCGCCGTATCGATGCCACGAAGCTTGAGGGCCTGGTAATACTGCTCGGTCTCGGACATGGGCGTGCGCAAATCCGAGCCGCCGGTGAGCAACATGGTCGGCGTGCTCACATTTCCAACCAGAGACAACGGCGATCGTTCCCAGTAGTGCTGGGGATCTTCCCAGGGCATAACGGGGAACCAGTAACGCGATACGTAGGGAGAGATATCCGCCGTCAGCACAAAACTCGCCCAGTTGATCACCGGTTTGGCCACCACAGCCGCACGAAAGCGATCGGTCTTTCCGACGATCCACGCCGTGAGAACTCCACCGCCGCTACCACCGGTCACGAAGAGCCGCTCCTCATCGACATAGCCCTCGGCAACGACGGCGTCCACCGCGGCCATCAAATCATCGTAGTCTTCGTTGGGGTAGTTATGATGGATAAGGTTGGCGAAACGTTCACCGTAGCTCGTGCTACCCCGAGGGTTTACGTAAAGCACCACGTAGCCCGCCGCCGCGTACAGCTGCACTTCCGTGGAAAAGTGTGGTCCATAGGCCGTGTGCGGACCACCGTGGATCTCCAGGATCAGGGGATACTTATTCTCGGGATCGAAGCCAGGGGGGAAGGCCACCCAGGCCTGGATCTGCTCATCACCCACCGGTGATGCGAGCCACCGCTCTTCCACCTCGGCCAGGGAACGTGCACCGATACCATTCTCATTCAAGGCCGTAAGAACCTTGGGATCGCGACCATCACGCGCCGTGGCCAGTTCCGCCGGGCTCTTAGGTGTGCCCATGGTAAAGGCGTAGCGATCATCGCCACCCACACCGTAGGCCGCTCCCGTGTAGGGGCGGCTGAGAGAGGTACCGCTAAGGTCCGTCGCCAGTCTCGTCATACGACCGCGCAAATCCGTGACGGCCAACACCGTGGAACCACGGTCATCGAACTGGAAGAAAATCCGCCGCCCATCCTCAGACCATTGAGGATTGCTTATGGAACGATCAAGGTCCTCCAACAGTTCTCGAGAATCACTGCCATCACTGTTCATGACATAGAGCCGATCCCGGCTATAGGACATGCCCTTATCATCCCAGCCGAGATAGGCGATACGCTGCCCATCGGGAGACACTCTTAGACTACCGTCAGGGCCCTGGCGATCCGTAAGCGCGACAGGCTCGCCACCGTCTCGTGAGACCCGATAGATGTCCGAATTGACAACATTCAAGGCGCGGTCCTCACCGCGATTAGCGGAGAAAAACAACTCTGTGGAATCTGCGCTCCAGCCCAGGCTGCCGCTGTGATCATAGGCACCGTGAGTGACCTGCCGTGCC
>DIYG01000013.1 GCA_002428935.1 Halieaceae bacterium UBA6060
GACGCCAACCCCGACGCTTTCTAGAAAGCGTCGAAGCCACAATGGACAGCCAGGTACCCGACTTCAATCCCGGATAGCCACGTCGCCCTTTTCCGTATCCTCCGCTTACATCAGCGGCGCAAAATGTTTAGGATGATTGGCAACGGAGGTACCTAATAATGAGACGACTCGACCTCACCAGTGCCGGCTTTTTGCTCCTCGAAAAGCGCGAAACGCCGATGCACGTTGGCGGCATCAACCTGTTCACCCTGCCCCGCGGTGTTAACGAACAGAAGTTCTTGGAAGACCTGGCCGAGCAATTGCGAAGCGCCACGGAGTTTCGCCAACCATTTGGCGACTATGTGGTGACCGGCAAAACCGGGCTCTACTGGGAAAAAGATGAACACATCGACATGGACTATCACGTCCGTCATTCCGCCCTACCGGCACCCGGTCGGTACCGGGAGCTGTTTTCCCTGGCCTCCCGCCTACACACCACCCTTCTAGATCGCACCCGCCCCCTGTGGGAGTTGCACATCATAGAAGGTCTCCAGGGCCGACAGTTTGCCGTGTACAACAAGATCCATCACGCGGCCATCGACGGCATGGGAGCCATGCACATCACCCGGGCCATGTGCTCGGAAAGCCCTCGGGATAAGACGGGCTATGCGCCCTTCTCCCTGGAAGCCTACGAGGTATACAAACGGCAACGTTTCGGCGCAAAGAAAAAGCGTACGCCTCGGCCTACGGAACGGAATCTACGCAATGTCCTTGAAGCGCTGAAAAGCCAGTACGATTCCAGTATGCACCTGGCGACAGCCATGCGCCGTTTCGGTCTTGCCTTCGTCGGTCGCTCCGGCAATCTCGCCGTGCCCTGGCACAACGTGCCGCGCACTTCGATCAACACACGCGTATCTGGAGCACGACGTTTTGTCGCCCAAACTTTTGAGTTTGATCGCGTGAAGCGGGTTTGCGCGGCGCTGGACGCCACGGTGAACGATATTGTTCTGGCCATCTGCGCCGGAGCCCTGCGCCGTTACCTCCTGGCCCGGGATGAGCTGCCCCTCCACTCCCTGAAAGCCATGGCGCCCGTATCCCTTCGAGAAGAAGGAGACCTGGAGTCCACCAATGCCGTTGGCTTTATAACCGCGGACATGGCCACCAATGTCTACGACCCCGAGAAACGCCTGCGCACGATTCAGGAATCCATGCGCGCCGGCAAGGACCTCCTCAGAGAACTCTCCCCCGCAGAAGCTGCCCTCTTTATGCAATTGACGCAGCTTCCCGCGCTAGTGACCTCTATCCTGGGGTTGGGCTCGAAGTTTCCCGCTTTCAGCACCGTGGTATCCAATGTTCCCGGACCCCGTAAGCCTCTGTACTGGAGCGGCGCTCGCCTTGACGGCATCTATCCGGCCTCCATCGTTTTCGATGGCTTTGCCATGAACATCACCCTCGTGAGCTATCACGACCAACTGGATTTTGGCATCGTGGCTTGTCGCCGCTCCATGCCGCAGATCCAACGAATCATCGACCATCTCGAAGACGCCCTGGCTGAATTGGAACAGATTGCTGGCATCGGGTCGGCTGCGGAACGCAAAAACATCAGCGCACGACGCAAGGCAAAACCCCGGACGAAAAGTGCTGGTCAGAAAACAACAGCCCTGAAAGCCAAGAAGAAGGCTACGACCCGCCCCGCTAAAAGCCCTGCAAAAAAAGCCGCCACCGCAAAGGCGCGGCCAAAAGCCACCCCAAAAACCAAAGCAAAAGGTAAGCAATGAGTGAAAAAAACGCTGGTTCCCCCGGCTTTTTAATTGGTGGTGCCAGTAGTGGTCAGATCCGTCTTAATCCCGCCTATGCCAATCGTCATGGTTTGATCGCCGGGGCCACCGGTACTGGCAAAACCGTCACCCTCCAATGCCTGGCGGAAGGGTTTTCCGACATCGGCGTGCCGGTTTTCCTCGCCGATGTAAAAGGGGATCTATCTGGCCTCAGCCAGGCCGGCAAACCCCATAGGAAAGTTGATGAGCGCGTCGCCAGCATAGGTATCAGCGACTACAAGCAACAGGCTTACCCCGTCGCTTTCTGGGATCTATTCGGCAAAAAAGGCACACCAGTCAGAACGACCTTGAGCGAGATGGGGCCACAACTCATGGCCCGCTTACTGGATCTCAACGAGACTCAGGAAGGTGTGCTGACGCTGGTGTTTCAGTACGCCGACGACAATGGCCTCCTGATGCTCGATCTGGCCGACTTGCGCACTACCCTTCAGCACCTGGCCGATAACCGCAAGGATCTCGGCAGTACCTACCGAGTCGCGACCGCGTCGGTAAACGCAATCCTGCGTCGTTTGTTGATGCTAGAGCGCGAGGGTGGCAAGCACTTTTTTGGTGAACCTGCCCTCGAACTACAGGATTTGATGCAACGGACTCGAGACGGTCGCGGCGTCATCAACGTGTTGGCGGCAGACACCCTGATCCGAAGCCCCAAGGTCTACAGCACCTTTCTCCTGTGGATTCTTTCAGAACTCTTCGAACAATTACCGGAATTAGGCGACCCGGAGAAGCCGGAGCTGGTATTCTTTTTCGATGAGGCTCACCTGCTGTTCCAGGACGCCCCGAAGGTGCTGCTGCAAACCATCGAACAGGTGGTGAGATTAATCCGCTCGAAAGGCGTGGGCGTTTACTTCGTCACCCAGAGCCCAGCGGATATTCCCGATAGTGTCCTGGCCCAACTCGGGAATCGAGTGCAGCACGCGCTACGCGCCTACACCCCCAAGGAGCGCAAGGCGGTTCGCGTCGCGGCGCAGAGCTTTCGCGCAAATCCTGAGCTCGACACGGAGACGGTGATCAGCGAACTCGGTGTCGGTGAAGCGCTGGTCTCCACCCTACAAAAGAAAGGTGTTCCATCGGTGGTGCAACGCACCCTGGTGCGGCCACCCTCCTCCCGCATGGGTAAAGCTACCCTGGCCGAGCGACAGGCGGTACTGGCCAACGACCCCAACGGACGGCGCTACGCCGAGTCCATAAACCGCCAAAGCGCTCATGAACTGCTGCTCGCCCGAGCGGAAAAGCAACAATCCGAGCGGAATGAGCGCTCCGTGCAGCGCCGGGACGCAGCCGCGCGAAAACGCACGGGACGCACGCGCCAGAGCTCCAGTGAAGCCTTCGTAAAAAGCATGGCGCGAAGTCTGGGCTCCGCGGCGGGGCGTTCTCTGGGGAAAAAGCTATTCCGGGGTCTTTTGGGATCTCTGCTCCGCTGACGGAGCCCCTGGGCGAACGGACTTCAAGACCGCCAAAACGCCAAACACCAGGGCTCCCGCAATAAGGCCGACCGCAAGGGCGTACAACTGCGGCAGCAATGCCGCCAGTAACGCCGTGTCTGTGCCAGGGATCATTGCGCCCTGAAGGGTCTCCAACAGATGATGCAGACCGCTAATACCGTGCACCAAAATACCGCCCCCCACGAGAAACATGGCGATCGTGCCTACGATGGTCAGGGTTTTCATAAATCGAGGGGCGAAGGCCAGGAGCCCGCGCCCCAGGCCGCGCAGCAGTCCAGCTCCGGCGCCGTCTCCATCCCGCTGATAGAGATGAAGACCCAGGTCATCGAGCTTCACAATGGCCGCCACCAGGCCATAGACGCCGAAGGTCATTAGCAAAGCAATGCTGGTGAGCACACCGGCGCGGACCGCCAGGGGTTGAGCGGCGACGATACCCAGGGTGATCACGATGATCTCCGCCGACAGTATTAGGTCCGTGCGTATAGCGCCTCGAATACGCTTCTTTTCAAGAACCACAGGGTCGCCACCCTCCGCCTCCAGTCGCTCTCGAAGAGCGTTGGCCTGGGCCGCCCGATCTTCGCGACTGTGGGAAAGGCTGTGCCAGACCTTCTCGAAACCTTCGTAACATAGGAACAAGCCCCCGGCGATGAGCAGGGGCGTGATGATCCAGTCCGCCACGGCAACCATCACCAACGCCGCCGGAACCAACAGGCACTTGTTCAGGAGGGACCCTTTGAACACGGCAAACACCACGGGGAGCTCTCGCTCTGCGGCTACGCCGGTGACCTTCTCCGCATTGACCGCCAGATCATCACCGAGCACCCCGGCGGTCTTGCGCGCTGCAACCTTGGTCATCACCGAGACATCGTCCATCAGGGTGGCGATGTCGTCGAATAAGGCGAGTAAGGTTGCTCCGGCCATAGACTATTTCTTTCCGTTCTTCTTCCGTTGCTTCGCAGGCAAAGACATATTCGACCGCGGTAAGCGAGGCCGCTTGCCATCCTGCAGATAGCTGTGGATGGCTTCCTGGGAGCGAATAGCGGCAGACTTGCCCTTCCGCCCTACCAGGCGGTTGCTCTGTCCTCGATCCAGTACCCGCGCTTTGACGTTATCGTGCCACTGAATATCCAGTACGGTTTGCATGAGTTCACGAGCCGCCGGGTCCCTCACGGGACACAGCACCTCAACGCGATAGTCGAGATTTCGCGTCATGAGATCCGCAGAGCCAATGTAGTACTCCGGCTCACCGGCGTTGTAGAACACATACACCCGGGGATGCTCCAGGTAACGATCCACAATACTGATCGCCTGGATGTTCTCGGAAATGCCTTTAACACCAGGCTGCAGAGAACACATGCCGCGTACGATCAGGCGAATCTCCACGCCGGCATCGCTGGCTTCATAGAGCTTCATGACCACTTCTCGATCCACGAGATTGTTGCATTTGAGGGTCATGGCCGCCCGCAGGCCTTTCCGCGCGTTATCAATCTCCCGTTTGATCATGCGTAACAACCCCGTACGGGAGCTGTGGGGAGAGACCAACAGGTGGTCGTATTCGTGACGACGATAGGTGTACTGTAGGAAATCAAAAACGTTGCGTACCTCACGACCCAGCTTTTGATCGTAGGTAAGCAGGGAAAAATCCGTGTATAGGCGGGCGGTTTTCTCGTTGAAGTTACCGGTGCCGATATGGCTGTAGTAGCGGCTCTGGCCCTCTTCCCGACGTTGGATTAACAGCAGCTTGCTGTGCACCTTGAGCCCCGGAATACCGAACTTCACCTCAATACCACCTTCCGTGAGCCGCTGGGCCCAGGTGATATTGGCCTGCTCATCAAAACGGGCTGCCAACTCAACCACGGCCAGGACCCGTTTACCGTTGTGTACCGCATTAAGCAAGGCATCGACCACGCGAGACTGAGAGGCCACGCGATACAGACAGATCTTGATGCTCTCGACCTGGGGATCCATGGCCGCCGTCTTGAGCAGATCGATCACATAGTCAAAGGAATGGTAGGGGTAGTAGAGCAGGACGTCTCGTTCGCGCAGCGCCGCGAGGATGTTCTCCGCGCCATCTACTTCAGGCAGCGGCACGGCCGGCAAAGGTTTCAGTTCCAGATACTTTGGCCCAACGGAGGGAAAGGCCATGAAATCCTTTGAATTGTGATACCGGCCACCGGGAATCAGACTGTCGTACTTACCCAGAGAAAACTTGCTGGAGAGAAACTCCAGTAAGCGCTTGGGCATCTGCGCGTCGTAAACAAACCGCACCGCATCAGCTTTCCGCCGCTGCTTCAGGCTACTGGCCATTTTCTCGATAAGGCTTTCCATGATGCCCACATCGAGCTCTAACTCCGCGTCTCGGGAAAACTTGAAGCAGAAGGCCCGAGCAGAATCGATGGGTAACACGCCGCGAAACATTTGCGGCAGACAGGCACGAATCACGTTGTCCAGAGAGATAAAGAAGCGCCCCGCCTGACCAGAACGCCGAGGAATTTCCACGAAACGATTCAATCGATCCGTGGGCACCTCGACCACCGCGACTCGATGCTTTTTCCCAGATTCGATGTCCACCGCCAGATACAGTGATTCATCGTTCAGCACCGGGATCGGCGCGCCATCCACAAACAGAATCGGGTCCAACTCCGGTCGCAGAGTGGAGGTGAAGAACTGCTGCACGAACGCCGCTTGCCCATCATCCAATTCCCGTTCGTTGACCATGTAGATGCGACGCGCCTCCAGGGCCCGCATCACGGACTCTTTAACCCGGTCGAAGTCGTGCTGCAGAGAAACAACTTCCGCTTGAATCGCCGCCAGGAGTTCCTTGGCCCGTTGTCGAGGATTGCCCGAGGACACGGAAATCAAGCGCCGCACCTCCGCCACCCGCACGCGAAAGAATTCATCGAGGTTATTGGAAAAAATCCCCAGATAACGCAGACGCTGGATTTCCGGTACGTCCGGGTCCGCAGCCTCCTGCAGCACCCGCGCGTTGAAGGACAACCAACTCAATTCACGAGGAATGAACAGACTCTCGTCCAAATCGGCAAGACGGGTCTTAATGGGACTGGTCACAACTAGCTACTCCACAAGGGAAACGCGCCCGGCGCGTCTCCAGAAACAAAGATGGCGAGGGGAATCAGGGATCTGGCTTCATCGCCAGTACATCCGTACGCAGGTGATGAAGAACCGATTCCGCCGTATTGCCTATGAGCTTGGCCTTGAGTCCCTGACGGGCCACCGTGCCCATAACAACCAACTGCGCCCGGACCTTTGCTGCTTGAGAGGTAATCACACGATCCACCGGGCCCCGCTTGGTGACAAAGTCCTTCTCTGGTACATCATGGGCCTTGGCGAGAGCTTTTAGGTGGGGAAGAAGTTTTTCCCGATGCTCCTTCGCATAGGTCAAAGGGTCTACGAGATCGAGGTCCGCCAATAGCGTTGGCACTTCAATGGCAGAGATAATCTTCAGCTCCACGCCCAAGGCTTCGGCGATTGCTTTTGCCTCGCCGAGGATGGTGCTGTTGAGCTTTTGCTTGGACTTGCGAGTCGTGTCCAGGTCTAGCGCCGCCATCACGGGCTTCGTGCGATGCCATTTGTTTTCCGCCGTGATGAGAATCGGGGCCGGACAAGCCCGGAGCAGGTGCCAGTCTGTGGACGTATAGGTCATGGAACCGCTGTCATGGTTCGTCTTAACGACCGCGTAGAAGGGCACGCTGGTCGCCCGCTTGACGATCCACGAGTGGATGTCTTTCATCCATACCACTTTAAAAGCGATCTTCTGTCCCGGTTGCGCAAAGCGATCTATACGCGCCTGTACCTGTTCCCTACGACGGTCCAGAACTTGCTGGCGCATCTTGCTCTGGGCGGCCTTATCCGTACCCAATTTACCCAGGGGTGCATAGGTAAAAGCGACAACCTCCGCGCTGTGTCCCAGCTTCGCGGCCAACTGCAGTCCGCGAGAGGTGGCCACGCAAGTGTCGCCCTTATCCGCGATGATCAATAATTTGCCCATGGGTGATCTCCTGTCCGTTACCCCCGATTATAGGCCCAGGGGATCACGCGGAAAGCCTGTTAGGCAGAATTATTCGCGGAAACGTAGGCGATAATCCGTTGCGCCGTCGCGCGCGGGTGTTCCAGGGGAAACAAGTGCCCACCGGCAACCTCTTCCAGGGTCGCCGATGGCTGCCAGTGCCGCCAGCGCTGGAGCATTTTGGGGCTCAGGGTGTCGCTGTCGGCCCCGCGTAAACCCAGGGTCGGCATGGTGAGGGACCGAAGGGGTTTTCGCACCCAGGGCGGGCTTGCATATACGGCGGCCTCCCAGCGTTTTGGGTAACGCAGAACCACGCCAACGCCGGCATGGGCCGTCTTACTGGCTTCCACATAATGGCGAAGGGCCTCATCACTCAAACCCTGGAACGCTCGTTTGGGACGGTAGAAATCAAAGGCCTCGGCGTGGCTTGGAAATGTCTCGGGGCGGCCCAGGGCTCGGCGAATCATGGGTAGCTTCTGCAGTCGACGCTCGCTCGTAAAACGTGACGCCCAGGCCACGCGCCGCGGTAGGAGCACCGGATCGAGAAGGATAAGCCCGGCAAAACGCTTTGGTTCGAGAGCGGCAGCCAGAATCGCGGCGGTGCCGCCCATGCTGTGGCCGACCACCCATACGGGCTCATCGTACTGATCTTCGAGGGCCGTGAGCATGTCCTTCGCAAACAAGTCCCAGGAAAGATTTCGTGGTGGCTCCCGATCTCCCCACAGGGGACGATGCTCCACCGCAGCGATCCTGAATCGATCCCCAAGGGCGTCAAACAGGGGCCGGTAGCTACCCGGCGGATACCCATTCGCATGAGCAAAAAACAACGGCCTACCCTGGCCTCCCATCTCCTTTACAACGGCTTGCAACGGCGAGTCTCCAAAATGCTTCCCTCAAGCATAAGGGGTTCATAAACGTCCTGACAGACCTTGCCCTGGCTCTGTTATGCTCGCTTCATGGATGAAGAGCAGCACCCGCCCACGGGCCTGGATTGGCGAATCGTTTTCGGCCTTAGCGTCACCAGCATCTGGATCGGCGCGGGCCTGGTGTACCTCATGCAGATTGTCGGCTGGAGCCAATTCCTCGCCCTGCCCACCGCGGATATCGGCAGCTTCTTCGAAGGTGCCTTTGCTCCCCTGGCATTTCTGTGGCTAGTGATCGGTCACTTTATGCAACAAAAGGAAATCACCGCCAACACGCGTGCCATCAGCATGCAGGAACGCAGCACCCGACGCCTGGAACTGCACTCTCGCCGTGACTCCTACTTCAAACTGCTCAACCTGGTGCAGGACCAACTGGGCAACATAGCCGCTTTTCATTACATCTCGGTTTTCGGCGTTACGGGCTCCGGCGAGGTGAGCAGCGATGAGTTTTCCCGCCTTAGGTCCGAAGCGAGCACCGGCGATCAGGCCCTGTTTGTCCGGCGCATGATCGCCGCCGCCGCTGAACGGCGTGACGACCCTGAAGCCATTCGGGAGTTACTTTACGGAACCTCGGTACGAGCTCGTCACAGCGAAAACTTCCTGCGTACCTTCAACCGGCTGCTGGATGCGGCGGAGTCCGTGGATACGGACGGGATGGTGCGAGAAGCCCTGCTCGATGGATCAGCTTCTGGCCTTTACTACCGCATCCTCAAGCACGTTTCCGGCACCGAGCCGTTGAACCCCTTGTCAGGTCTTCGCAGCAACGCCTTCAGCGCTTTCAGCAGTCAGCAAAGCGAGTTAAATCCCGTCCAGGGTGGCGAAAACTAAAACCTGGTAGCACACCCTGCCCTAAGGTTTAAGGCTGCTGATGAACTCGTGATCAAGGCCAGCTTAGCTAGACCTGGGCACCACCATCTTTAGAAAACCGGAGGTGTCGAAAGGTTTCCAGCCATCGGAATCCAGACGCAGACGATCCGCGATGAGATACCAAACCGTGGGATTCATGGTCATACCACAGTGACTACCGCGAACCTGGATACTCTGGCTCACGTCGTGGGTAAAATCTTCGCTTTGCACCGCCGTACGCCAGTTAACGATACCGTCGCCCTTGGAATACACCGCCGTGGTAGGCACGGGCGGCGACCAATGGAGCTCATCCAAAGCCACGGGCAATTCCTCCGTGGGATTCAGGGCTTCGAAAAGCCGCGCGGGGTAAGAACCACTGTGGCGCCCTCGACCAAAGGGGCTGCCCAGAGAAATCACCTGCCGGACCAGGGATGGATCTTCCCGCGCCATCTCGCGGGCAAAGATACCGCCCAGGCTGTGCCCCACCAGGGAAACCTCAGCGCCGTGACGATCCGCTAAGAACGCCAGACGATCCATGAGTTTATCCAGGGTGTTATCCCTCGGCCCCAGATTTCGGCCCAACCCCCAGCCGTGGACCTTGTAGCCCAGACCCGTAAGAAAGCGCCGCAACGTCGCATTGTAGGCATCGGAACCCAGGAAGCCGGGCAGCACCATAACGGGATGCCCGTCTCCTCGAGGAAGGCGGTTTAAAAGCGATCTGAAGGTAGCGAGAGACAGAACCTCCAACACTACTCGCTGCATTTCCGTAAGCGCCAGCCAGGCGGCCGGCGGGGGGAGATAATGGGGATCGATACCATCCGCTCCGGGAAACGGTACACCGTCGAAAAAAGCCATGCGTGGGCTGTTCATGCCTCCTCCTCGCTGCTCCGATAGCGGTATCTGACAGCGATTTTTTCTTTGTAGGTCAGGAGGATAACGTGAAAGGCGGAGTGGAAACACCCCGCCTTCGAAGGTCTATTCTGAGGCCTCTGCCCTAGAGGCGAGAGAACTCGCGGTTGAGATTGAAACGCCGGGACGTCACGTAGCTTTCCATAGCCTCGACCCGTCGCACAGCGGCATCGAGGCGCTCCCGAGCCCGGGCCAGCCGTACGCTGGCACTTTCGCTGTAGCGAAACATGCGCCGGGGCCGATACTCGTGGGCGCGCTCGTCGTACTCCATCTCCGGGCCAAAGGCCTCTTCATTGGCGGAGTCGTCACCAGCGCGCAGGTCCTCGTAGGTCTCTCGCTCCCGGCGTCGCCCATAGCGATCTTCCGGTCGGGGGCTAAGGAGAAAGAACCCGGCCACATAGGCCCAGAGCGCCAGCATCCCGGTAAACAGAAACGCTCCGATAAACATCAATCGCACCACCCAATCGGCCACGTCCCAATAATCCGCCAACCCTGCCGCAACACCTCCGATCTTGCCGTCTTGCCGGTTGCGGTACAGGCCCATCCCCCAGCCGTGGTTGCGGCGCTCACGGAAATGCCCCCACTGCCTGCGCCGACTGCTTCGACGGCGCCGTCGTCCGTGACGATCCCTACGGTGATACCTAGTCATGACTTACTCCTTTCCCGGGGGGATTGCGTTGCGGAATGCTCATCGACGCTATCGCTGTTCTCACGCCAGTCATCGTGCTCCGCATCCAGGAGCGCCTCTAGGGTGGCGATGCGCTCCGTAAGCTTGTCCACGGTTTGCAGGATATGCTCCACGTTTTCTCGGTCCTCCGCATTCAGACTCCGGCTAGACCGATTCACGCTCTTGTAGTGCAGACCAATCCAGACTGGCGCAACAATGACCATGAACAGGATCGTGGGTACAAACAAGAACTCAAAAAAATTCATCGCTGTTTCCTGTGGCTAATGTCGTCTCAGCAACCAATGACTCGCAGGTCTTCGGACGGCTATGAAACCTCGACTCAAGCCTTGTCTGCGCTGGAGCTCCTATCACCCTCGCCCAGCTCCGCCTTGAGACGCTCAAGTTCTTCCGTAATCTTCTCATCTTCTGCCAGGGCGTCGATTTCCGCCGCCAGGGATGGCGCTACATCCTTGCCCAGATCCATGGCATCAAGCTGACTCTCAAGGGTATCCATCCGCCGTTCGAAGTGCTCGAAACGACCGAAGGCTTCATCGAGGGCCTCGCGGTTGACCTGGCGCTTCACTTTGATGCGCGACTCAACGGTCTGGCTGCGCATGACCAGAGCCTTCTTCTTTGCCTTGGCGTCATTTAGCTTACTCTGTAGCTTGGCGATCTCATCGTTGAGCTGCTCGATGTGATCATCCGTAGCCGCCAGCTCATTACCTACCGCCTCGAGCTCCTCCTCAATTTCTCGCTTTTCCTGGAGAGCGGCCCGGGCCAAATCCTCACGCCCTTTACTGATCGCCAGCTTTGCCTTTTTCTCCCAGGTTTGCGCTTCTCCCTGGAGCTGCTCGACCCGCCGCGCCGCGGCTTTGCGATCGGCAAGCACCCGCGCTGAGGAGCTACGCACCTCGACCAGCGTATCTTCCATCTCCTGGATAATGAGACGGATCATTTTTTCCGGATCTTCCGCTTTATCCAGCATCGAATTGATGTTGGCATTTATGATGTCGCTCATACGCGAAAAAATACCCATGTTTACTCTCCTTGCGAGTTACCGAGGGCGCCGGCACTGTGCCGATCACCGTCGCCTGGCGCCGAAATCAGGTTGACGCATTCCACAACTACGACCACCTGCAGCAACGTCAGAAGAGCCGGTGACGGCCCTGTTACCGCTGCTATCCCGCTGGCGACGATGCCGAGAGCAAGATAGATGGTTAGGCGGTCTGGCTGCATGGAACACAAATCCTGTCTGTTGGCAGTCAGTACATGTAGTACAGATATCGGGCCAATATCCACTTTAATTCATATATTTCAATTAGTTATGGCTCACATCTGAGCTGATATCTATTTATAATGGCGCCCTATTCAGCCCATATAACCAATTTTAATGGCTAAACATGCTGTTTATTGGTAAAAATAACTAATGGTTAAACCGACCGATAACATGCTCGGTGAGTCCCTGGCCCTGGCTGAGGCCCTGGACCACCTTTCTAGACTCGCCACGATCCAGCGCCCGGTGCTGATTCTTGGGGAGCGCGGCACGGGGAAAGAGCTCGCCGCCGAGCGCCTTCATTACCTTTCGTCGCGTTGGGATGGGCCCTTCGTAAAGCTGAATTGCGCGGCGGTTACGGAGACCCTCCTGGAGAGCGAGCTCTTTGGGCACGAGGCAGGCGCCTTTACGGGCGCAACGCGGCAGCATATAGGTCGCTTCGAACGGGCGAGCGGCGGCAGCCTGTTTCTCGATGAGATTGGCACCATGTCCTTACGACTTCAGGAGAAGCTGCTCCGACTTATCGAGTACGGTGAGTTTGAACGGGTCGGCGGGCAGAAAACCCTGAGAGCTGATGTCCGCGTCGTGGGGGCCACCAATGCCGATTTGAGAGCCATGGCGGCTGAGCGAAGCTTTCGCGCCGACCTCCTCGATCGCTTGAGTTTTGATGTTGTACACATGCCCGCCCTGAGACACCGGGGAGAGGATGTTTTGCTGTTGGCGCAGCATTTCGCGGTGCAAATGAGTGCAGAATTGGGTTGGGAACTGTTCCCGGGATTTACCGATACGGCAGTCGCGACGCTGCTCTCCCACCCCTGGTTTGGCAACGTCCGGGAGTTGAAAAACGCCGTGGAACGCAGCCTACACCGCTGGGGCAACTTCCATGATGCCATTGATGAGATCGTTCTCGATCCCTTTACCTCACCCTGGGACGCCCCGCCTGGATCAGCTCCCTCGACGGAGGAAGGAAAGGCCGAAACTCCGTCTGAGCCCTTGGGCGCGAACCCAGCCGGTAACGCGCCTCTGCGTGCTCGCGTTGATCACTTCGAGCGGCAAATTGTTGAAGACGCCCTAAAGCGGCAAGGCCACCACCAGGGACGAACCGCAACAGCCCTCGGCTTGAGCTATGACCAACTTCGTGGATTGCTGCGCAAGCACCAGATCGAGCGACCGGGTAGGCGCAGCTCCTAGCACGATTCGGCATCAGCCCCGACTTTGACTACATCCAGCACGCCCAAAGCTCATTGCCACAGGACGAGCGTTTCGACCTACCCCTCTCGTGGCGTTTCCTTCCACGCCTCGTGGCGGTACCTTGACTTATCTTTTTGGCCCTTCAATTTGAGGAACTACCATGCTGCCCTCTCTTAGTGACCCGGACCTCCTTCGCACCCAGGCTTATATCGATGGGCAATGGGTAGATGCAGACGACGGTAGCACGCTCGCCGTACGCAACCCCGCTATCGGCGCGACTCTCGCCGAAGTAGCCAGCGTTGGCGCCGCCGAAACGGCCCGGGCTATCGGCGCCGCGCAACAGGCCATGGCAGCTTGGGCGGGTTTGACGGCGAAGCAACGGGCGCAGATTCTACGCCGCTGGTTTGATCTGGTTATGACTCATCAAGAAGACCTGGCGGCGCTGATGACCGCGGAGCAAGGCAAGCCTTTGGCCGAGGCCCGCGGAGAGGTAGCTTACGGTGCGGCTTACATCGAGTGGTTCGGTGAAGAGGCAAAGCGGGTGTACGGTGATGTTATTCCCGGCCCCGGGTCTGACAAACGCGTGGTTTGCGTAAAGCAGCCTGTCGGTGTGGTTGCGGCCATTACGCCCTGGAACTTCCCCATTGCCATGATCACGCGCAAGGCAGCGCCTGCCTTGGCCGCTGGATGCAGCATCGTGATCAAACCGGCCAGCGAAACCCCTCTATCGGCCCTGGCTTTGGCGGAGCTTGGCGAACGCGCGGGCATTCCCGCCGGCGTGCTCAATGTGGTGGCAGGCTCAGCGCGAGCCATCGGTGGCGAACTCACGGCAAACCCCACGGTCCGGAAACTCACCTTCACCGGCTCCACCCCCATCGGCAAAGTCCTGGAGGCTCAGTGCGCCGAGACCATGAAGAAAACTTCCATGGAGCTCGGCGGCAACGCCCCCTTCATTGTTTTCGACGACGCGGATCTGGACGCGGCGGTAGACGGAGCCCTGATCTCGAAATATCGAAATGCCGGCCAAACCTGCGTCTGCTCCAATCGCCTCTTTGTCCAGGATCAAATCCACGATGCCTTCGTCGAGCGGCTCGTAGCGCGCACGGCGGCGCTCAAGGTGGGCAATGGAAGCGATGAAGGAGTGATCATTGGCCC
>DIYG01000103.1 GCA_002428935.1 Halieaceae bacterium UBA6060
GGTCCCCACCCCGCGCGGGGTGGGGGGGCCCAAAAAGGGAAGCCGCGCATTATACGTGGGCAAAACCCTCTCTTCATTGGCAATTCTAGCGCTCCACCGCTAGGCTCCCCTCGCCTATGAACCCTTTCGCCCAAAGACTGCTGGACTGGTACGCCCACCATGGTCGGCACGACCTCCCCTGGCAGCGCGATGGGACGCCCTACCATGTCTGGTTGTCCGAGATCATGCTTCAGCAGACCCAGGTAGCGACGGTAATCCCCTACTACGAACGCTTTGTGAAGCGCTTTCCCACGGTCGCCGAGCTGGCCGAGGGTGACGCGGACACCGTGCTCCACCATTGGAGCGGTCTGGGCTACTACGCCCGGGCCCGAAACCTTCATCGCGCAGCAAAAATCGTGGTCGATACCCACGGGGGACAATTCCCCGCCGATCTGGAACTACTCGAAGCCCTCCCGGGCGTGGGCCGTTCCACGGCGGGCGCTATCTTATCCAGTGCTTTGGGTGGTCGAGCACCCATTCTAGATGGCAACGTAAAGCGGGTTCTGGCGCGCTATCACGCCGTAGAGGGCTGGCCGGGCCAGACTGCCGTGGCGCAAAGGCTGTGGGACCTTGCCGAGGAATACACGCCGCAAGAATCCGTTGCCGAGTACACCCAGGCCATCATGGATCTCGGGGCCACCTTGTGCACGCGCCGCAAACCCGCCTGCGAACGCTGTCCCCAGAGGGAGGATTGCGCGGCCCGAGCCCTGGGCCGTGCCGAAGACTTCCCGGGACGAAAACCCAGGCGGGAGAAACCCACCCGTCGCACCGTATTTGTCATCGCCTGCACCCCAGGCGGTGGACTGTTTTTGGAACGCAGGCCCGACTCCGGTATCTGGGGCGGTCTGTGGTGCTTCCCAGAAGTTGAGAACCTCGCTCAGGCCAAAGCGCTCTGCCGGGATCAATTGGTCACCGACGTGCAAAGCGAGCGCAATCTGACCCCCTTGCGGCACAGCTTTAGCCACTATCACCTTGAGATCAGTCCCGTACTGCTTACACTTGCGCGAGAACCGGTAGCGATTCGTGAAAGCGACACCTTGAGGTCCTGGTCCGCAACACAGCTTCCCCCCGTGGGCCTCGCGGCCCCGGTGAAGAAGATCTGGCAGCAAGTAGCCATGGAGCTCGGCAATTCCACACCCGGTGAACCCCAGCAAGGAGAAATACCCCTATGAGCCGAATGGTGCAGTGTCGAAAGTATCAGCAGGAGCTCCCCGGTCTGGACGCGCCGCCCTTTCCAGGCCCTCGGGGGCAAGATCTTTTTGACCATGTGTCCAAACGCGCCTGGGATGAGTGGCAGAGCCACCAGACCATGCTTATCAACGAAAAGCACCTGAGTCTGATGGATGCCGATACCCGGAAGTATCTCCAGGGCGAAATGGAGAAGTTTCTCTCAGGAGAAGCGTACGATCAGGCGGAAGGATATATTCCGCCCGATGCTTAGGATGCGCCTGGTCTTGTCAGCTAGTACGCCGTAGCGGTCTTCGTTGGCAGGTTGTCGGCAATCTCATCGGGGACGAAGAAGTCACGGAACAGGTCATGTCCGACTTCCACCGCATACTGATCGAAGTCCGTAACGCCTTTCTCCCGCAGTAGCACCTCATCGATAAAGAAGTTCCCACTGCATTCCGCAGAAGGGCTCGTGAGGATGTGGTACGCCGCATCCGCCATGATGTCGGTGGTTCGACTGCTTTTGCTCATGGCATCGCCCCCGAGCACATTGCGCACCGCCGCCGTATCGATGGCCGTCAGAGGCCACAGGGAATTTACCGCGATACCGTCGACGGCCAGTTCCTTACTCATGCCCAGGGTGCACAAGCTCATACCCATCTTGGCAATGGTGTACGCCACATGGGGGGCGAACCACTTGGCGTCCATATCCAAGGGCGGAGCCAGATTGAGGATATGAGCGTTGCTGCCCTTCTTCAGATGAGGGATGCACACCTTTGAGGTCAGAAAGGTGCCCCGGGTGTTGATCTCGTTCATGAGATCGTAACGCTTCATATCCGTATCCAGGGTTGGCGTGGGACTGATGGCGCTGGCGTTATTGATGCAGATATCAATGCCACCGAAGGTCTCGACGGTTTTATCGACCGCCGCCTGGACCTGATCTTCAAAGCGAATATCACACACCGCCGCCAGGGCCTTGCCGCCGGCTTCCTCGATTTCTTCTGCCGCCGTGAAAATCGTGCCCGGCAGTTTGGGATGAGGTTCGGTAGTTTTTGCGGCAATGGTGATGTTGGCACCATCGCGGGCCGCACGTTTGGCGATAGCCAGGCCAATACCGCGACTGGCACCGGTTATAAAAATGGTTTTTCCAGCAAGACTCATGGGCTACTCCGGGTTTAGAGGGTTGTCGTGAGAGGCTTCCCCAGGGGGCTTGTCACCCTATTGCAAAACTCCGAGGGTTTAAAGACAGTGTCCAATTCCCGTTGTCACCGGAATTCGAAGATGCTTCGCTCCTCGCCCACCCTCGCCACGCGAATGCTGATAGTCGCGCTTTGGCTGCTGCAGCGAGATGCCCTCGCCCACGAAACCTGGCTCCTGCCCGACAGCTTTTCCCCCGCAACGGATTCCACGGTGATGTTTCGCATGACCAGTGGCATGGGTTTTCCCGCCCTGGGCTCGGTCATTACCGCTGATCGGGTACTGGAGGCGAAGATCGCCAGCGGAACGGATACCAAGATCCTCTCCGTGGTAAAGGAAATCGAGGGAGCTCTAGAGCTTTCCGGCAAGGCGGAGCGGGGCTCTAACTGCGCCTGGGTCCGCCTCGCGCCGCGCATCCTGCAAATTGATGAGCACGATGCTGTTACCCACTACCTTGAGGAAATCGGAGCCCCAGATCACATCTGGTCGACCTGGCGGGCTACGCGGGACGAGGACGTCTGGCGTGAGTCTTATCGCAAACTGGCAAAAACCGCCCTACGTACAGAAGATGCCTCAAACCTGGCCGCGTCCACAGCGGAGCAAGGGTGCTGGACGCAGGCTAGCACTGGACGTCTGGAACTGATTCCCGCAACCGATCCCACGGCACTCGAGGGCGGTGACTCACTGAAGGTCCGCGTGACCTTCGACGGACAGCCCCTGGCCGGTTTGGCCCTGGGTCTCCTCCGCGAGGGTGATACTCCCGGCCCCCTCCTGCGCAGCGACGAAGGGGGGCAAGCCACGCTCACTCTTGGAGGACCGGGCCGCTATATGATCTACGCTACCCATTTGCGGCCCGCCAAGGAAAGCGAGTACAACTGGGAAAGCGACTTCATTACCTACACCTTCGAGGTTCGAAACCGATCATGACAGTCCCAAAGGCGTGCGGCCTTGCCCTTCGGTTTCTCGGTCAGCAACGGACACTCCTCCTGGCCATCGTCACCGCAACGCTCGTGGCCTGTGCCAATGTCGGTCTGGAAGCCTTCGATGCTCCCGACGTGGAACTGCTGGGCCTCGCACCCCTTCCCAGCCAGGGCATGGAGGCGCGGTTTCAGGTTCGCCTGCGTATCGTCAACCCCAACCCCATCGCCCTTGAAATCGACGGCATGGCGTACGAGGTGTTCCTTCGCGACAGCAAGGTACTCACCGGCGCAAGCAATCAAGAAGTGGTTATCGATGCCTACAGCGAAGGGACCGCCGAGCTTGAGGTCGCCGCCGGTATGCTCGGCTCTCTCGCCCTCATCCGCGACCTTATGAGCGCACCCCCCGAGGATGGGCTCCCCTATCGATTGGAAGCCAAGCTCTCGCGGAAAGGCCTCGGCGGCTCCATGCGCGTGGAGCGTGAAGGAGTGCTTAACCTAGACGGTGGACGGTGAGGGATCGCTCGAGGCCCGACGCCTCTGCAGATACCAAACCGCCCGCTTCTCCACCTCCAGAATAAGGAGCACCACCACACCAATGACCACAATCTGCAATCCCTCAGAAATAGACAGGGGTTGGGTGCCGAAGAAATCCTCCATAAACGGTGCATAGGTAAACAGAAACTGCAGCGCCGTAACGCTGGTAATCGCTATCAGCACCGGTGGAGTTCCCAGGGCGCCCTTCCAGGTTAGCGATGGTTCGTTGAGGTAGCGAACGGAGAACAGATAGAAAATCTCCATGACCACCAGGGTATTTACGGCGATGGTCCGGGCCACTTCTACGGATGCCCCCTGAGCCTGGGCAAAATAGAACTTGCCAAATATTCCCGCCATGAACAGGGTGGATACGAACAATACCCGCCAGAGTACAAAGGGAGACAGAATAGGCTCGTCGGCAGGACGAGGCGGGCGGGCCATCACACCCCGCTCCGCAGACTCAAAGGCCAGCGCCATGGCCAGGAGCACCGACGACACCATGTTCACCCAGAGAATCTGTACCGGCGTAATGGGCAGGGTCAATCCAAGCATCAAGGCAGCGACCAGCGACAAAGACTCGCCGCCGTTCACCGGCAACAGAAACACAATAGCCTTCTTAAGATTGTCGTAAACCGTACGACCCGCCTTTACGGCCGCGGCGATGGTCGCGAAGTTGTCGTCGGCCAGGACCACCTCCGAGGCCTCCTTCGCCGCCTCCGTACCCTTGCCTCCCATGGCAATACCCACGTCGGCGCGCTTTAGGGCGGGTGCATCGTTGACGCCGTCGCCAGTCATGGCGACCACGGCACCACCGCGCTGGAGGGCCTCGACCAGTCGGAGTTTGTGCTCGGGACTGGTCCGCGCGAACACGTCGTAGTCCGTGGCGTACCGGGTCAACTCCTCGTCATCCAAAGCGTCAATGGCGGCGCCTTCGAGCACTTTCTCCGTGTTTGTAAGATGCAGCTGACGCCCGATGGCTGCGGCCGTGCCGGCGTGATCACCGGTAATCATCTTCACCCGGATACCAGCGGCACGGCACTCTTTTACAGCCACTATGGCCTCATCCCGAGGTGGATCGATAAGGCCAACGAAGCCGAGGATCGATACCTCACCCGCCACATCCTCAAAAAGCAGATCGCTGTGCGCGTGATGGGTGGGCTTATGGGCGATAGCGAGAACCCTCTGACCTTCCGCAGCAACGGCATCCGCCTGGGCGTGCCAGAACTCTTCATCGAGCGGCTCGTCGACCCCCGATGCGGAACGCTGCTTGTCGCACATGGCCAGGATTACTTCCGGCGCACCTTTGACAAGAATCTCCCGAGCGCCGGTGTGATCGTGGCGCAGGCTCGCCATAAAGCGATGCGCCGCATCAAAGGGAATGGCATCGGTTTGGGGCCACTGGTGTCGCTCTCCATCGGGGTCAAAGCCCGCCTTGCAGGCAAAGGCCACCAGGGCTCCCTCCATGGGGTCCCCCACCACGGACCAGTCGTCCCCTTCCCCGAGCAACTCGGCCTCGTTGCACAGCAGCGATGCCCGGGCGATCTCCAGCAATAGGGGGTGCTCTTCAACAGCCACCTCTTCGCCGTCGAGGGAAAACCCGCCGTGGGGCGTATACCCCGTGCCGGAAACGGCAAAGCGCTGCTCCGTGGTTGCCACGCAGGTAACGGTCATCTCATTTTTGGTCAGCGTTCCCGTCTTGTCGGAACAGATCACCGACACGGAACCCAGCGCTTCGATAGCGGGTAAGCGACGAACGATGGCGTTGCGCCGGGCCATGCCCTGCACGCCGATGGCCAGGGTAACCGTGAGAATGGCCGGTAGGCCCTCAGGGATCGCCGCCACAGATAAGCCAACCAGCGCCATGAACAGTTCACTGAACTCGTAGTCGCCCACGGTTAGACCAAAAGCCAGCACCAACGCGCTGAAGGCGAGGATGAATCCCGTAAGCCACTTGGCGAACACCGCCATTTGACGAATCAGTGGAGTTTCCGTGCTTTGCACATCGGCGAGCATGCCGCTGATGCGACCAATCTCCGTTTCCGCCCCCGTGGCCACCGCCACACCGCGACCTTGTCCTGCGGCAACCATGGTTCCCGAGTAAGCCATGGACCGCCGATCCCCCAGGGGCGCATCACCCGCAACCGGG
>DIYG01000078.1 GCA_002428935.1 Halieaceae bacterium UBA6060
GCCTGCGCCAACGTTTATTGGCGGCGGCGGGCAATGCCGGGGTTGGCCACGTGGATGGTGCGGTGGTGGCCGTTGTCCAGGGACCGCGGCTCGAAACCGCTGCGGAGGTGCGTCGCCTGGCCCGGGATGGTTGTGACCTGGTGGGTATGACCAGCATGCCGGAAGCGGCTCTGGCCCGAGAGCTAGAGATGGATTACGCCAGCGTGTGCATGGTGGTGAATGCCGCCGCAGGCCTCGATGATCATCCCATTACCCTGGCGGCGATTCGCGAACTGCTTCTCCGCGAGACTGCTTTACTGAGCAAACTGCTCTTGGAGCTGCTCGAAGCGTCCTAGAACGTATTACCCAGCACCTATCACCCAGGATCTATCGCTTAAGACCTTCGGGCGCTTAAGACCTATGGCGCCGGGGCTTCGGGCAGCTCGATAAACTCGGTAGGTAGGCCGTGACGTTGGCGAAACTCTAGCGCCGCATCTTCATCGGTCTCAAGGGGCAACAGGCCTTCTTCGGCCCCGGCCCTTTGCACTTTCACCAGCACGCCGATAACCGGGTGATCCAGATAGTGGACTTCTCCCGAACGCATGCGCCTGGCCTGTCTATGGGTGATGGCGTGCTTCCACGACCAGGCCTGTTCGATACCCTCGCTAACCGGTTCTTCACTCTCCGGCGCTGAGGTCGAGTCTTCCTCCGCGTGTGGACCGCCCGTGACATCGGCGTAGTCAGCGGTCTCTTCTTCCACCCGTATTGGTGCTTCCGGGTAGCTTTGATCGAGCAAACCCTGCTCTGGCGCGAAGAATGCCTCGTCGAGGATCGGAGACGGATTCCAGGGGTCGCTGGCAGTTCCATCCAGAGTGCTGGCCATCACGGAAACCTCAGGGAGAGGGGCCTTTGGTATTTGCCAGGCCTCGGGGAGATATTCGCCGAGGGTATTGAGCCAGAGATTGACTTCCAGATGGAGATAGCGCGAGCGATAGAGCTGAATGCTGCCCTGTAGCTCTGGCCATGCGCTGCGATCGGGATCAGCGGCGCGATCAATGATCAGAGGCAAAGGCGTGCTGCCTTCTTCTAGCTCTGCCCACCAACGCCCGTGAAACAGCACCCGCTGCCCCCGCCGCCGGAGGGTTCGGGCCTGCGCTGCGAACTCCAGGTCCTCGCGAGGGCGTAATGCATAGGGCAGAACGGGGAGTCCTTGGCCAACTCCTGCGCCAGGGCTGTTGGGGTCCTCTGTTTCATCAAGGCTGGGCCCATCGGGGCTGGGTGACGCCCCGCCAACGAGGTTAAACGGGGCGTTGGGATCCGGGGCATTGGGATCTTCGCTGCCGTAAGGAGTATTGATTAACGCATCCACGCGGGCAGCCTCGTCAATAAGCTGCACCGGTGCTGGTACCGTTAGGCTTTGAATCCCTCGCTCGTCGACCCGGCTTTGGAGGGCGGTACTTTCGTCGGCACGTTGATCCAGCAACCGCGGGTCGAGAAAGTAACGATACTCTTCGGGGTAGCTGAGCACGGGTAGCGGTTCCCAGCGCTCATTGCCCTGGGCTGGTTGGTCGTAGGCAAAGATCAGTACTTCCGCGACATACCAGTTGTCCCCCAGGGCTTCGGGCACCTGATCTTGCGCGACGCTGCTCGCCGGGGCAGTCGCGGTGGCTAGGAGTGCAGCGAAAGCTGCGGACTTGCCGGTGCCGACCATATTAGGCCGCTTCATCGTGGGCCCCGCCAAGGAGTCGATCCAGGAGTTCTCTGGCGAGGGTCTCCCGTTGTTGAGGATCTGGCAATGGCTTTTCAATGCGTAAACGGGTCGGACCTGCGAGGCGGTAGTGTTGGGGTTGCTCCTGGACGAGCGTGACCAACTGTAAAGGGTCTACGCGGGTATTCTCGAGAAAATCCATATGGCCGCCAGCCTCACCCAGTTCCAGGGCTCGAATGCCGCATTTCTGGGCAAGAAGTCGCAGGGAGTTCACGGTGAAGAGTCCTTTGACACCAGCGGGGAGCATACCGAATCGGTCAATCATCTCCACCTGCATTTCTCGCAAGGCGGCGTCGCTTTCACAAGCGGCGATGCGTTTGTAGAGGATGAGACGCATATTGGTATCCGGTAAATAATCCTCGGGGATCAATGCCGGGGCGTGAAGGTTGACCTCGGTGACGCGCTCCAGGGGACCATCGACGTCGGGAACATCTCCCCGGCGCAGAGCCTCGACGGCGCTGCGCAGCAGTTGCGAATACAGACCGAAACCCACACTTTGGATTTGTCCGCTTTGCTCGTCGCCAAGAAGTTCACCGGCGCCGCGAATTTCAAGATCGTGGGTGGCGAGTTGATAACCGGCGCCGAGATCACCTGCGGCCTCGATAGCCTCAAGGCGCTTTTGCGCGTCTTTGGTTATGGCCGATGCAGGCGGGCACAGGAGATAGGCATAGGCCTGATGATGGGAGCGACCAACTCGTCCTCGGAGTTGATGAAGTTGGGCAAGACCAAAGCGATCGGCACGGTCGATGATGATGGTGTTGGCGTTGGGAATATCGATTCCTGTCTCGATAATCGTAGAGCAGAACAGTATGTGATGACGCTGGTGATAGAAATCCGACATCACCCGCTCAAGCTGTGTCTCATGCATCTGCCCATGGGCCACGGCGACGGACAACTCCGGTAGCAGTTCACGGAGCTTTTCCGCTCGCTCCTCAATGCTGCGCACCTCGTTGTGGACGTAAAAAACCTGGCCCCCGCGAAGCGTTTCCCGTAGGACTGCTTCTTTGATGAGTCCCTGGTTGCTTTCGCGGACAAAGGTCTTGATGGACAGGCGCCGCGCGGGCGGTGTGGCGATGATCGATAGGTCTCGCATACCCCCCAGGGCCATATTTAGGGTGCGGGGAATGGGGGTCGCCGTAAGGGTGAGAATATCGACTTCTGCTCGCAGTGCCTTGATCGTATCTTTCTGCCGCACCCCGAAGCGATGCTCCTCATCAATGATGAGCAGGCCCAGGTCGGCAAAGCGGATATCCGACTGCAGTAGTTTGTGGGTGCCGATGAGGATATCGACCTCGCCGTTTTCAAGCTTCTGCGCCACGGCTTTGGTATCGCTGGCGGCACGAAAGCGTGAGAGCACTTCAATGCTCACGGGCCAGTTGGCAAAGCGGTCTCGGAAGGAGTTGTAGTGTTGTTGGGCGAGGAGTGTGGTCGGCACCAGAACCGCAACCTGGCGGCGATTGGTGGTAGCAATGAACGCGGCTCGCATGGCCACCTCGGTTTTGCCGAAGCCCACATCACCACAGACCAGCCTATCCATCACCCCGGGACCGCACATGTCTGCAACCACAGCATCGATAGCGGCCGCCTGGTCCGGCGTTTCTTCAAAGGGGAAGCCGGCGGCAAAGCTCTGATACTGCTGTTCTGGATTAGCGAACTGCACGCCCTCGCGAGCCTCTCGGCGAGCGTAGACTTCCAACAGTTGCGCGGCCACATCGCGAGCTTTCTCCCGGGCCTTGCGCTGGGCCTTGTCCCACTGCTCAGAGCCCAGGCGGTGTAGAGGAGCGTGCTCCGGATCACTTCCGGCGTAGCGACTGATCAGCTGTAGAGACGCCACGGGCACATAGAGCTTTGAGCCCTCGGCGTATTCGAGGGTCAGAAATTCGGCGGTGCCGCCATCGACGGTTAAATGGGTCAAACCCTGATAGCGTCCGATGCCGTGTTCCGCATGGACCACCGGAGAACCCAGGCTCAATTCGTTGAGATCCCGAAAGATGGCCTCTGGATCGAGGGCGTTGCGATGGCGCCGTCGCCGTCGTTGCGCGACCCGCTCTCCAAAGAGTTGTGCTTCCGTGATGAGCATCGGTTGCGAGGCACCAAGATTGATGCCTCGATCAATCGGTGCCACGGCCAGGGCGAAGGCCACACCCTTTTCTTCGAAGGAACGCCAGCTGTCGACTTCTGCAGGGGGCTCGCCCAGGGATTCAAGGAGAATTTCTCGGCGGCCTGCGCTTTCCGCACACAGGAGCACGGGGCCTTCATGGCCTTCCAGGAGTTGCTCGAGGCGAGCTTTCAGGCCGCTTTCATTGGCTCCGTCGAGCAATTGCGGGGGTGGAAGTGAGGGACTGGTTACGTGAACAGGCGCGTCGCTGTTGTCGCGCAGTTCCAAAATTGCGAAGTCCCCAAGGCGTTGGTACAGATCCTCGACGGGAGTAAATACCTCCCGGGGCTCAAGGAGGGGGCGACGAGGATCAACGCCATAGTCTTCGTAGCGCCGGCTAGCCTCGCCCCAGAATCGTTGCGCCGCGGCGTAGTGATCGCCGACGGTAATCAAAGCGGCGTGGTTCGGCAGATAATCTAGAAGACTCTCACAAGCATCGAAAAATAGTGGCAGGTAGTACTCGGAGCCTCCCGGTGCGCGCCCCTCGCTGAGTTCCACAAACACCGGGCATGCGTCGTGATCGACGTCAAAGCGGGCAAACCAGCGTTGTTGGAAGGCTGGAATACTGGCTTTGTTGAGAGGGAATTCCCGGGCTGGCAGGAGATCAACGGAGGGTAGTTTCTCGATGGTGCGCTGGGTTTCTGGGTCAAAGCAGCGCAGGGTGTCGATTTCGTCGTCCAGAAGGTCGATGCGCAGGGGCAAGCGACTGCCCATGGGATAGATGTCCATGAGAGAGCCACGCACTGCGTACTCGCCGTGCTCATAAACGGTCTCCACAGCTCGGTAACCGCTGCGACTGAGGGCCGTGCGTAGGGCCGCGGTATCCAGAGCCTGCCCTTCGCTTAGATGCAAGCTGTTCGCTTCAATGTAGTGACGCGGCGCCAGGCGCTGCATCAACACGGGCATCGGCAGGAGCAGAATTCCTTTTTTCAGGTGCGGGAGGCGCGAAAGCGTGCGCAGCCGCTCTGAGACGATGTCCTGGTGGGGCGAAAAATTGTCGTAGGGCAGGGTTTCCCAGTCGGGTAACTGAAGGATTTCTCGATCATCAGCGAGAAAGAACGGCAGTTCCCGCAGGAGAGCCTGAGCCTGCAGCGTGTCCGTGGTAAGGACCACCAGAAAATCGTTGTCCTGGGCCAGATCGGCGATACACAGGGCGGCACTGCTGCCCTGGAAGGGACCGAAGGCGGTTCGCGTACCGGCCTGGGAAGGCCAGGGGCTCTCAGCGAGCAAGGAGGCGAAGCGCATAAATAATGGTGGGGCGGCGATAGGGGAGGCGTATTGTAGGACTTGAAGGCAGTGCGTACCAATCTGTGATCTTCACGGCAAAAGCGCGGTTGCGGCCGGGTAGGGCGCGCGGGGATAATGCGCGCCCCAATTGTGACACCCGCATGACATCGTTATTAGAGGACTGCCGACCGTGACGGACCGCAAGCGACCCCGCCCCGAAGACTATTTCAGTGATTGGAAGGAACGTGAGGCCTTGGCCGAGGCGATTATTCCTACCGTTGGTAAGCTGGCTCGGGAGCGCAACGTGCGCTGCTTTTGCTACGACCGATCCATGGCAAACGCGTCCGTGCTGGACCTGATGAAGATTCATCGCTATGTCCGTCAGGTCGAGGGCAACGAGCTTTCAGAGCGTGAGACCTTACCGGTCCTGGAAGCCATGAGCGGACTCAACCTCGGACCGTCCCATATCGACGTGGGTCGTCTTGCGGTGAACTACTACGACAAAGGACATGGCGAGGGTCTGAGCGTCGAGGAGTATGTACGAGAGCAGCTCGCATACCTCATCGACAGCGATCATCACCCCGTGGATAAGCCCGTGGACGTGGTCCTGTACGGTTTTGGCCGCATCGGCCGCCTGGTTGCGCGGATCCTTATCGACAAAACCGACGGCGGCGACGCCTTTCGCTTGCGAGCCATTGTTGTACGCAAGGGCAAGGCACCCAACGATCTAGTGAAGCGCGCCAGCTTGCTGCGCCGGGATTCGGTCCACGGCGCTTTCAATGGCACCATCCGGGTCGACGAGGAGCGCCAGAGTTTTGTAGCCAATGGCAATGAAGTCCGGGTTATTTATGCGGACTCTCCGGACACCATCGACTACACGGAATACGGTATCGACGATGCCATTGTGGTCGACAATACCGGCGTGTGGCGTGATGAGGCGGGCTTGTCCCAGCATCTGAAGTCCAAGGGCGTCGCTAAAGTGGTGCTAACCGCTCCCGGCAAAGGCGACCTCAAGAACGTGGTCGCGGGTATCAACAACGAGATGATCGCTCCCGATGATCGCATCATCTCTGCCGCCTCCTGTACCACCAATGCCATCGTGCCGCCTCTCAAGGCCATCGACGACGAATACGGTATTGTCCACGGCCATGTGGAGACGGTGCATGCTTATACCAACGACCAGAATCTCATCGACAACTATCACAAGGCCGATCGCCGGGGGCGCAGCGCCCCATTGAACATGGTGATCACGGAGACCGGGGCGGCAAAGGCCGTTGCCAAGGTCTTGCCCCAATTGTCGGGCAAGCTCACCGGGAATGCGATCCGTGTACCGACACCCAATGTGTCCATGGCGATTTTGAACCTAACCCTGGGCAGCGATACGGATAAGGACACCCTCAACGAATACATGCGCAATATGGCGCTGCATTCGACCATGCGCCGCCAGATCGACTATTCGAATTCCCCCGAGGTGGTTTCTTCAGACTTCGTGGGGTCACGGACAGCCTGTGTTTATGACGCTCAGGCGACCATCGTAAATGGCCGTCAGGCCGTGCTCTATCTCTGGTACGACAATGAGTTTGGATACAGCTGTCAGGTGTACCGGATTCTCGAGCGCATGGCGGGGGTGAACTACCTCGTTTACCCTCCCTCAGCCTAGGGAAATTCTCGCCGGTCCAAGCACTTAGGCCCTAAATCTCGTTCCTTGGTCGAGTGGCATCCTGGGGGCGGGCTTGGCTATAATGCGCGCGGCCTGAAACTGGCTCGTCGGGGCATGAAAGCGAGCCAGCCTGTCATCACCGTCCCCACCACCGCGCTGGACCTCGTAATCTAGCGCGGTATGTATGAGACGAGACCGCGGTGCGGTCCTGATGACCCAGCCTCGCAAACCGTAGCCCTCGCAATGGCGTTAAAAAAAGACGACCGGTGAGGAAAGCTCGAGGGTCTTATCCCTCGATAGGTAAGACGAAAAATACCCAGACACTATCCAGGCGGGTTACATGATCAAGATATCCAAGGGGCTCAACCTCCCCTTAGCCGGTGAGCCGGAGCAGAAGATCAGCGATGCTCCTGCGCCGCGCGCCGTGGCCGTTCTAGGCGCGGACTACGTGGGCATGAAACCCACCATGGCTGTCCAGGTGGGCGACCGTGTAAAAACCGGCGACCTACTGTTTACCTGTAAAAAAACCGCTGGCCTGCGCTACACCGCGCCTGCAAGTGGAACGGTTTCGGCGATCAATCGCGGTGCCAAGCGTGTACTGCAATCCGTGGTCATCGATATCGATGGTGATGACGCCGTAACCTTCCCCAGCGTCACGGCCGAGGCCGCGAAAGCTCTAGATAAAGAAGCCGTGCGCAGTCAGCTGATCGAGTCCGGTCTGTGGACCGCGTTGCGAGAGCGTCCTTTCAGCAAGGTGCCGTCCCTCGATAGCACCCCTGGGGCCATCTTTATTACCGCCATGGATACGCATCCTTTGGCAGCGGATCCGACTGTGGTCATTGCCGAGCAGAGTGAGGCCTTTGCGCTGGGGGTGGATTTGCTGGCGGGACAGACCACGGGTCAGGTCTACGTGTGCAGCGCACCCGGTGCCAACTTGCCCAGCGGTTCCGCGGGTAATGTTCAGCGCGAAGAGTTCTCAGGGCCTCACCCGGCGGGACTGGTGGGCACTCATGTGCACTTCCTCTATGGGGTAAGCAGTGAGCGCAGCGCCTGGACCATCAACTACCAGGATGTAATCGCCATTGGTCGTTTGTTCCTCGATGGCCGCCTGTGGACAGAGCGGGTAGTGGCCCTGGCCGGTCCCCAGGTGGAGCGACCGCGACTGCTTCGTACGCGCCTGGGTGTGGATCTCGAAGCGCTCTGCGCCGGCGAGCTTTCAGGCTCCGATAACCGCATCATTTCCGGGTCCGTGCTCGGTGGGCGCAAGGTTGCCGGTGCCACCGCCTACCTCGGTCGCTACCATCAACAGGTCACGGTGCTGGAGGAAGGGCGCGAGCGCGAGTTCCTTCACTACCTCCGCGCCGGGGCGAAGAAGCACTCCAGCATGGGGATCTATCTCAGCAGCTGGTTTGGCCTCAAGCCCCAAGCGATGACGACCTCGACTAACGGTAGTGAGCGGGCAATGGTTCCCGTGGGCAACTATGAACGCATCATGCCCATGGATGTGCTTCCCACGCAGTTGTTGCGGGCCCTTATCGTCGGCGATACGGATACGGCCCAGGCGTTGGGCTGCCTGGAGTTGGATGAGGAAGATTTGGCCCTGTGCACCTATGTGTGCCCCGGTAAGTACGAATACGGGCCAATCCTTCGGGACAACCTCACACGCATTGAGAAGGAGGGCTGAGTCGTGGCTCTACGCAAGCTGCTGGACGGCGTCGAGCATCACTTCCAGGAGGGAGGACGCTACGCCAACTTCTATCCACTGTTTGAAGCCGTGGATACGATTTTTTACAAGCCATCTTCCGTAACGCGCAGCACCGCGCATGTACGTGATGGCGTCGATCTGAAGCGGATCATGATCACCGTTTGGCTGGCGGCTTTCCCCGCCATGTTCTACGGCATGTACAACCTCGGTTATCAAGCCAACGAAGTCTTTGCCGTAACCGGCGGCAGCGTCGATGGATGGCGCGGAGCGTTGATCTCCCTGTTTGGGGGTTATGACTCGGGCAATATCTGGCACAACCTTTGGTTCGGTGCCCTATATTTTGTACCTATCTACGCAGTCACCTTCGCAGTTGGCGGTTTCTGGGAAGTACTCTTTGCCATCAAGCGTGGGCATGAGATCAACGAGGGCTTTTTTGTTACCTCGATACTGTTCGCCCTGGTTTGTCCGCCGGATCTGCCCCTGTGGCAAGCGGCCCTGGGTATCAGCTTCGGTATCGTCATCGGCAAAGAAGTCTTTGGTGGTACCGGTAAGAACTTTTTAAACCCCGCCCTCACAGGCCGGGCTTTCCTCTACTTCGCCTATCCCGCACAGCTATCCGGTGATGCGGTTTGGACCGCGGTGGATGGCTATAGCGGTGCCACTCCCCTGGGACTGGTTGCCGCCGAAGGGATGACGGCCCTGCAGACCCAGTACACCTGGCTAGATGCCTTCATCGGTCAGATTCCGGGCTCCATCGGCGAAACCTCCACCCTCATGGTCATGATAGGCGGCGCGATTTTGCTTCTTACGCGCATCGCGTCCTGGCGCGTGGTGGCCGGTGTCTTCCTGGGAATGTTTGTCTTCTCGTCGTTCCTCAATCTGGTGGGTTCGGATAGCAATCCCGCCTTCGCCATGCCCTGGTTTTGGCACCTTGTGGTGGGCGGCTTTGCTTTTGGTATGTTTTTTATGGCGACGGATCCCGTATCCGCGGCAATGACCGACACGGGGCGCTGGGCCTACGGCATTCTGATCGGAGTCATGACGGTCTTGATACGGGTGATCAACCCGGCCTTCCCCGAAGGCATCATGCTGGCGATTCTCTTTGCCAATCTGTTTGCCCCCTTGTTTGACCACTTTGTCGTTCAGTCGAATATCAAGAGGAGGCTCGCCCGTGTCCAGTAATGACAGTATTGGCAAGATCCTCAAGGTCGCTTTTGCCCTTTGCATCGTCTGTTCGGTGATCGTCTCCACGGCGGCGGTGGTGTTGAAACCGTCTCAGGAGGCGAACAAGAGTCTCGATCGCAAACGAAATATCCTCCAGGCCGCAGGCATGCTGCAGCCCGGCGTCAGTGTCGATGAGCAGTTTTCTGTGGTGGAAGAGCGCTTTGTGGATATGCGCACGGGGCGTTTCACCGACGAGGTGGCATCCGGCTATGACCAGCGTGCGGCGGCGAAGGACCCCGGTCAGTCGCGAGATGTGCCCGGGGAAGAAGACATTGCCAAGATCGGACGTCAGGCCAACATCGCCCAGATTTACATGGTTCGGGGCGACGGTGGTGACTTTGAGAAGATCATTTTACCCGTCCACGGCTATGGCCTTTGGTCCACCCTCTACGGATTCCTGGCCCTGGAAGCCGACGGCAATACGGTGGCTGGCCTGGGTTTCTACGAGCACAAAGAGACCCCGGGGCTCGGTGGCGAAGTGGATAATCCTCGCTGGAAAGCGGTATGGCCGGGGAAACAGGTCTACCGCGATGGCGAGGTTAGCCTGAAGCTTCTCAAAGGCACCGTAGACCCCGCCAGCCGCGACGCCGATTGGGAAGTCGACGGTTTAGCCGGAGCGACCCTCACCAGTCGCGGTGTAACCAATCTTATTACCTACTGGTTGGGTGAAGACGGTTTCGCACCGTTTCTCGCCAACCTACGCAACGGAGACGCCTGATCATGGATGCCGTCAAGGACACCCTGACAACCCCGATCTTCAAGAACAATCCCATCGCCTTGCAGATCCTCGGGATTTGCTCGGCCCTCGCCGTCACCTCGTCACTCCAGGTGACCCTGGTGATGTGTATCGCTCTGACCTCCGTAACGGCATTTTCGAATCTGTTTATTTCACTGATTCGCAAGCACATCCCAGGCAGCATCCGCATCATCGTGCAGATGACCATCATTGCCTCCCTGGTGATTCTCGTCGACGAAGTTCTAAAAGCCGTGGCCTACGACATCAGTAAGCAGTTGTCGGTGTTCGTCGGTTTGATCATCACCAACTGCATCGTTATGGGCCGCGCCGAGGCTTATGCGATGAAGAATCCTCCGGTGGACAGTTTCTTCGACGGAATCGGAAACGGCCTGGGCTACTCCGTGGTGCTGATCTTTGTCGCCGTGATCCGCGAACTGTTCGGTGCCGGGAAACTGTTCGGTTTCGAGATTCTTCCTCTGGTCACGGAAGGTGGTTGGTATAACCCCAACGGCCTCTTGCTACTGCCCCCCAGCGCCTTCTTCCTGATCGGTTTGTTTATCTGGATGCTCCGAGCCTGGGATGCCAAGCAGGTTGAAGAGCCGGACTTCCGAATGGCCAAACACACGGTTGCGGAGGAGGGTGCCTGATGGAGTACTACCTGGGCCTGTTCGTTCGGGCAATCTTTATCGAAAACATGGCGCTGTCCGTGTTTTTAGGCATGTGTACCTTCCTCGCCGTCTCCAAAAAGGTCACCGCGGCGATCGGTTTGGGCATTGCGGTGATCGTGGTTCTTACCATCACCGTGCCGGTCAACAATCTGATCTATAACTATCTCCTTGCCGATGGCGCGCTGGCCTGGGCGGGTCTGCCCGACGTCGATCTGTCGTTCTTGGGCCTGCTGTCTTACATCGGTGTGATCGCCGCCCTGGTACAGATTCTGGAGATGTTTCTCGATAAATATGTACCCGCGCTTTACAACGCCTTGGGTGTATTCCTGCCGCTTATTACCGTGAACTGCGCGATTCTCGGGGCTTCTTTGCTGATGGTGGAGCGCGACTACAACTTCGGTGAAAGCGTGGTCTTTGGCGCCGGGGCTGGTGTCGGTTGGGCGCTGGCGATTGTTGCGCTCGCTGGGATTCGCGAGAAGCTTAAATACAGCGATGTGCCCGATGGCTTGCAGGGCCTGGGCATAACCTTTATCACTGTAGGACTCATGTCCCTGGGCTTTATGGCCCTGGGCGGCATTGATCTCTAAGGATAGAGCCTGATGGATATGACTATTGTTTACGGCGTGGGCATGTTTACAGCTATCGTGCTGGCGCTCGTGGGGATCATCCTCTACGCCCGTACGTTGTTGGTAAGTAGCGGCAGCGTCACCATTGAAATCAACGGTGAGAAAAACATCACGGTTCCCGCCGGGGGCAAGCTGTTGCAGACCCTCTCCGAGGCGAACATCTTTTTAGCCTCGGCTTGTGGTGGTGGCGGTACCTGCGCGCAATGCAAATGCGTTGTGAACGAGGGCGGCGGTTCCATGCTGCCCACGGAGGAGTCGCATTTCACCCGTCGTGATGCGGCCGAGGGTTGGCGTCTTTCCTGCCAGACCGCCGTGAAGCAAGACATGAAGATCCAGGTGCCGGAAGAGGTATTTGGCGTCAAGCAGTGGGAGTGCACCGTAGAGAGCAATCCCAATGTCGCTACCTTTATTAAAGAACTCACCCTGCGTTTGCCCGAGGGTGAGAACGTGGACTTTCGCGCTGGCGGTTATGTGCAGCTGGAATGCCCGCCCCACGTGGTGAACTACTCTGACTTCGACGTGGAAGACGAGTACCGCGGAGACTGGGAGCGCTTTGGTTTCTTCAAGGTTAGCTCCGAGGTCAAGGACACGGTGATCCGCGCCTACTCCATGGCCAACTACCCGGAAGAAAAAGGCGTTGTGAAGTTCAATATCCGTATTGCCACGCCACCCCCGGGCAGCGAGGGCATTCCCGCGGGACAGATGTCTTCCTGGGTGTTTAACCTCAAACCCGGCGACAAGGTCAATGTTTACGGACCTTTTGGTGAGTTCTTTGCCAAGGAGACGGACGCTGAAATGGTCTTCATCGGCGGCGGCGCTGGCATGGCACCCATGCGCTCCCACATCTTTGACCAGCTCAAGCGCATCCACACGAACCGCAAGATATCGTTCTGGTACGGCGCCCGTTCGCTGCGGGAAATGTTTTACCAGGACGAATACGATCAGCTGGCCGCGGACAACGACAATTTCGACTGGCACGTGGCCCTGTCTGATCCGCAGCCCGAGGACAATTGGGAAGGGCTTACGGGCTTCATCCACAACGTTCTCTACGAAGAGTACCTCAAGGACCATCCGGCACCGGAGGACTGTGAATACTACATGTGTGGACCGCCCATGATGAACGCAGCGGTTATTCAGATGCTCACCGACTTGGGCGTCGAGCCCGAGAACATCATGCTGGACGACTTCGGAGGCTAAAAGCCTTCGGGACTCAGGTCATCTCTTGATGACACTTGCTGTAGCCTTGTCCCTTATGAAAACCGAGACAAACTCTAACCCGCGGCCTCCATGGTCGCGGGTTTTTCGTATCAAGCCCATCCATATCCGGTCCCGAGGCTTATGGATTACAGCCGGGCTGTTGATGTTGGCACTTCTAAGTGGCTGCAGCGAAAAGCCCCAGCGCGCCGTGCTCACGGGTGCCACCATGGGTACCACCTGGTCCGTGGTCTATGGGGATCCAGAAACGGTGTCAGCGGCAGAGCTGCAAACGCGTATTGAAGAAGAGTTAACGCAGATCAACGCGGCGTTTTCCACCTATATTGCCGACTCCGAAGTGTCATCCTTGAACGCCCAACCGGGCGGTGGCGCGGTGGTTTTGTCGCCTCGTTTTGCAGAGGTGTTAACGGCGGCTCTAGCTGTCGGTGACCTCACCGATGGTGCGTACGACATTACCGTTGGCCCCCTTATCGAATTGTGGGGCTTTGGCAGCCGGGAGTTTAGCGGTGAGGTACCGGCGGCCGAGCGTATTGCGGACGCGCGAAGCCTCGTGGGCAGTAAACAGATGCGCTGGAACCCCGCTGATCGAACTCTCGAACGTCCCGAGGGCATGCGTATCGATCTGTCCTCCATCGCCAAGGGCTACGCCGTAGATCGCTTGAGCGTTCTCCTGGCGGACGCCGGCTTGCGTAATACGCTGGTGGAGATTGGCGGTGAGCTTCGCGCCACCGGTGAGCGCCCCGAAGGTGGTCCTTGGCGCCTCGCCATCGAGTCGCCGGATCCGTCTGCTGGGCGGTTTGTAGACGCTCTCGCGCTGGAAAACGGTGCTGTTGCCACCTCCGGAGACTACCGAAACTTTTTTGAAGTCGAGGGTCGGCGTTACTCTCACCTGGTCGATCCGCGAACGGGCTACCCCGTTAGCCATGAACTTGTCTCCGTAACTGTGGTCCATGAGAACTGCATGACCGCTGATGCGTTGGCTACCGCGTTGATCGTTATGGGTCGTGGTGAGGCCCAGGCCCTGGCCGAGGCCGAGGGGCTGGCAGCGCAGTTTGTGTCCCGCGAAGGAGACGGTCTTGAGGTACACTACACAGACGAATTTGCCGCCTTTAGAGCGGTAGCCACGGAGTGACAGCGCTTCCGAGCCACTCACGCCGTTAGGCCGCAGAGAGAGCATGGACTCTCACCGAGGATAGAATGGTTTTTCTGCTTGCGTTTTTATTGATGGGCTTGATCATGGCCGGTATGGCGGTGGGTGCCATGGCGGGCCGTGGACCTTTAAAGGGATCCTGTGGCGGGCTATCGGCCGTGGGCATCGAAGGTCGTTGCGAAATCTGCGGCGATGATCCCAGTCTGTGTGAAGAGCAAAAATCGGCCTCGGCTGTGGGTTCGGCGGACTTCTACGACGCCAGCAAGTAGGCAGCGGAGGCTTTGGCCAGTTACACCCGGCTGATAGGTCTTCGTTACGGCTTCAGTCGCCAGCGCTCTCGTTTCACAGCCCTGGTCTCCCTGGCGTCAATGCTGGGCATGACTCTCGGTGTGGCCTCATTGATCACCGTGCTCTCCGTAATGAACGGTTTCGGTGGCGAGCTACGAGACCGCATTTTAGCCCTGGTTCCCCACGCTTATCTTATTCAGGACGGCAGCGCGACCGAGTTCACGGAAGAACTCACGGAGGCGCTGCTTGCGGTCCCTGATGTTCTTGCCGTGGCTCCCTATCGCCGGGAAACGGTGCTCCTGGCGGGTCCGTATCAGCAGCAGGCAGCGGTGTTGTATGGCATGGACAAGGAGGCCCAGGCGGCCGTGAGCGATCTGGACGCTTACCTGCTCAGTGGTTCTCTTAAGGCCCTGGATGAACCCTTTACGGTCATCCTGGGCGCTTCTCTTGCGCGTATGCTCGGGGTCATCCCCGGCGATGAACTGCGACTAATACTGCCTCAGGTCACAACTACACCCCTGGGCGTGTTTCCACGCTCTCGCATGGTCACTGTCGTAGGTCTTTTTGAAGTGGGTGCGCAACAGGATTCGCAACTGCTTTATACCTCTCTGGAAAGCGCTCGCCGCCTTCTCCGTGATCGCGGTGACTCGGGTTTGCAGCTTCGCACGAAGGACCTTTTACGTGCTCCTGATCTTGCCGACGAGCTAGCACCGGTACTTCCCGAAGGCGTGCGCTACCTGCCCTGGAGCGACACTCAGGGTTCGCTGTTTCGTGCTATTCGCATGGAGAAAGTGACCGTAAGCCTGCTCCTTCTGGGTGTGGTGCTGGTGGCCGCGTTCAATATTGTCTCGACCCTGGTGATGGCGGTCACGGAAAAGCGCCGCGATATCGCCGTGCTGCGGACCATGGGGGCAACGCCTGCTGAGATAGCACGGGTGTTTCTTACCCAGGGCTTGGCGCTGGCCTTCTTCGGTGTGTTTCTCGGCGCTGTTCTGGGCGTCGCACTGGCGCTGAACATTGCAGATTTGGTGGCACTCCTAGAAGGCTTATTTGGAATGCGTGTGTTTGACCCCCAGGTGTATTTCATATCGCGCTTGCCGGCGCGCTTGCAGTGGGCTGATGTAGCGTTTGTAACGAGCGCCGCCGTGATGATCAGCATCCTCGCCGCCGTGTATCCGGCCTGGCGTGCCAGTCGTGTGGCTCCGGCGGAGGTGTTGCGCTATGAATGATTCCGTAGCTCTGCGCTGCACGAACGTCAGCAAACGCTACGACGATGGCGACACCAGCGTCGATGTGTTGCGCGGTGTGGATTTTCAGCTTCAGGCGGGGGAGAAGGTGGCTATCGTTGGCGCCTCGGGCTCGGGTAAGTCAACGTTGCTGAATCTGCTTGCGGGGCTGGATACGGTTACCGAGGGGCAGGTGGAGCTGGCCGGTAGCGATCTCGCGGACCTGTCTGAGAAAGCCTGCGCTCGCTGGCGCAATAGGCATCTGGGTTTCGTCTATCAGTTTCACCACCTGTTGCCCGAATTCACCGCTTTGGAAAACGTCGCGATGCCACAGTTGATCGCGGGTGTTTCGCGAGCGGAGGCCCTGGAGGAGGCGAGCGCTATGCTGAACGCCGTGGGTCTCACGACGCGTCTGCGTCATCGCCCGGGACAGCTCTCCGGGGGGGAACGGCAGCGCGTGGCTATTGCGCGCAGTTTGATCAATCGTCCCAGCTGCGTCCTTATGGACGAACCTACGGGCAACCTGGACCCTGTCGCCGCCCGTCAGGTGCTGGAGCTGATCGATACCCTGCGAGAATCGCAGAGTGCTTTTGTAATCGTGACCCACGACAGCCTGGTTGCCGAGCACATGCAACGCGTTCTCCGCCTGGAAAACGGGCAGCTTCAGGATCCCTAGGTTCCCATGGCGCTCTCTGAACTTTTTCGCATTGCTCTTCGCTATACCCTGGCCTTTGGTCGCGGGCATTTGTCGGTCTTTATGGCCAGTGTGTCGATCGTCGGTTTGGTCCTCGGCACGGCATTGCTGTTGACGGTGCTTTCAGTGATGAATGGCTTTGAACGAGAGATGCGTGACCGCATTCTCGGCCTGGTTCCCCATGTCACCGTGCATACGCCTGCCGATGGTGGCGGACCGTACAAGCTTGAAGAGCAGTTCAAGCAGCTTCCCATGCTTCGCCAGGCCACACCTTTCGTGAGCTTCGATGGCATCGCAGTACGCGGCGCCGGGGTAACCGCCGTGCGCGGTCTTGGGCTGGACCAGTTTGTTGCCAAGGTGCCGGGGCTAGATTCCCTGCCACCGCTGAGGGAGTTGTCGGGAGCCGTGCTGGGGGATTCTGTCGCGGAGCGGCTGGGCGCTGAAGAGGGTGACGTCATTACCTTTGTCGTGCCGCCCCGTGGGCGCTTTCGTCAGGCTGATATCGCCACCCACCGGGTGCCTGTCGCTGCTGTGGTTGACAGCGGTACGGAGCTTGATGAGGCCCTGGCTTTGTTACCTCTGCCCATGGCTTCGCGTCTTGCCGGTTTGGATGGCGGCATCAGTGGTTGGCACCTGCGGGTGGAAGATCCTTTTCAGGAAACGGCGTTGCTGCCAGAGCTGCGGCGCATACTTCCGCCCGGGAGCTATGCCACTACCTGGCGCTCGACCCACGGGAATCTCTACGCCGCCATTCAGCTATCGAGAGATCTGGTAGTTCTGCTTCTGGCATCGATCATTGGGGTTGCCGCATTCAACGTGGTGTCCGCTCTGGTGCTCATCGGAATTGATCAACGATCTGCCATTGCCATCCTTCGAACCCTTGGGGCGGCGTCTGGCACTATGGCGAGCCTGTTTCTTCTCCAGGGTGTGCTGATCGGCGTTATCGGCTCGGTGTTGGGCTGCGTTTTGGGCGCCATCCTGAGTCAGAGTCTGCCCGGCCTGGTCTCCCGTCTGGAGTCGGCGCTGGGGATGCATTTTCTGAACACGGATGTGTATCCCGTCTCGTTTATCCCCGTGGACTTACGCTGGGAGGACGCCTTGCTTATCGGCGTTGTGGCCGTGTTTATGTGCGTTCTTGCGGCGCTTTATCCGGCCCTGCGGGCCGCTCGCGTACAACCGGCCCAGGTGCTCCATCAAGATTCCTGAGCGCGCCGACGTTTGCGTTTCTTCCACTGCCGGGCGACGCGTATCCGCCAAAGCACGTTGACCACAAAGTAGCCCAGGCAACCAAAAAACAGCCCGCACAGAAGGCAGCCCACGACCAAAGGCTTCCATACCATCAGCATGCCCTGGGTAAACCACTCCACGGAGAACGCGAACTCTACGTTTTCCACGGGCACGTCGATGATCAGCGCCCCTACGCTATAAGCGAGAAAGAATATCGCTGGGACCGTGACGGGATTTGTGATCCATACCAATCCCACCGAGAGCGGTAAATTGCAGCGAAATGCCACAGCTCCTATGGCCGCCAGCAGCATTTGCCCCGGAACGGGGATAAAGGCGATAAACAATCCCACAAAGAACGCCATGGAGGCCGAGTAGCGGTTTAAATGCCAAAGGTTGCCGGCGTAGACCCATTCACCCAGCAGGTCGAGGGCTCCCGACGCCCGTAGGCGGGTGGGTGACGGCATGAGGCTTTTTAGGGTATTGCGAGGCATCTACTAATGAACGCTATTGGTGTTCGCCTTGTCGGCAGCCCATGGTCTAGTAAGGCGCGTGCCGTTCGTGCTCGCCCGTCGGGCGGGACGCTATTATGCCGACGACGCGGGGGGGATAACAGCCGTGCTGGTGCTGTTGGCCATCCTTGTGACGACGCTCTTATTGTTCCTGCACAAGGGCATTGGATTCCTCGCAGGTTTTTCGTTCCTGGGCCTGCTGCTCATGTTGGCGTCGGTATGGCTCCGCCCTGGTTCCGCGCAAGTTCCAAGGCACTTCTACCTGTTCATCGCAGGTGTCGCGCTCCTGATCGTCGGGCTCACCTGGTTTCGCAGCGAACAATGGCAGGCTTATCAACTTCCAGAGACCTGTGAGCGACAACCCGTAACGGTTTCCGGTCGGGTAGAGGGGTTGGTCGAACACCAGAGTCTGAACGGCCAGTCTTTGTACCGAGTGGGTTTTGATGTAGATAATCTGGAGCCGAAGCTTTGTGCCACACCCCGTCGCTTACAGCTTTTTCTGCCCCCTCGAACTGAGGAAGAACACAGCTGGTTGGAAGGAGTCCAAAGTGGCGCGCAGCTTGAGATAGCGGCTCGTTTACGCCGACCCTGGGGGCGAGTTAATCCTTTTGCCCTGGAAGGGGAAGCGCAGGCGCTTATCAGGGATATTCATGCCCAGGGTTCGGGCAGGCTCCTTGAAGCCCCCAGGGCTGACACGCGGAGCCTGAGCCTCGCTGCCGTTGACCGCCTGCGACAACGCCTCTCGGGCTGGCTAGAAGCCCATGCAAGTCTTGGTATGTCGCGCTTTCTTAGGGCTCTCGCCGTGGCGGACCGACGGGGCATGACAGCCCAGGACTGGGAGGTGCTGCGGCAATTTGGCCTTACCCATCTCTGGGTGATATCCGGTATGCATATCAGCCTGGTGGCACTACCGGGCTGGTACCTGGGGAGCATGCTGACTCGAAGTCTGGGGATGCTGTGCTCTGAATCGAGGGCTATCGCCGTGATTCCAGTCCTTGGCGCCTTGTTACCCGCTTTCATGTACAGCGCTCTAGCCGGCTTTTCTCTGCCCACGAAGCGGGCGTTGCTGATGCTTACGATTACCCTCCTATGGGTGATTCTTCGTCGGCCCCTGGCCCCGTTTCGTGTTTGGCTCCTGATAGCGATAGTACTGCTTGCTAGCGACCCCTTTAGTCTCCTGGGCCCTAGCGTTTGGCTGTCCCTTGGAGCGGTGGCTTTGATCCTGTGGTGTCATAGCTGGAGAAAACCTCGTGGCTTCGGAGTTGCTTTTTTACGTATTCAGGCTTTTCTCGTCTTGGCCATGATGCCCTTGAGTTTGTATTGGTTTCACGGCGCCAGCGCTTTCGGTGCGCTCGCAAACCTCATTGCAATACCTCTGATTAGTTTCCTGGTTTTACCCTGTCTCCTGGCGGCGCTGCTCTTGCAGGTTTTCAGCGATAGCTGGGCCCAGGGGGTGTTGGCGGTCGCGGAGTTTCCCCTGGCGGTTTTCTGGGGTCTCCTGGAGCGTGCACAGACTCTGGCCCCGTCTGTTCAGTCGCTGCAAATGGGGCGCAGCCCTTTTTCCCTCCTTGGTCTATTGATCGCCATGCTGGGTGCAGCCCTGCCGGGCTT
This sequence comes from Halieaceae bacterium UBA6060, assembly GCA_002428935.1. Taxonomy (GTDB): domain Bacteria; phylum Pseudomonadota; class Gammaproteobacteria; order Pseudomonadales; family Halieaceae; genus Congregibacter. The sequence continues at coordinate 19,672 of DIYG01000078.1, forward strand.
TCCCGGCAAAAAGCGAATCATCATCCTTCTACTGCTACCCACGCTGATAAGCATTCCCTCTGGAGAGGAGGAATTTCTACGCTTGCGAATCTATGACGTGGGGCAGGGCACGGCGGTACTTATCGACCAGGGCAAAGATAGGCTCCTCTATGACACGGGGCCGGCCTCGCCTGGCCGTGAGCCCGTCGCCAAAAGGGCCCTGTTGCCCAGTTTTCGCCGTGAAGACATAGACAAGCTTGATCTGCTGGTGATTAGCCACCCCGACTCGGATCATGATGGCGGGGAGAAGGTTGTCCTTCGCCAAGCCGAGCCGACATTGGTTTTGCGAGGCCGCAGATCAATCGATGCAGCACCCCAGCGCCGTGACTCCCTTTGCCGCCTGGGGAGCGCCCATCGCTTGAATGAAATAGTGACCGTCCATGTGCTCTCCCAGGCATTGGATAGGGAAAACGACAACAACAGTTCCTGCGTCCTTCTTGTAACGGCCTATGGGCGTCGCATTCTCTTACCGGGGGATATCGATGTACAAAAAGAACGCGATTTGGTTGGGTACTGGGGCAAAGTGCTTAAGGCGGATATCCTCCTCGCCGGGCATCACGGCTCCGGCACCTCCAGTTCACGGCTCTGGTTGAGGGAGGTAGACGCCGATTTTGTGATAGTTAGCGCGGGTAGGGCCAATCGTTTTGGTCATCCCGCGCCTGCCGTCGTCCGTTCAGTAGACGATCAAGGCGGAGTGCTCCTCAACACGGCTTTCCGTGGCGCCATCGAATTCCATATCTATCCCGACGGTCGATTGCACTGTCGCAGCTACCGGCACAGCATGGCACCTTTCTGGCGCCGTGGACCGTTTCATGAGGACTGTGGCCGCCGGGTGTCGGGGGTATAATCCTGACCAGAATAACTGGAGGGACGTCGTGCTCGAACTTGTTACTGCTGGCGGCTGGCTGATGATCATTATCATCGCTTGCTCCGTCGCGGCTATTGCTATTTGTATAGAGCGTTTTTTTGTCCTCAACGCCAAACGCATCGCGCCGCCACATCTTTTAGCGACGGTTTGGAAGCAGCTTAAAGCCGGCGAACTGGATGCCAATCGGCTGCGAACGCTGCGCGAGTCCTCGCCTCTCGGGCGGATCCTGGCAGCGGGGCTGTCCAACGCTCACCATGGGCGTGATGTGATGAAGGAGAGTATCGAAGAGGCGGCGGGGCACGTGGTCCACGACCTGGAACGGTATCTCAATACCCTGGGGACCATTGCCGCGATTGCGCCCCTGCTAGGTCTCTTGGGCACCGTGGTGGGTATGATTCGTGTGTTTGCCGAGATCATGTCCCAGGGCACGGGGAACGCCAGCGCCCTCGCAGGCGGTATTTCCGAGGCCTTGATCACTACAGCAGCGGGACTTTGCGTGGCAATCCCAGCTTTGGTGATGCATCGCTATTACACGGGACGCATCGATGCCATCGTGGTGGAACTTGAACAGCAGACCATCAAACTCGTGGACGCCTTGCACGCTCGGGAAGCGGAGCGCGGCGCGGCGTGAAGTTTCGTCGCCAGGCCCGCGAAGAGCTGAGCGTAAATCTGACGCCGCTTATCGACGTGGTATTCCTCCTGCTGATCTTTTTCATGGTGTCTACCACCTTTAATCGAGAAACCCAGCTATCCGTAGACCTTCCCGAGGCAACGGGGCTGGTGCGCGAGGAAGTGGCTCAACAGGTCGAGATTCTTATCGATGAGCAGGGGCAGTACCGGGTCAACGGTCGGCCCCTGGTGGACGCTCGCATGCGCACGCTACAGGCGGCGGTGTATGAGATCTCCAAAGGCGACACAACTTTGCCGCTGGTGATTTCCGCCGATGCGGAGGCCTCCCACCAGTCAGTGGTGCGCGCCATGGATGCGGCGGGTCAGATGGGTTTCTCTCGCTTGAGCATTGCCTCGATTCAGCCCGCGCGGGGAACCCCCTGAGCTCCCTGAAAAACAGCCTGATACACAGTGTTGAGCGGGCGTGGCAACAGGGGCCCGGTTGGCTTTGGCTGCTGCTACCCCTTGAGGTCTTGTTTGTCGCACTCAGCGGTTTACGCCGTTTAGCTTACGCAAAAGGCTGGCTACCTGTTGTTCATCCGGGCCCAAAGGTCATTGTGGTGGGTAATATCACTGCCGGGGGCACGGGGAAGACCCCGGTTGTTATTGGCCTTGTTACTGCGCTTCAAAACCTTGGGCTGACTGTCGCTGTGATCAGTCGCGGTTACGGCGGAAGCTCTCAGGGTGTTCTGCGGGTATATGCCGATAGCGACCCCGCCGTGGTCGGTGATGAAGCGCTCCTCGTGGCCCGTCGAACGGGAGCGATTGTATGCGTTGGGCGTGATCGCGCTGCCGCCGCAGCCCTGGCGGCGGACACGAAGCCCGATGTCATTATCAGTGACGACGGATTACAGCACTACGGGTTGGCGCGGGATCTGGAGATCGTAACCATGGATGCCCAGGAGGGCTTTGGGAACGGACACCGTCTGCCCGTTGGCCCCCTGCGGGAGCCTCTGGCTCGTCTCGGAAACATCGACTTTCTTCTTGCCCGCGGTGGACAGGACCCTCTCTCGGCCACACGCTATGAGGCCGTCGCTCTGCGGCGCCTGGGCGGTGAGGAACGACGGCCCGTGGATAATCCGGGGCTAGGTCCGAAAGTCCACGCCCTGGCGGCTATTGCGCGCCCCGGGCGTTTTTTTACCGCGTTGCGAGGCCTGGGTTTCGATCCCGTTGAGCATCCCCTGCCTGACCATCAATCGCCGGATGCGGTGCATTTGTCGGCGTTACAGTCCTTACCCCTCATTGTTACGGAAAAAGATGCCGTGAAGCTTGCAGCAGATTGTCATCTCGACGCCTGGGTGCTCGAGATGGGCGTGGTGTTTCCCGATGGCTTTATTGCTGAGTTGTGTCGTCGGGCCGAACTCGAGGTCCGTTCTTCATGACGTATACGGTGATCGTGCCCGCGCGCTACGCGTCGACCCGCCTTCCCGGGAAGCCCCTTTTAGACCTGGGGGGCAAACCCATGATTCAGCATGTTTGGGAGCGTGCCGTTGAGGCCGGTGCGGATCGCGTGGTGATCGCTACAGACGATGAGCGTATTGTCGAGGTCGCCCAGGGTTTCTCCGCAGAGGTCATGTTGACGCGCGCGGATCATCCCAGCGGTACGGATCGGCTGGCGGAGGTTGCAGAACGACTCGCTCTGGATGACGAGCACATTATCGTTAACGTCCAGGGCGACGAGCCCCTGATTCCTTCCGAGGTAATCGATCAAGTAGCAGCAAATCTAGCCGCTACCACTGCAGCGAGCATGGCTACCTTATGCGAGTCCATCGAAGATACGCAGACTTTGCTAGACCCAAATGCCGTCAAGGTAGTGTTTGATCGCCAAGGACTGGCCTTGTATTTCAGTCGGGCGACGATCCCCTGGCCCCGCGATCACGACTGGAGCGACCCGCAGATGCCCCATGGCCAGTGGTACCGGCATTTGGGTATCTACGCCTACCGGGCAGGGTTCTTAAAACGTTATCAGGATTGGGTACCCGCTGAACTGGAACAACAGGAGTGTTTGGAACAGTTGCGGGCCTTGTTTCAAGGCGAGCGTATTCACGTGGCGCAGGCCTGTGCCCCGGTTCCTGGCGGTGTGGACACGGCGGAAGACCTCGCTGCCCTTCGTAAACGGTTTCCCGCAGGCTGAAGCGATTAGCCGTGACAAATTTTGCGTTTGCTGACCACCCGGTGGCGAATACCCTTGCTCTAACCTGTGAAGCGGCGAACCTGGTGCGCGTATCTTCCGTGGACGATGCCCGGCGTGCCTCCGAGGCCGCGGGAAACCAAGGAATACCGCTGTTAGTCCTGGGTGACGGATCAAACCTTGTTTTGCCTCCCCGGCTTAACGCCATGGTGTTGCAGGTCGCCGATGAGTCCATCGAGATTGTGGAGGAGGGTGCCCACGATGTGTTGCTGCGCGTCGGAGCGGGGAAGAACTGGCATGAGTTGGTGGAAACCTGTCTCAAACGAGGTTGGTTTGGGCTTGAAAATCTGGCGTTGATACCCGGCCGCGTGGGAGCGGCGCCGGTGCAGAACATTGGCGCATACGGTCGGGAGCTCGATGCCTTTGTGGTTGCCGTGCATGGCTACGACTGCGCTGATGACGCCGAGCGTTCACTGGACGCGGAAGCCTGTGAGTTTGCCTATCGAGAGAGCATCTTCAAAAACCACTTACGGGATCGTTTCGTAATTCTTGCCGTGGACTTCCGCCTGTCAAAATCGCCTCAGCTCCATTGCGAGTATCCGGCCCTGCGTGCGCGAATGGATAGCGGTGCTTACCCAGAAACTCCTGAGGGGGTATTTAGGGCGGTGGTGGATCAACGGCGACAACGGCTACCGGACCCTGCTCGCCAGCCCAACGTAGGTAGCTTCTTTAAGAATCCGCTCGTTGACGCGGAATTGGCGACAGAGTTGCAAGAGCGTTACTCCGATCTACCTTGTTTCCCGCAGTCAGATGCTCGCGTGAAGCTCTCGGCGGCGTGGTTGATCGATCGGTGTGGGCTGCGGGGCGAAAGCCTTGGCGGCGCCATGGTTTCGGAGCAACACGCGCTCGTTCTAGAAAATAGAGCCAACGCCACTCAGGCGGATGTCTTGGCTCTCGCGAAGCGGATAAAGGAGTGCGTGTTGGACACTTTTTCCGTTGAGCTTCAGGAGGAGCCGAGGATCCTCTAGGACTCGCCTGAGCACCGCAAACCCATGACCGATACCTTCGACGCCAAAGCGTTTCTCGCAAACCTAACCACCCGCTGCGGCGTGTATCAGATGTACGACGCAACGGGTGAACTGCTGTATGTCGGTAAGGCGCGGAATTTACGCAATCGTGTGGGCAGCTATTTCCGTAACAGCGGCTTGAATGCGAAAACCGTGGCCCTGGTGATGCGTATCCGGGATATCCAGGTGACCGTGACGTCAACGGAAGCCGATGCGCTATTGCTAGAGCAAAACCTCATCAAGGCCCATCGGCCTCCGTACAATATTCTTCTCAAGGACGATAAGTCTTACCCCTACATTTTTCTGTCCAGCGAAGATCCGTTCCCGCGGCTGTCGCTTCATCGGGGGCGGAAACGGCGGAAGGGGAGTTATTTTGGCCCGTACCCCAGCGCTGGAGCGGTACGCCAATCGCTGCATTTCCTGCAGAAGGTTTTCAAGGTGCGCCAATGCGAGGACAGCTACTTTCGCAATCGCTCCAGGCCCTGTCTGCAGTATCAGATAGATCGTTGCACGGGTCCCTGTGTCGATTTGGTGAGCGAGGCGGACTACGGGCAACAGGTAGCGAACACGGAGTTGTTTCTCCAGGGGAAGTCTCGCGAGCTCCTGGTGCGCCTGGCGGACGACATGGAAAAAGCCGCGGCGGAGCTGGCTTATGAACGGGCAGCGGAGTTGCGCGACCAAATTCAGCATCTGCAACAGGTACAGAATACGCAAGGTATCGAAGGCACCCAGGGCGATCTGGACGTGGTCGCCGCTGCAATCGAGGGTGGACAAGCCTGTGTTCAAGTGTTGTTTGTGCGCGACGCGCGGGTATTAGGCAGCAAGAGCTTCTATCCCAGCCTCCGTTTGGAGAGCACGCCTGGGGAGGTGCTTGAAGCTTTTTTACCGCAGTTCTACCTTCGTGGCGAGCAGCCGATTCCCGCCGAACTGGTGCTCAGCGATGAGCCCGAGAATCGGCAGGCTCTGGCCGAGGTGTTTACGGATCGTGCAGCGCGGAAGGTCACCCTGCGCCATCGCGTGCGAGAAGCGCGGGCGCGCTGGCGACAGCTCGCAGTACAAACCGCCGAAACGAATCTAAAGGCACATCTGGCCGGCAAGCAGTCGGTGCACGAGCGGCTTCAGGCTCTTCAGGAAGCTTTGGATCTCGAAGTGTTGCCGCAACGTATCGAGTGCTTCGATATTAGCCACAGCAGTGGTGAGGCCACGGTAGCCTCCTGCGTGGTATTCGATGGAGGCGGCGCTAGGAAGAGTGACTATCGCCGATTCAACATTGATGATGTCACCGCCGGGGACGACTATGCGGCCATGCACCAGGCGTTGACCCGGCGCTTTCGACGGCTCCGGGATGAAGCGGCCCAGCTTCCAGACATCCTCCTAATCGATGGTGGTGAGGGGCAAGTTACCCAGGCGCTGGATGTGCTGAAGGAGCTCGAACTGACGAACGTCGAAGTGGTTGGGGTCGCTAAAGGCAGCACACGTAAAGCCGGTTTCGAGACGTTGATCTTGGGTGAATCGGGTATTGAGGTTCAGATGCCTGGTGACAGCCCCGCTCTGCACTTGATCCAACAGGTCCGTGACGAGGCCCACCGCTTTGCGATTACCGGTCATCGTGGCCGGCGCGACAAGCAGCGGCGTCAGTCCCTGTTAGAGGATATTCCGGGTGTCGGTGCCAAGCGGCGGCGAGAACTCCTGCGCCACTTTGGCAGCGCGGGTGCGGTAGAGAACGCGAGTGTCGAGGAGCTAAAAAAAATCCCAGGTATCAGTGCTAACATGGCTTCCGTGATCTATGACCACCTGCACGGCGTTGCAGATTGAGCGGCGCCCCGAGGAAAGCTTTGCCCATCAATATCCCCAACGCTTTAACCCTGGTTCGGATTTTCCTGATCCCGGTTATGGTGGTGGTGTTCTACATGCCGTTCAAAGGGCACCTGTTAGTAGCTGCCGCGGTGTTCAGTTTGGCGGCAATTACCGACTGGTTCGACGGTTATCTGGCGCGGCGTTTGGGTCAAATGACCGCCTTTGGCGCGTTTCTAGACCCCGTAGCCGACAAACTGATGGTCGCCGTAGCCCTGGTACTCCTTGTAGAGCGTCACAATGATCTGCTGTTTACGCTAGCAGCCTGCGTCATCATCGGCCGGGAGATTGTCGTATCCGCCCTACGCGAGTGGATGGCGGAACTGGGGCAGCGCACCTCCGTGGCGGTGTCGATGATCGGCAAGGTAAAAACGGCGTTTCAGATGGTATCGATCATCGTTCTGCTCGCCGTCGATGCAGAGCGCGACGGCAGCGAGGTGCTCGCTCTAGGCGTTATCCTCTTATATCTCGCCGCTGGCCTCACCTTATGGTCCATGTGGCAGTACCTACGCGCGGCCGCCCAGGTGATGCGAGAAGACCAAGCACCTGGTGAGCCTTGACTGGGCCTCACGAGCCCCTAAAATACGCGTCCCGCAGTATGGCGGGTTCCCAAGCGGGAATAGCTCAGTTGGTA
>DIYG01000094.1 GCA_002428935.1 Halieaceae bacterium UBA6060
GAACCGCCAAGCCGGACGGCTTGTTCAGGGCCAGGAGATGCTCGTCCTCGAAAATCACCGCTTCCGCAAGCCGCTCTTGCCATCCCGGTGGAGCGACCGCCGCCGGTTCGCGTTGAGTAGCGCCCAGCGGGGGCAGGCGCACCTGGTCTCCGGCTTTAACGCGAAGCTCGGGTTTTACCCGGCCCTTGTTGACGCGAATCTCCCCCTTGCGCATCGCCCGGTACAAACGCGTTTTAGGCACTCCGGGGCATTCTCGCAAGACGAAGTTGTCCAGGCGCTGACCATCCCCCCGCTCATCGACCGTCAAAATGCGTACCTGCTCCCGGGAGCGACCGGAATGGGTCTCACCCATGGGCTCTTCGACAGCCATGAAAGTCTTCCTTCTTTTATTTGAGGCCAATCAGGGTTGCTGCTAGTATGCCGCGCTGGTTGCAATGCTGTATTGGACAAAGCCGATAGCGCAGCAAGCTAGCGGGTCTCGCGGGCAGTTTAACCGCTGAGAAGAACCAGCCAAAACCAGCGTTACCTGGACTAGCGCAGCAACCTGCATTACGAGGGAAGATTTAACCAGAGCGGCCCGCGTCGGTCCCGAGAGGGATAACCGCGACCGAATCTGAACGTGAGGAATTACACCGCGAGCGTGTTGCCCGGCAACGCTCCCGGCCACGATAGGCAGCTTGATGCTCCCGTGGCCAGGGTGAGCCTGCCCAACATAGTTGCAAACGATACGCGGTGCCCACGAGCGATACCCTGAAATACATGAACGGGGACGCCGGGGCGATGAGACGATTACACAGCTCCAGCGCGAGCGCCCTCCCGGGCGACGATGCTGGACACGACGACCGTTGCAGACAGCCAGACTCCGAGGGAGCCCTGGCCTTGTAGCTGTTTTGGTGAACGACCTTTCGCACCGGCTGAACCCTTACAAGGTTTAGTCAACGATGAAAAAAATGCTTATCAACGCCACGCACGCAGAAGAGATGCGCGTGGCCCTGGTCGACGGTCAGCGCCTTTACGACCTGGATATCGAAAACCGCACTCGCCTCCAGAAAAAAGCCAACATCTACGTGGGCAAAATCACCCGTGTAGAACCCAGCCTGGAAGCCGCCTTTGTGGACTTCGGCGCCGAGCGCCACGGCTTCTTGCCCCTGAAAGAGATCGCCCGGGAGAACTTCTACCGCAACCCGAAAGACGTCGATGGCAAAATGTCCATCCGCGATGTCGTCAAGGAAGGCACTCGCCTGATCGTTCAGGTGGACAAGGAAGAGCGTGGCAACAAGGGCGCGGCCCTCACCACCTTCATCAGCCTGGCCGGCCGCTACATGGTCCTCATGCCCAACAATCCCCGCGCCGGTGGCATCTCCCGCCGAATCGAGGGCGATGATCGTGCCGACCTACGCGAAGCCCTGAGCGCCCTGGAGATTCCCGACGGTATGGGGGTGATCATCCGTACCGCCGGTGTAGGTCGCTCCGCAGAGGAGCTCCAGTGGGACCTCAATTACCTGCTCCAGTTGTGGGACGCGATTTCCACCAGCGGGGAAGAAAACCGCTCCCCGGTGCTTCTTTATCAAGAGAGCAACGTCATCATTCGCGCCGTGCGGGACTACCTCCGAGACGACGTCGATCAAGTGCTTATCGACTCACCCGAGGCACACAAGCAGGCCACGGACTTTGTCCGAATGGTCATGCCCAAGTACGAGCAGCGCATCCGCCTCTACGAAGACAATATCCCCCTCTTCAATCGTTTTCAGATCGAAAGCCAGATCGAAACGGCGTTCCAGCGAGAAGTGCGTTTGCCCTCGGGGGGCTCCATCGTTATCGATCCTACGGAAGCCCTGGTGTCCATCGACATCAACTCGGCGCGAGCCACGAAAGGCTCGAACATTGAAGACACGGCTTTGCAGACCAACCTGGAGGCTGCCGATGAGGTGGCTCGCCAGCTTCGCCTGCGAGATATGGGTGGCCTGATCGTTATCGACTTTATCGACATGCTGGCTGCGCGCAATCAACGCGCGGTGGAAAACCGCATGCGCGATGCCCTGTCCATCGACCGAGCCCGAGTTCAGGTGGGTCGTATTTCTCGCTTTGGGTTGCTTGAAATGTCCCGTCAACGCCTGCGGCCCTCCCTGGGCGAGACCAGCGCTATCGTCTGCCCTCGCTGCAACGGTCAGGGAACGATCCGCGACACCAAGTCCCTGGCCCTGTCGATCCTCCGCTTGCTGGAAGAGGAAGCGATCAAGGACCGCAGCGCCGAGGTACGGGCGATTGTGCCGGTGGACGTCGCCGCCTACCTGCTCAATGAAAAGCGCATCGCTCTTGGAGAGATAGAGACCCACACCAAGGTTCGTGTGCTGGTCGTGCCAAACCCCAACCTCGAAACACCCCATTTCGAAGTACAGCGATTGCGTGATGATGAAGTCGATGGCAATCACGAGACGAGCTACAAGGTAGAAATCGCCGTCCCCGATGCGGACAGTATCTCCGATGCTCACACCGCGACAGCGGCGATCCCCAGCCAGGAAGCTCTGGTCAAAGGGGTAGCGCCCACCCAACCGGCGCCGGTGGCAGAACCCTCCACGGAAAGCAGC
>DIYG01000144.1 GCA_002428935.1 Halieaceae bacterium UBA6060
ACAGGCGACGAAAGCGCCGTTGAACATATCTGGATAGAACATCTGCGTGGCCATGGCTTCCCAACCGCCGGTAGACCCGCCGTAGGTGAAACGTGCCCAGCCTTCACCCAAACCCTGAAACAGCTCTTCAATGTGGGGGATCAATTCGTGGTTGATCGCGTCGCCGTAGGGCCCCTGGGCCGCGGAGTTCACCGCATAGGAGTCATCGTAATAAGGCGTGGGGTGTTGGATCTCCACGACCAGGAAACGGGGGAAGTCCTCCGACACCCACTGGAGATAGTTGTTGTAGGCCTCCTGCTGCTGAAGCAGGTTGTAACCATCAATGCCAAAGCGCTCGCTATACACGGGTTCGAGGTCTGCCTCGGGAGGCTCCGTGCGAAAGTCACCGATGGTTCTGGGGAAATGCCCGTGGAACACCATCAGGGGGAATCGCGCCTCGGGATGATCAGCGAAATCCTTCGGTAGCAAGACATTGGCACCGAGATACACATCTTCGCCCCAGAACTCTGAGAGCAACTCGCTCTTCATCCGCACGTGCTTGATGAACTCTGTGTCTTGCGGTGGCTCTATCTCGGGAATCGCCTGATCCAACACGATCTCAAAGCGCCCGCCACGCTCCGTAATCTCTAACGCTACCGGCTCCGATAAGAAATTCCCGGGCTTGCGATGCCACTGCTGACCCTCACCGCGATCTGGCGGCAAGCTCACCACCTTACCGCTGGCCAGGGTGTAGCTGTGATACCGGTTGAGGAGCGCCTGTACGAAGTAACGCCCGGGCGGCACGCTGTCGAGAGTCTCAATGGGAAAACCCAGGTGGCGGCCATCGACAATCTGCTCCTCGCCCGGCTCCCAGCCCTGCACATTCCGCCCAAAGATAAGTTGCGTATCGAGGGAATTGTCGACGAGAAATCGCGGTTCATCGCGATCCGTCGTCGCAAGCATCAGCAACAAGCGACCGTCCTGAACTTCTGCACTTAAAGCGTCGTCGAAGCGCAGGGAGAAACTCAATCCCTCGCTTGACGCGCCCATCACATCGGTCTGCTCAGCTTTCTCAGCACAGGCGCTGAGAAGCAGGGCTAAGAGCGTCATCAATAGGGGTGAGGAGAATTTAGCGTTGCGCATCAGGGTGGCTCCATAGATCACTGCGACCGGTTAATCGGGATTATGGATTGAAGCAGCACCGTTGCGCCATTGGCTGCGGTATCTGCATTCAGGGCATTAAGTCGCGCCGATGGGTGCGGGCAATACGCTGTGCGTCCTCGGCGGAGACACCCGCGTCTTGAGCAAATCCCGCCCAGGCCCTAACGGCCTCGCTCACTTCCCCTAGAAGAGTTTTAGCGCGGCCCGTCTTCACGCCTCCCGCTGCCGCAAAATGCAGCAAGTCCTCTTCGACAAAACCATCGCGCTTACCATTCAAGGTCATCTGATGACGACTCGTCCAATCGCCCGTCGGGTTGTAAGCGTAGGCCACATCGAAGGCGGGCGAGAGCCGCCAGGTGCCCCCTTTGTCCATAAGGAAAGCGATGTTCTTAACGTGATCGTCCTGATTTCGAGCAAGAACGTTGAAAAAGCCGCGCCGCAGCTGCTGTTCCATATCCTCCATAGGCATCGCCAAACGCTGGATAACCTGCAGGGCCTGCTCATAGGCGTAGGCACCGGCCGTATTGAAGTCAAAGTGCATGAGCGCACCGAGGGACTGCATGTGCAGCTTGCCCCCGGTCGGGGAACGATCAAAACGGCGGACCATAAAATGGGCTCGACCGTTTTCCTGCAACAACTCACAACGGGGCATTGTGATCCCTGCCGCCACAGCCATGCGGTGGTAGGCGTACTCAATGCGACCAAAACCCAGGGGATCGGACAACTCTCGGTCCCGATTGCCCTGGACCCCATCAAACTTGATAAGCCAGTGCTCAAAACCTTCAGGGGCATCGGCCTGACCGGAACGAAACTCTCCGCTCTGAGGGTTCCAGGCCAAGACGGCCTTGGCCCGTGCCCCACCCGCGGAAGTGCCTACGCGAAGAATGTCCTCGACGGCACGCTGATCCTCATCCGCTCCCAGGCGCCCGGCCAACGCCACCCGTTCATCCATAACCCGATTCGCCAGTTCCACCAGGGACTCCAGATGGACTCGCCGCGTCTGACGAGGACCGTCGCGCAGACGAGGTAGAAACTCGAGAGCGCCCATACCTCGCGAGCCGGTGTAGCAAAGACGCTCAACGGGGGTAAAGCTGCCGGCGTCTCGCCCCTGGCTCGCCAACCAGGCATCGATCAGTGCATTGCCGAAACGATCGGGGAGACTATCGGCGAGAAATCCCGGTAAACCCAGGAAGGTGCCGCGCGGCAAACCTGGAAACTCATAGGGTGCCGTGCGCAGGGGCATGGTCAGGGGCGCCACCTGAATACCGGATTCGGCAAATTCCGGCGTGTATTGAAATACACCCAAGCTCCGTTCGGGCAGCCAGGTGATGGCTCCGATATCCCGGCCCCATAAGATTACCCGGGCCGTATCGCTCATGGCGTATCGTCACCCCAGGTCCAGGGGGCAGCCGAATCTTCCTGTTTTCGGCCGGCGCGCTGACGGCTGGGTTTACCCAAACGCACCTGCGTCACTGGTTGAATCGAGGGATCGGGTAGTAGAGCGAAGAGATTGTCCTCGAGATCCAGGGCGAGCATGACCCGCACAAATGAATCGAGGGAGATGGGTTTTCCATCGGCAATGCGGGTCATGGTGCTGCGAGACACCCCGGCCTCATGGGCCAGATCAACTTGACTGATATTGCGACTTAAACGCAGCGCCTCGAGGCGCCTACACAAGGTTTCAATGTGTGCTGAGGAATGCATCTAATCCCCCTGAACCTAGAGGTATCCCGGGCCTGGGAACACCATTTGCAAGGCGAAACCAGGCTTTATGCGTCAGTTATAGCACATTAAGTAAGAATATTCAGTGATGCAAAAAAGACGCATTAAAGATATTTAACAGCTTTAATGCAGCAAATATGGCGCATAAATAGGATTACATTATCGACTATTTGTGCCCCGAACGGTTTCACCGGCCGGCCACATCGCCCTCAGGGCAACAAGCGAACGCCGATCGACCCTGCGGTCAGGCTAGCGCCCAAAACGCATGTACCGGGCCCTTCAGACCAGTTCACCTTGGAGCCCACGAGCAGAGGTCGTTGCTCTTCACCGCCACCGTCTGGGGTGCGCAAGCGAGCCTCACCGACTCCCGCCTTTAAGGCGACGGACGCAACGTCATCGAACGGCGCCTTGATAGCTACATCACCGGCTCCCGCTTTAACAGACAGACAAGCCGTTGGGCTGGCCAGCTGGAGGGCACCAGCCCCCATATGTACCTCGAGAGCTTCTACCGGTGGCAAGGCAATCTGCACCCGTACATCTGCAAAACGTGTCGAGTAAGCCGAGTCCGGCAGAAAACGCAGGACAGACGTTTGCCCGTCAGTCTCATGGACGATACGGGCTTCTTGCGCATTTCGCGCGCAGCGCTCACTCCCCTCGGCACAGAAGAACACCGCAGACGCGTGAAGCAGATCGTCCTCGCTTTGCACAATACGCACATCACCGGAAGGCAACTGCAGCTCCAGCACCGGGTCGACAGAAACATTAACGGCTTTCGCAGAGGGCGTTTCGACCGTGCGCTCACTATTCCCCGCGCAAGCGCTCAAGAGGGTCACACTCAAAGCCATTACTGTTAGGGCTCGGGGCATCATTTCCTTTCGGTCCTTGGTCAAAGCGACGATCAGTGCGCATGGTAGTGGTTCATGGCAAAGTAACCACTGCGACTTATCGCGTAAATCACTCTAACAAACGCAACAGAAATCCAAGGACCGCTCCTATGCCAACACCCCAGGCCCCCATTGGCTCCGGCTTCAACCGCGATACCACGGCGTTGGAAGCCGTTCAGGACGTGGACCTCCGTGGAAAGACAGCCATCGTAACGGGCGGTTACTCTGGCCTCGGTCTGGAAACCACTCGCGCCCTGGCCAGCGCCGGAGCGACGGTGATCGTACCGGCTCGTCGTGTGGAACACGCACAGCAAGAACTGGCCGCCATTACTGACGTTGCTGGCAACATCGAAGTGGACGCTCTGGACCTTGGTGATCTGGCCAGTGTTGAGACCTTCGCCGACGGATTCCTGGCAAAGGATCAAAGCATAGACCTGCTTATCAATAATGCGGCGATCATGGCCTGCCCGGAGACGCGCCTCGCCAACGGCTGGGAAGCACAGTTCGCCACAAACCATCTAGGACATTTCGCCCTGACGAATCGCCTGTACCCCGCCCTGGCACGGGATGGCGGTGCTCGCGTAGTCGCCCTTTCCTCGACAGGCCATAAACTCAGCCCCATTCGCTGGGATGACGTTATGTTCAGCCAAGACAACTACGACAAGTGGATCGCCTACGGCCAGGCGAAAACCGCCAACTGTTTGTTCGCCGTCGATCTTGATCGTCAGGCCCAGGGCGATTGCGTGCGCGCCTTCGCCGTCCACCCCGGCGGCATCATGACGCCCTTGCAGCGCCATTTACCGCGAGAAGAAATGATTGCCTTTGGCTGGATCGACGAAGACGGCAAGGTCAATGAAATTTTCAAAAACCCTGAACAAGGTGCCAGCACCACGGTTTGGGCGGCCACGGCACCCACCCTCGCAGGCATGGGCGGTGTGTACTGCGAGGACTGCGACATTGCTGCCCCCACGGAAGTCGGCAAACCGGAAGCCCGATACCAGGGGATCAATGATCATGCCATCGATCCCGAGGCGGCTCGTCGCCTGTGGTCTCTGTCCGCCGAACTGACCGGCGTGAACGCTTTCTAAAGCGAGGTAACGGGCACGGCGTTAGCAAAGTCTGAGCCTAAGGGCACTACTGCTCCCCCCTCTTTAATAATGGAGGAGAGAAATCGAATCTGTGAAGGCCGCCTTGGCACCGGCCCCATTATTCCCCTAACGTAAAGAGTTGTGCATTACCGCCCTTGGCCACCACGTTATCGGTGCGTGTCTTTTCCGTGGCAAAGCGATATAGATAGTGCGGCCCCCCTGCTTTGGGACCGGTACCTGACAAGCCCTGCCCGCCAAAGGGATTCACACCGACAACCGCGCCAACGGTATTGCGGTTGATGTAGGTATTGCCCACACGAGTGTTTTCGAAAACTTCCCGGGCAAAACCGTCGATGCGGCTGTGCACTCCGAGCGTTAAGCCGTAGCCCGAAGCCGCGATATCCTTGAGTACGGTCGGTAGTTCGGCCACGCGGTAGCGAATAACGTGGAGGATCGGCCCAAAGACCTCGCGTTCGAGCTGCGCGAGACCTTCAATCTCGTAAACTCGCGGTGCCACGAAGTAGCCTTCCTGGGGCGCATCACCTCGAGGGCTTGAAGCCAATAGGGTTCCCTCGCGATCCATTCGCTGCACATGGCGTTCAAGCATCTGCCGTGCTTCGAGGTCAATGACCGGGCCCACGTCCGTTGCCAGGTGACGAGGATCACCGAGCTTCAGTTCCTCCATGGCTCCACGCAACATGGCGATCACCGTATCGGCGATATCCTCCTGGAGATACAGCACCCGAAGGGCGCTGCAACGTTGTCCGGCGCTCTGAAAGGCCGAGGTGATCACGTCGTCCACGACCTGCTCCGGGAGTGCTGTGGCATCGACCAACATCACGTTGAGCCCGCCGGTCTCGGCGATCAAAGGCACAATCGGTCCGTCGCGCTGCGCAAGCTGGCGGTTGATCTGTCGGGCGGTTTCGGTGCTACCCGTAAAGGCCACACCCGCCACCCGTTCGTCGTTTACCAGGGCCGCGCCGACGGTTGCGCCGTCTCCAGGTAGCAGATGAAGAACATCCCCGGGAATCCCTGCCTCATGGAGGATTTCCACCGCCCGCTGCGCGATGAGCGGCGTCTGTTCCGCAGGTTTGGCCAATACCGCGTTCCCCGCTACCAGGGCCGCGGCCACCTGACCGACGAAAATCGCCAGGGGGAAATTCCAGGGGCTGATGCAGAGGAAAACACCGCGACCGTGGAGCGACAGTTCATTGATTTCCCCCGTCGGTCCGGGCAACGCTTTGGGCCCTGCGAAACCGCGCCGGCCCTGCTGTGCGTAGTAGCGACAGAAGTCCACGGCTTCGCGGACCTCGGACAGAGCATCATCGATGGTGCGCCCCGCCTCCGAAACAATCAGCCCCATGAGCGCCGGCATTTCCGCCTCGAGGTGCTCTGAGGCCCGCTCCAGGCAGGCGGCACGGGCCTCACCACCGAGGCGATCCCAGGCCTCTTGCGCGGAAACCGCCAGACTCAGCGCCTGCTCCCGAGCCGCAGCATCGGCCGCTACCACCTTGCCCACGGCCTCACCGGTAGCGGGATTGATCACCACTTCCTCGCCGTTGCCCGAACAGCTCAGGCCACCCACAAGGGGAGCAGCGCTGTGATCCACGGCGGCCACTTCCCGAAGTTCTAGGAGCAAAGGCTCCACCACATCGACCGCCGCAAGATCCATACCTCGGGCATTCAACCAGGGCCAGGGTTCCTGGGCATAAAGCTCACGAGGCACGGGAATTTTTCCGTGACGACGCTGGGGTTGTTCTCGCGTATCCGTTACCGGGTCCACGAGGAGATCACCCGGTGGCACGCTGGCATCGAGAAAGCGATTCACAAAGGAACTGTTCGCGCCGTTCTCCAGCAGCCGTCGCACCAGATAGGGCAACAGATCTTTGTGATTGCCCACGGGAGCGTATACGCGGATCGCTGTTTGCGGCTCATCGGCCAACACCTCGTCGTAGAGCAGCTGCCCCATACCGTGGAGTCGCTGATACTCGAAGTCTGTATTCTCGCCGGTGAGGTGCTTGACCAGAGCCACCGTGTGGGCGTTATGGGTAGCGAACTGCGGATAGATCAGCACCGGAGAGCCCAGGAGCTTTTCCGCACACACCTGGTACGACACATCGCTATGGCACTTGCGGGTAAACACGGGATAGTCCGCCAGCCCCTGCTCCTGGGCATGCTTTATCTCGCTATCCCAATAGGCCCCTTTTACCAGACGCACCATAAGCCGCCGCCCCGTGTCCTGGGCCAGGGCGATGAGCCAGTCGCACACCAGGGTCGCACGTTTTTGGTAGGCCTGAAGAACAAAGCCCAGCCCCTGCCAGTCCGCCAGCTCCCCATCGCGAGCCAGCGCCTCGAAGATATCCAGGGACAGATCCAGGCGGTCGCACTCTTCGGCATCAATGCTGAACCCGAGACCACCATCGCGGGCCATCAGCGCCAGTGCCTTTACCCTCGGTAACAGCTCCGTCATGACACGCTCTCGCTGGCGATAGACGTAGCGCGAGTGCAGGGCCGAGAGTTTCACGGAGATGCCGTGGGCGCTCCGCACCGAGTCGCCGTTGTTGGCGGCGCTGATAACCCGGATCGCCTCCGCGTAGGACTCGAAATAGCGCTGGGCGTCGGCTTCCGTGCGCGCCCCTTCTCCGAGCATATCGAAGGAAAACCTTGTTCCCGGTGGATTATCCGCCACCCCTTTCTTCAGCGCTTCGTCGATGGTTCGACCCAGCACATACTGTCCACCCATGATGCGCATGGCCTGTAACACGGCGTTGCGCACTACCGGCTCGCCAAGGGTGCTGACCAGTTTGCGCACCCAGGACGCCGTATCACCGGTCACCTCGTCATCCAGGGAAACCACTCGCCCTGTGAGCATCAGGCCCCAAACGGACGCGTTAACGAAGCGCGACGAGGAGCGCCCCTTGTGCGCTCCCCAGTCGCCGGTGCGTATCTTTTCGGCAATGAGGCGATCCGCCGTCGCTTCATCGGGCACCCGCAGAAGCGCCTCGGCGAGACACATGAGCGCAATACCCTCCTTGTTGGAGAGACCAAACTCCTGCAGGAAGGCGTCCAAAGTGCCTGCCTTGTGGCTTTGCCCGCGACAGCGCTCGACCAGGGCAATGGCCTGCTCCTGGATGGCACTACGCGCCGATTCATCGAGGCGAGCTTCCCTGAGCAACTGGTCAACTACTTCAGGTTCCTTCCCGTGGGTCGCGGCGCGAAGCTGGTGGCGGAGGTCCGTGAGCATGGCTAGAGCCCGATATTCAGAATAATGCGCTATATTCTGCCCAAGAAGCCAAAGACTTATTCTCCAAATATTAGCTTTAAACAGTATTTTGCACTACTACAAGGCTGTTACTAGACGAAAATCCTATGCAAGCAGAATCTAAGCCCCTGGATCGCATCGATCGACGAATTCTGGAAATGCTCCAGGCTGACGGTCGTTTGCCCAATGTTGCTCTGGCCAAGGCGGTTGGGCTCAGCCCCACCCCCTGTCTGGAGCGCGTCCGACGCCTAGAGCGAGAGGGTTACATCACCGGCTATGTGGCCCTTGCCGATGCGATGAAGCTCAACGCGGCCACCGTGGCGTTTATTCAGGTTCATCTAACCAACACCAGTACGGAGCACCTGCGCGACTTTAACGAAGCGATGCGCAATCTGCCCGAAGTGGAGACCTGCCACATGGTGGCCGGTGGCTTTGACTATCTCCTAAAGATTCGCTGCGCCGACATGCAGGATTACCAGCAATTCCTCGGTGAAAAGCTGGCCACCATCCCACTGGTGGCGCAAACCCATACCTACGTGGTCATTGAAGAGGTGAAGTCCGAAACGGCAATCAGTCTTGCCCATTTACCCTGACGGGCAGCCGGTAAACACGCCAGACAAACCCCTGGCGGACCTCTGCATCGGGCCCATCGATACGGTCTCCATTCCCATGCTGGGCGACGGCGGCTACGGCGACACGCCCGTCATCCAACCAGCTTATGGGGAGGTACTCACCGCCCGTGTCTCGCCGTACCTCACCATTTACCTCTAGCCAGGCCGGCTGCTGGAACAACTGGGCCAGGCTTATGGCTGGCGTTGCCCCATTGGCAAAAGATCCTTGGGCATAGGCAAGCCGCACCGCGAGTTCATCGCCTTCGCCAACAAACCAGGTCGCGGCCACCTCCCCATCCCCACGAGCAATTAGATAGGGGTAATAGGCGTTGGACTCCTCCACCTGCAGCGTCGTGCTTTGCCAGGTGACACCCTGATCGACAGACCAGGCGAGCTTGACCTCTCGCCCGCTACTCCACAGCGAGTACAAGCGTCCTCGCTGGTCCCAGGCCAGGGGCTCCACCCAGCGCGGTAGTTTCCCGTCCTGGCCGAGATTACTGCTCCATTCCAGGGGCTCCGGTAACGCTTGCGAAGACCAACTATCCCCGCCGTCCAGACTCACAGCGATATGATCGACCCCCGGATGCACCTGCCGACCGGCGGCAGAAATCGGCACCACCCGTACGGCCAATTCCCCCTTGGGGCCGATAGCCAGGTGACTGGACCCTCCCTGGGGATGAATCCGAGGACGCGTCTGCCACGATTGACCGCGATCATCGCTGACGGCATAGCGCACGCCACGACCGTCGTTCCAAATTACGTGGGCAACACCGTCATCCGCCACCCCAACCCAGGGCCGATCACTGTTTCGCTCCTGCGCCAGCGTATGCCAGCGCCAACTGTCACCGCGGTCGGTACTTGCGCCAATGACAATATGCACGCCCTCAAACGCCCCGCGGTCATAACCCATGACAACGAAGTACAGGGTGCCGTCGGGCCCTACCGCCAGATCCACGTCGGAGTTGCCCCGCGCACCGTCGGCAACGGAGCCAACATCAACGGGCAACCAGGTCTCGCCCCCGTCCTGACTTCGCCATAGCTGCGGTGACATATTGGGGTCCGTGGAGCGACGATAGCCGGCAACAAACAGATCGCCCTCCGGATGACGCGCAATCATGGGTTCTCGCACCGGTCGATCCCCGTAAAGCTCAGCGCGCTCCAGCCGCAATTCGTTTGAGCTTTCAGCCAACGTACCGGGTCCGTAGAAAAGCACCAGCAACGGTAAAAGCAGACCGGCTTTGGCAATGATCGCCATCAAAGGTCTGGTCCTCGCGCTCACCTTCACGTTTGTCTTCACACTTGTTGGAATGCTGGTCTTAGCGCCGGTCTTTGCAATTGCCATGATGCCTTCCCTATCCATCACCCGTTCTCCCTACAGCTCGATGATGCCCTGGGAAAATCGCCAGGGACGCCTGTCAACGGTAAGCTAGGGGCTATCGCCGACAGTCAGCGATCACGCACTCTCCCTATTCACCACAGGTCCAGCAGCTTCACCCTTTATGGCACGGGAATCAACGCAGCAACTGAGTATCGATCCGACGCACCCGGAACCCGAGGGAATCGCCGAGGCCGCCAGCCTTCTGCGCTCCGGTGGTCTGGTCGCCTTCCCCACGGAGACGGTCTATGGCCTTGGTGCCAATGCCCTTGATGGGCAGGCCCTGGGACGGATTTTTGTCGCCAAAAAGCGCCCCAAGTCCGACCCCATCATTGCTCACATCGCCGACCTGGAACAACTCAAGACCCTGGCCGTGGATATCCCCGATCTGGCCTGGGTCCTTGCGAAAAAATTCTGGCCCGGGCCCCTGACCCTTATCCTGCGTAGGGCTCCAGAAGTCCCGGAAATAATCGCCGAAGGTCGCGACACTATTGCCGTGCGGATGCCCGCCCACCCGGTAGCTCGTGCACTCCTACGTGCGGCCCAGGTTCCCGTGGGTGCCCCCAGTGCCAATACCTTCACCCGCCCCAGTGCGACAACGGCGGCCCACGTGTTGCAAGATCTCGATGGTCGTATCGACATGGTCCTGGACGGCGGTCCGAGCACCATTGGTCTGGAATCCACGGTGGTGGATCTCAGTCAGACGGTGCCCGAGGTGCTGCGCCCGGGCGGCATTCCCCTTGAAGCACTGCAGGCTGTGGCGCCAAAGCTAGTCTTTACACCGCGGTATGTGAGTGAAGCCGAAGGCAGCCAGGCACCGGGACAAATGCTCAAGCACTACTCTCCCCGGGCTCGGGTTCTGTTGCTTCGTGGCGACGACCCGGAACAACTGCGGCAAGCCTTGCAGCGGATCAGCCTGGAGCAGCACCACCAGGGATACAAAACCGCCGCTTTGGTCGCCGATGAGGATCGGCACGATTTTGATCCCGCTATTACCGTTCACACCCTGGGTCCAGCTGCAGATATGGAACACATGGGTCGCGAATTGTTCGCGGCCCTAAGAGACCTCGACGACCAGGGCGTGGAAGCCATAGTGGTGCGCGATCCCGGTCGGAGCGGTTTGGGCACGGCACTTTGGGACCGCCTTCTGCGCGCGGCGGAAGGACAGGTAATCGATGTCTAGATCCAGAGACAAGCACCCATCCCTGCGCTCAAAGGAACGACCGGAACTCGCCCTCAAGCGGCGTCACTTCCTGGCATCAGGTCTGTCGCTTACCGCGGCGGTTACAGCTTGTAGCCCACCGGTAGATCCCCAGCGCTACACCCAGGAAGATATTGACGCCCTGGCGGCGCAACGGGAGCGAGAAGCCCGTCAGCGGGGACGCGGACCCTTCGGTGAGCAACGCTACCAGGGCTATCGGGGTCTGGCCTCTCTGCCCTGGTTTGAGCTCGATGGTGATCGACAGCTAGTACTCGTCGATGAATCGATCCCCTCAGCAATCGACTTTCACGCGCATCTGGGGATATCAGTGCTGTTTAGGCCCCGCCTCGATCTGTTGGCTCGAACGGAACGGGTCATCCATCTACTCGATTGCGACGGCGTAGAACCCGGTTGCGAACTGGATCTGGATATCTACATCAACGGCAACTTCGATGAAGAAGCTCTCAAGGGCCTGGGACACAACACCCTCACCCAGGCCCTGTGGGGCAACGCAAAGTTGCGCAGCCATACGATCCCCAATTTGCTCCACGAGATGCACACCATGAACGTGTCCCACAGCGTGATCCTCCCCATCAAGGTCGGCCTACCCTTTGGAGACCACCTCACGGAGGACTGGCGAAAGGCGATTAACGACGCCGGGGCTTCTCAGCGGCTGATCGCCGGCCTGTCGGTTCATCATGACGACCCCACCGCTATCGAACAGTTGCACGCCCACGCCGCAACGGGAGCGCGAGTGATCAAACTGCACCCCACGGTGCAGCAGTTTTATCCCGACCATCCGAAGCTGTTCCCCATCTACGAGGCGGCTCAGTCTCTGGGACTTATCGCGTTTTTCCACGGTGGTCGCGCGGGCATTGAACCGGAAGACCGCCTGCGCTACGCGCTGCCGCGCCACTATGAGGGTGTGCTGAAGAATTTTCCGAAGCTGCCGGTGGTGCTGGGTCACGCGGGCGCTCGCGATAGCGAGGCGATGCTGGAGCTCGCCCTGCGTTACGACAATGCCTGGCTGGGGCTCCACGGCCAGAGCGTGACCATGCTCGATCGAATTATCGACGCCACCGGAGGTCGTCGTCTGCTGTTCGGTACGGACTGGCCCTGGTATCACATCGCAGCCACCCTGGCCAAGATACTCATTTGCACCGACTCGCCTTCCCGGCGGCCTCTACGCGAAGCCCTGTTACGCGGCAACGCTCTGGAGCTTTTGCCAGAACTGACGGCCTAACCCATTCCCCGAGGACCCAAGCAGGAGAACCCCTTGAACGACAGCGTCGCTGGAAAGCCCCTGATCATCGAAGCCTCTCTCAACGGGGCTACAAGCAAAGACACCAATCCCCATGTGCCCTACAGCGACGACGAAATTGTCGCCGACGCCGTGGCCTGTATGGAGGCCGGCGCTGCGTTGATCCACAACCATACGGATGAACCGATCATCGGTGGCAGCGGGCAACTCGATACGGAGCGCTACGCCCGGCCCTGGCGTCGACTCTTGGAACTGCGCCCCGATGCGATTCTCACACCCATCATGCCCGTGGGGCAGGAAGGTGTCAGCGTTGAAACCCGTTACCAGCATGTTGTCGCCATGGCGCGGGAAGGCCTACTGGCCCAGGGGCTATGCGATCCCGGATCCTTCAATGTGTCACTCCTAGATGAAGAAGGCCTGTTTGCGGCAACGGATTACCTCTACCGCAACGACACCGCAGATTCGCGGTACTACGTTGAGACCTGTCGCGATCTGAATATTGGTCTGTCCATATCGATCTTTGAGCCAGGCTTCCTCAAGTTCATCCTCGCCTATCTGCGCGCCGACAAACTGCCCCGAGGCAGTCTCATAAAGCTTTATTTCGCCGCCGATCATTTGCCCTTTGGCCTGCCACCCACCGAAGCGAGTCTGGATGCTTACCTGGGCATGCTGGGCGACTGGGATACCCCCTGGTCCGTATCGGCTTTCGGTGACGACTGCACCGCCTGCGGCCTCACGGAGGCCGCCATCAAACGGGGCGGGCATGTACAGGTCGGTCTTGAGCCTTACAGCGGGCCCAGGACACCCAGCAATGTGGAGCTGGTCGAGGAAGTGATCGCCATCGCCGAGCGCTACGAGCGGCCTATTGCCAGCCCCGAGACCGCAGCGCGGATCCTTGATTTGCCGACCTTTCCCGTATCATTTACCCCTCCCGAGGCGCCGTAGCCCTGCGAACTGCATAACAACATAACGAGATAATGAGGACGCCATGACTGACCAACTATCCCGCATTACCGACAGCCAGTGCGAAAACCCACCGGCCAGCTACGACGACCTGTCCGTATTGATGCTCAATTGCACCCTGACCCGATCTCCAAAGCTGTCCCACACGGAAGGTTTGCTCAAAGTCGCCGAGAGAATTTTCGCGGCCAATGGCGTACGCACGGAAATACTGCGACCTGTGGACTACCAGATTCCCGCTGGTCTCGACCAGGACTACACGGGCGTAGACGGCTACGACAGCGACGACTGGCCGAGTATTCAGGCGAAGATCGATGCCTGCGACATTCTCATCATCGGCACCTCCGTTTGGCTGGGGGAGAAAAGCTCCGTATGCAATCGGGTGTTGGAGCGCATGTATGGCTACACCCATGCGTTCAACGATAAAGGCCAGTACCGGGACTACGGCAAAGTGGGAGCCACGCTGATCACCGGCAATGAAGATGGCGTGAAGCACTGCGCCATGAACATCCTGTTCTCCCTATCCCACATAGGCTACACGGTGCCTCCCCAGGCCGACGCGGGCTGGATGGGAGAGGCTGGCCCCGGCCCCTCCTACATGGACGAGGGCTCAGGAGGCCCGGAGAACGATTTCACCAATCGCAATACCACCTTTCTCGTGTGGAACTGCCTGCACGTGGCGCGCATGCTCAAAGACGCGGGGGGAATCCCAGCGCACGGCAACCAACCCGCCGCCTGGGAGGCCGGATGCCAAAGCGGCTTTAAGAGCCCCGAACACAAGCGCTGAGCCCGCCGACGGTTTAGCTAGCTACGCTGAAACTAGTGCCCGCGCCGCAGCGGATAGCCTGCGCGGCGCGATCAAGAGCTGGGCGGGCTTAAAGGCGAGACTCAGAACGCCTGGGGCTGGAGGTAATGCACGCCAAACAGTTCATCCTCGTCGTACCAGCTTTTCCTGACCTCCAAACCCGCACTTACCGCGAGGTCCCGAAACGTCGTTGCCGTATATTTATAGGAGTTTTCCGTGTGGATCGTCTCCCCATCGGCAAAAGCCAAGGTCACCCCGCCACAGCGCACGTCCTGTGCACCGAGGCTGACAAGATGCATCTCGATACGCATCTGCTTTTCGTTGTAGAACGCTCGGTGAGCAAAACGCCTTGTATCGAAGTCCGCGTCAAGGAGCGTATTCAATCGGGACAGTAGGTTGAGGTTGAAAGCGGCGGTTACGCCTTTGCTGTCGTTGTAAGCGGCATTGAGCACTGACGGCTCCTTGTGGGTATCCACGCCAACCAACACGCCGCCGTCGTCACCGACCACCGTACGCAGGGAGGCGAGAAACTGCCGCGCGGCATCGGGCTCCAGATTTCCCAGGGTCGACCCGGGATAGAACACGACACGCTTGCCCGAAGGCAGAGCCGTAAGAAAATCCCAACCTGCATTGAAATCGGCGCAGACGGCATCGATCCTCAGCCACGGGTAGGCTTGCCCAAGTTTCAACGCCGAGGCCTTGAGAAACTGGGCGGAGATATCGATAGGCACGTAGCGGGCCGGGCGCAGGGTATCCAATAAGAGACGGACTTTCTCGCTGGAGCCCGCACCGGGCTCCAGCAACAAACAACCCTCACCACAGCACTCGCTGATGGTTTCGCGATTGCGGCGCAGAATAGCCACCTCGGTTCGCGTGGGGTAATACTCGGGCAGGCGAGTGATTTCGTCGAAGAGCTCAGAGCCCTGTTCGTCGTAAAACCACATGGGATTGATCTGCTTTTGCGGCAACTGCAGACCCGCCAGAATGGCCATTCGTCCATCACCAAGGTCGGGGTGTTCGTCGCGAAAGCTCACGTTGGCGCTCTGATCGAGGGCCTGCGTCATGGGGGCTCCTAATTGGCTGGTCTAGCGAGCGAGACGGATGCCGCTGAACTGCCAGCGATCCTGAGGGTAAAAGAAGTTGCGATAAGTGGGGCGCGCCTGGCTGCTCCAGGTGACACAGGAACCTCCGCGGAGCACCCATTGATTGCTCATGAACTTGCCATTGTATTCGCCGATGGCACCCGCCGCGGGTCGAAACCCGGGATAAGGGCTGTAGGCGCTCTGGGTCCACTGCCAGCAGGCCCCGAAGTACTGGCGGTCGTCGGCAGCCCGAGAGGCCACGGGGTGAAGGCCGGTTTGCGTATCTCGCCCCTGGGCACACTCCCCCAGTTGTTTTACCGCAAATTCCCATTCACCTTCCGTGGGTAGCCGCGCATTCGACCACCGAGCAAAGGCGTCCGCCTCGTAACCACTCACATGGCAGACGGGTCTGGCGTCCTCTCGTTGCTGTACACCCGCAAGGGTGAACTCCAAAGCTTCGCCATCGCGTTCCAACCAGTGAAGGGGTGCGCGGCAGTCATTTTCCTGAAGAAACGCCCAGCCGTCGGCCAGCCAGAGCTCCGGTCGCTCGTATCCGCCATCGTCAACGAAAGCCTGGTACTCCTCGTTCGTCACCAGGCGATCGGCCAGCTCAAAGGGCTGGAGAAACACCGGATGCCTGGGCAACTCGTTGTCGAAACAAAAGCCTGTGCCGGCAAATCCCTGCTCCACAAGGCCGCCCTCAAAAGCATCCCAAAGCTGTTTCCGCGCCGGCGTAGCGGCACGGCCCCAGCCTTCGGCATCAAACGCCGGCAACAGGGGGTTGGCGGCCAGGGAATACTTTATGTCCGTATACATGAGTTCCTGGTGCTGACGCTCATGTTCAATACCCAGGACCGTGCGCTGATGAATTACCTCAGCCTCATCATGGGATTCTTCCAGGAGCCCGAGCATGGCCTCATCGACGTGGCGACGATAAGCCAGCACCTCCGAAAGGCTTGGTCGAGAGAGAAGTCCGCGCTGCTCCCGGGGGTGCTGCTCACCCACACCGTTGTAGTAGGAGTTGAACAACACCTCGTAGCGATCATCGATGGCTTGGTAATCCGCCAAGAAGGGTTTGAGCAAGAAGGTCTCGAAGAACCAGCTCGTATGGGCCAGATGCCACTTGGGAGGACTGGCAAACACGGCGGCCTGGAGAGCGTAATCCTCGGGTTCGAGACTCGCACAGTCCGCCACGGACCGGTCCCGGGTCAGGCGAAAGGCGGCGACAAGGTCTTCGCGACTGGGTCGTTCAGGCGACATCGGCATACGGTGTCGTGGCACACAAAACGCGACCCCCAACCCAGGTCAGCTCGCCGCGAATGCGACTGCGCAACTCACCACCGAAGGCGGAGCACTGATAAGCATGAAGACCGTCGTTGAGTTCTCGATTCATCCAGTAGGTGGCGAGCACCCGCATGGCCGAGCCCGTGGCGGTGTCTTCAGGAACACCGTGCTGGGGAGCGAAATACCGCAGCTGCACATCAAAGGCGGGATTGTCGTGATCCACGGCCGTGGCTATCACCGAACGCTGAGTGCGACGACGAAGACCATAGCCAGGTACCGGCAGCGTTGTGAGATCAAAGCCCGCTGGCCATTCCAGGATCAGGTAGCCGTTATCACCACCGGCAATGGCCGCGCGCCAGGGCAACTCGGGAAAGAAATCGCGAACCCAGGACGGCGTGGAACAGGCCTCGCAATCGATGCGTGGCAAGCCCACCCAGGCCATATCATCCTCCGTATGGAAGGCCACGGGGAGACCGTTCATGCGCAGCTGGGATACGGCAGTTTGAGAACGCAGCCACGCCACGCCACTGCACAGCAAACCATGACCACAGAGATTGATCGGCGAACCGTCCAGAGACCAACAACGCACATCCGCCACGTCTTCACCGCTGGGCCAGGACACGCATTGGGTGACCATGCCATCACCGGGCCCTTCGATCTCCTCACCCGACAAGGTCACGAGACAGGGGTTGCCGCGAGCACGATCTTCCTCCGGCACACGACGGTCGCCAGCAAAGGCGTAGAAGAACAGGTTTTGTGGGTCGCTCTCGATAGGGCTGCTCGCGCCGGGAATTCTGCGATAGAAAGAACAGGAGCCTAGCAGCTTTTCCCGGGGGGTTCATAAACCGCCACCGATTCGGCCTCAAGAACCGCGAAGATGAGCCGGTACGGCATATCGTTCAAGGGCCTCAAAAGCAAACTCAGCCAACACGGCCAAGGCCGCCGCAGGGATCGCTCCCTGAAGAATCAAGCCGTGATCGTTCAATGACAGACCCGTAATGATAGGTTGACCCAGGCCACCGGCGCCCACAAACGCCGCGAGGGTCGCGGTGCCAATGCTGATGACAGCGGCGGTGCGCACCCCCGCGAGGATCATCGGCATGGCCAGAGGCAGCTCGATCCGAAACAATTGCTGCCGATAGGTAAGCCCTAGGCTTTCCGCGACCGCTTTAAGCAGCGGATCAACGGAGAACAGACCCGCTAGCGTATTGCGCACGATAGGCAGGAGGGAATAGAGAAACAGCGCCAGTACCGCCGTGGGTTGTCCAAGGCCGAGCACGGGTATCAATAGGGCCAGCAGGGCCAAAGCCGGAATGGTCTGCACCAGACCCGCCGTGTACTGAAGGGTGCTGGCCAGACGGGGATAGCGCGCTACACCCAGGGCCAGGGGGATGGCAATGACACACCCAAGAAACAACGCCAGGGCCGTAAGCTTCAGATGCACCAGGGTATTGCGTGTGACAGCCCGCAACACGCTGTCCTGCATCTGAAGCTCTTTCGTAAGACCACTCTCGACAAGGAATGCGCCCGCCACGGCGGCCGGCGTCTCACCATCGGTAACCACACGTTGATTGAGGCTTTGCATCACCTTTTCGTCGAGCCGCCCCTCCAGGCGGGACAGAACTGTCGTAATCTCCGGGGGCAAGTCGTCACGAACCAGCAGGCCCGCGTAATAGGTCGGAAACAGCTCCAGGTCGTCGTCCAAAAGCTCCAGATCAAATACCGCGAGTTCACCATCCGTGGTGTACGCGTCCGTGACGTCCAGCTGCCCGGCGGCCAAAGCGCGATAGGCCAGGGTATGTTCGATCCCCGAAGCTTGCTGTGGCAATTGATAGAGGGAACGCACCGCCGGCCAGCCATCGTCGCGATTTACAAACTCGTGGGAGAAAGCAAACCGTAAGTCCGGCTGAGACCTAAGATCGCTGATCTGTTTTAGATCCAGGGCCTTGGCCACGCTCTGCGGCACGGCCAGGGCATAGCTATTGTTAAAACCAAAGCGCACGGGAAACCGCAACCCGGCTTCGGCCAGCCTCTGCCTTAGACCAGACTCATCGAGATCCCCTTCGTTGAACACGGCGCGAATCAGAGTGCCGGTGTATTCGGGATAAATATCGAGCTCACCGCTGCGCAAGGCCTCATAGCTGATCAAAGTCCCCCCAAGGCCCAGCTTGCGCTCCACGACAAAGCCTTCCGCCTCGAGAAGCTGAGCCGATAGCTCCGCCAAGACATGACTTTCACTAAAGGTTTTGGAGCCAACGGCGATAGGCTGCTGGGCGATGGCGAAACGGGTGAAGACCATAGCCAGAACAATCGCCAGCGTATTAACTAGCACCTGGCGCAGGAAACTCATCGCTGCGCCCTCAGCAGTTCCTGCAATAGCGCCTCGGGTTCCAACTCGGGGTGTTGTTCACGCAAGGTCGCGACCGATGCGTCCAGACGGATCTTCCCCCCGTGCATCAGCAAAATCCGGTTCGCCAGGAGCATGGCTTCACGCATATCGTGGGTAACCATCAGCACCGTGACCGGCTCGGCGGCGAGAATTTCCAACATTTGTTGGTGGATGTCATAGCGGGTGATGGGGTCGATGGCCCCAAAAGGCTCATCGAGCAACAGGACTTCCGGGCGGAGCATCATCGCCCGACACAAGCCCACGCGCTGCTGCTGTCCCCCACTGAGTTGATGGGGGTGTCTTGTGAGGAGTCCCGAATCGAGATGCATGAGCTGCAGGAGCTCGGCCAGGCGGGCGTCGATGGCGGACTCTGACCAGCCCGCTAGGCTAGCCATGAGGGTGATGTTGTCGCGCGCCTTAAGATGGGGGAACAAACCCGTGCCCTGCACAGCGTATCCCATACGCCGGCGCAGATTGGGGAGTGCGTCATAGTCCATAGGTTCGCCAAAAGCGAACACCGTCCCCTCATCGGGCTGCAGAAGCCCATTGCAGAGTTTCAGCAGGGTGGACTTGCCACAACCGCTGGCACCCACCACCGCAGTCACTTGCCCCGGAGGGAAATCAATACTTACGGCGTCGAGGACCGTACGCTGACCAAAGCGACGGCTTACGCGGTTAAGGCGAAAGACATCAGGGGCAGAATCGTTTGTGCTCTTATGGGGACTCTGGATTGGTCTCGAACTCCTGTGCTTTGCCCGTCACCGTAACGTCGGAAGTACAACCAGGCGACCAACCGGTTCCTCGGGTCCAGTTGCGCACCTGTTTACATTGACCGTGAATGGCCCAGTATACGGGAGATACCTCGCATACCCGTGCAACGGAGCCCCAACCATGGATGCCCAACAAATCCGCACCGAACCAGATCCCTTCGAGCCCTTCTATATCTCCCAGGCATTTCGAATCGGCGACCTGGTCGTTACCTCGGGCGAGCGCTGCGAGGCGGCACCAACGATACTAAGCTTGCACCGGGAGCGGTAATAATTCCGCAGCCCGGCGGTGAACCCGTCGGATAATCATCGGTCTGTAAGCTCACAGCGGGAACACCACAACCACAACCACAACCACCACAATAAGAGGCGACACCGATGGCAAACAGTGTTCTACCGGTTATCAACCCGTCCACGGGGCAGACTATCGAGGAGTTGACCGCCGATGATCGCGAAACTGCGCTGGGTAAGCTGGAACGCGCCGCGGCCTGCTTCAAGGACTCGGGTCAAAGTCTCGCCTTGCATGAACGCATTGAAACTCTTGAACGCCTTATCCCCATCATGCGTCGCGAAGAGAAAGCCCTTGCAGAACTCATTGCGCTAGAAGGTGGCAAACCTCTCACCGATGCGCGTGTCGAGGCGGCGCGAGCCATTGCTGGGGTACGCATTGCCATCAACGTGATCAGTGAAGATCTCGGCAAGGTCATTCCCCTCGGTCATCAAGCGGCGTCCGCAGGGCGGCTCAATCTCACCGGTAAGTTCCCTCGGGGTGTCGTTCTCGCGTTTTCCGCCTTCAATCACCCTTTGAACCTGATCGTTCACCAGGTTGTGCCGGCCTTTGCCAGCGGTTGCCCTGCCATCGTAAAGCCCGCCTCAGACACCCCCCTGTGCTGCCTGCGCCTGGTGGAACTCATGCACGAGGCCGGTGTACCGCAGGACTACCTCCAGGCCACGGTGCTTACGGATTTGTCCATCGCCACGGAATTGGTCAGCAGCGAAAAGATCGCCTTTTTTAGTTTTATTGGTTCCTCCCGGGTAGGCTGGATGCTGCGTTCGCAACTCAAAGCTGGCGTACGCTGCGCTCTGGAGCACGGCGGAGTCGCGCCCGCAATTGTCACGCCATCCGCACAGCTCAGCACGGCAATCCCATCGATCACCAAAGGTGGCTTCTATCACGCGGGGCAGGTCTGTGTGTCGACCCAGCGCCTGTATGTGCAGGAAGCTATGTTTGATACCACGGTGCAAGCCCTGAAGGACTCGGTAACGAACTTACGGACTGGCGATGCCAGTGATGCCGACACCGACGTGGGACCCCTGATTCGAGGCGCGGAAGTCGACCGGGTCGAGGAATGGGTACGGGAAGCTCTCAGCGGTGGTGCCACGGCGGTCATCGGCGGATCACGGCGAGAAGGCCAGTTTTATGCACCCACGGTGATGATTGATGTACCCGCCGATGCACGGTTGAGCACGGCGGAGGTATTTGGTCCCGTGGTGAGTGTTTATCCTTACGGTGATCTGAACGAGGCCCTCGCACGGGCCAATCTCCATCCTCACGCCTTTCAATCGTCGATCTACACGGAACAGCTCTCCGACGTATATGCCGCTTACGACGCCCTCGATGCGTCAGCGGTAATGGTCAATGACCACACGGCCTTTCGCGATGACGCCATGCCCTTTGCGGGCCTGTCCGCATCCGGTCTCGGGGTGGGAGGTATCCCCTACACCATCGAAGACATGCAGTTCGAAAAAATGCTGGTGTTGAAATCCTGAAGGAACAGCCACCACCGCTCCAAAACTCCAAGGAAACCCTATGAATTCCCCAGACCTCATGAAAGCCTCGGACCTCTTTGTGCAATGCCTCGAAGACGAAGGCATCGAATACATCTTCGGTGTCCCCGGGGAAGAAAACGCCGATTTTATGCTCAGCCTGGAAAAATCCGATTCCATCCGCTTTGTGCTCTGCCGTCACGAACAAGGCGCCGCCTTCATGGCGGAGATCTACGGACGACTCACCGGCACACCGGCGGCCTGCCTGGGCACCTTGGGCCCCGGCGCGACCAACCTCATTACCGGCGTCGCCGACGCCAACATGGACCGCGCGCCCATGCTGGTGCTCACGGGCCAGGGCAGCACGGCCCGGTTACACAAGGAATCTCACCAGATCATGGATGTGGTGAAGATGTTCGAACCCGTTACGAAGTGGGCGGAAACCGTAATCCACGCCGACACGATCCCGGAGATCATTCGCAAGGCGGTCCGCCTCGCCCGCAGCGAAAAACCCGGCGCGGTGCTGATCGAGCTACCGGAAGATGTGGCCAAGCGAGAAACGGCCGCAAAACCCATGGACCCTATCCGCTTTCGACGCCCCGTCGCCAGTCAGGAAAGCATCAGCGCTCTGGCGGAGCGAATTCGCCAGGCCCAACGGCCGGTGATCCTCGCTGGCAACGGCTGTGTGCGTAAGCGCGCCTCGCGCCACCTGCGTGAATTGGTAGAGCTGACGGATATCGGCGTCCTTAACACCTTCATGGGCAAAGGCGCCATTGATCCCGATGCACCCCAGTGTCTGTACACCATCGGTTTGGGTGCCAAGGACATCGGCACCTGCGCCATCGATGCGGCCGACCTCGTCATCGCCATTGGCTTTGACATGGTCGAATACCACCCTCACCTGTGGAACCCCGATGGCCTCAAGCAAATCGTCTCTATTGATTTTGTCCCGGCGGAAATCGATGAGCACTTCCATCCCCAGCATGAACTCATAGGCGATGTGGCCGACAACCTCGCGGCCCTGGTAGAAGAGTTCAAAGCAAACCCTGCACCAAGCTTCGATCTGAGCCAACAAAAAGCGACCCGGGAGGATATGCGCCGGGAGCTTTTGCAGTGGGCGAAGGACGATGCCGTAGGCGCCATAAAGCCGCAGAAAGTGCTCCACGATGTGCAACAGGTCTACGGAGATACGGGGCTGGTGCTATCAGACGTCGGGGCCCACAAGATGTGGATTGCGCGCCATTACCACTGCCGCGTACCCAACGGCTGTCTTATCCCAAATGGTTTTTGTTCCATGGGCTTTGCCCTACCGGGAGCCATCGGTGCTTCCCTGGTGGACCCGGAGCGCCCCATTCTCGGCATTTGTGGCGATGCCGGATTTCTCATGAACGTACAGGAGATGGAAACTGCTCGCCGCCTCAACAGCAATATCACCATGATGGTTTGGGAGGACAATGCCTACGGCTTGATCGCCTGGAAACAGTGGCAGGAGTTTGGTCGCCACACAGATCTATCCTTCGGCAACCCGGACTGGCAAGCCCTGGCGGCGGCATTTGGTTGGCACTTTCAACGGGTTGAAGCCAGCGCCGAAGTGCACAGTGCTGTGGTAGATGCGTCGGAACATCGCGGACCGAGCCTCATTGTAGTGCCCATCGATTACACGGAGAATCAAAAGCTGACGGAGCGCCTGGGTACCTTAACCTGCTCCATCTGATAACAATAAACAGAGGGAACCCCCATGGAACTAGAGGAATTGCACCGCCTGGCCCAGGGCATCATCGAGGGCAGCGCGCTGCTCCTGGCGTTTCTTGTCGTGGTCGGCGTATTGACCATCGCCGTCATGTATCTGGTGGACATAACCCAGACGGAACAAACGATCCGTCGCAACTACCCGGTCGTGGGGCGTTTTCGCTATTTCTTTGAACACCTCGGGGAGTTCTTCCGTCAGTACTTTTTTGCCCTGGACCGGGAAGAATTACCCTTCAACCGCGCCGAGCGAAGCTGGGTCTATCGCGCCGCAAAGCAGGTGGATTCCACTGTGGCCTTTGGCTCCACGCGGCCTCTGAATCAGGAAGGGGACATCATCTTTCTCAACAGCCCCTTTCCCACGTTGGAAGAAGATGTGGTGGAGCCCCGGCCCGTGGTGGTCGGTAAAGGCAGCTGTACCCAGCCCTATACGACCTCTTCGATCCTGAACATCTCGGGTATGAGCTACGGGGCCATCTCCAAACCCGCCGTGACGGCTCTGGCCGAAGGCGCCGGAGAGGCGGGCATCTGGATGAACACAGGGGAAGGTGGACTCTCGCCTTATCACCTACAGGGTGGTTGCGACATCGTCTACCAGATCGGCACCGCGAAGTATGGTGTGCGGAACCCCGAGGGGCATCTGGATGATGAAAAACTCCGAGAAGTAGCCGCCCACGAACAAGTGCGAATGTTCGAGATAAAGATGAGCCAGGGTGCCAAACCCGGCAAGGGCGGCATTCTTCCCGGCGGCAAAGTGACGGCGGAGATCGCGCGGATTCGCGGTATTCCTGAACACTCCGATTCCATAAGTCCCAACGGCCACACGGACATCCGCTCCGTCGACGACCTGCTGAACATGATCGACCGGGTTCGACGGGTGACGGGCAAACCCACAGGCTTCAAGATGGTGGTGGGGCAGACGGATTTCTTCCACGAGCTGTTCCGGGCCATCCACACGCGCGGCGTCGCGACGGCACCCGACTTCATCACCATCGACAGCGCCGATGGTGGCACCGGCGCCGCTCCCGAGAGTCTCATCGATTACGTCGGTATCCCCCTGAGCGAGAGCCTGCCCATGGTGGTCGATCTGCTCCATGAATACGGGCTCCGCGAGCGCATCAAGGTGATTGCATCGGGCAAGCTGATCAATCCGGGTAAAGTGGCCTGGGCCCTGGCCTGTGGCGCAGATTTTTGCACCTCAGCCCGGGGCTTTATGTTTGCCCTGGGCTGCATTCAAGCCCTGCAGTGCAATAAGAACACCTGCCCCACGGGTATCACCACCCACGACAAGGAATTACAGCGCGGCCTGGTGCCAGAAGAAAAACGCAAACGGGTCGCGGCCTACGCGCGCTCCGTGGCCCACGGCGTGGGCATCATCGCCCACTCCTGCGGTGTGCCCGAGCCTCGCCTCCTCGAGCGGGCGCACATGCGAGTCATCGAAGCCGGTGGTGCGTCCCATAGCATGGACGAGCGCCACCCCTTACCGGCCGCTCGTGACGAATACGCAGAACTGATCGCGGCAAGCGAACGATGATTATCGTCATCGTCGAACAAACCCTCGCGTTGGTGGGTGTCACCCTGGTTGCGGCCCTGGTCAGCAAACTGACTCGCTTGAACCTGGCCCTGGCTTGCGTCCTGTGTGGATTTACTACGGGTCAGCTCATCGGCTTTATCGGTTTCGACACGGGCATTCGTGCCGACAGCCTTCGAGATCTCGTGTTTTTTGTCATCTTGCCGGTGCTGGTTTTTGAGGCTGCCTGGCATCTGAACGTTCCCCTGTTACGACGCTGGCTGGGCCCCATCCTCCTCCTGTCTACGGTGGGAATGCTGATCAGCGCGGTTATCACTGGAGGTCTGGTCTTCGTTGGTATCAACCACCCGAGCTTCCCCTGGGTGGCGGCCCTACTTACCGGCGCCATCCTCGCCGCTACGGATCCGGCCTCGGTCATCGCCCAACTGCGACAGGCGAAAGCACCGGAGGATCTCGCCACGCTGTTCGAGGGTGAGAGCCTGTTCAACGATGCCACGGCCGTGGTGCTGTTTTCTCTGGTCCTGACCATGGCCCTCACCCCAACGGTAATGCACGGGAATGGTCTGGGATTGTTTACCGTCGTCTTCCTCGGCGGTTGTTGTCTGGGACTGCTCGCCGGACTGGGCGCGAGCATCGTGCTCCTTCTCCTGGGCAAGCCCACCCATACCACCATTGTTTTGTTGTTCACGGCCTTTGGCAGTTTTTTCCTTGCCGAGCACGTCCTCAACGTCTCCGGCATCATGGCCGTGGTGGTCGCGGCTATTGTTGTGCGGGGTTTCCTAAAGGAAGTCTCTGACTCCGTTGCTCAGGGTTTGACTCACACCTGGGACTGGTCCAGCGAACTTCTCAATAGCGTGCTGTTTGTCATCATGGGCCTGACCATCACCACGGGCATGTTCAAAAGCCATTGGCTGGCCATGCTCATCGCCATTGGCGCGGCGCTGCTGGCACGACTCATCGCCATCGGCTTCTGCGGCGGGGTAACGAATCTGGTCGGACGATCCATTCCCTTACGCTGGCAGGGTGTGCTCGTGTGGGGCGGCTTGCGCGGCGTCATCGCCCTGGCCCTCGCTCTAGCTCTGCCCGTAGAACTGGACTACTGGTATACGGTGCAGTCCATGGTGTTTGGCGTGGTGCTCTTCAGTCTCTTGGTGCAGGGTACGACGAGCACCGCGTTAATCCGACGCTGGGCACCCGAGCAACGCTCACAGCCACGGGTAGAGCCAGCGTCAAAACCCGCTTAGGTAGTAGGCCATTTATACCCCTGAGAACGGTTTCGAAAGCGACGCAAGCTGGCCTACCACCAACCGAGCACATTGCTGGCAATGGACCAGCGGGGACTTTGATCCTGGGCCCCACCGCCGCGAATCCAGTGGTCGAAGAGCGCGTCGACCGTGCCATCGCGACGTTTTAGGCTCACCCATTCGTTGATGTACCGCGCCCAGGCGTCGTCTTCGGGGGGCACCAGATACCCCGCTGAGAGTCGGGCGAGAATCGGCTGCGGCACGACGATAGAGAATCCGGGATAGAGCAATGTCCATGCGGCACCTCCCTCAGCGGAGTACAGTACCGCATCCAGCTCCGGCCCCTCACCGCGCAGATAAGCGCGCGGTGAAACGATGAACACCGCCTGGGATTGGGGTAGCAGGGTTTCAACCTGACGTCGGAAGGCCGGGTCGTTCTGTACTACACCAATGCGCAAGGCAAGCTGGCTCAAGGTCTGGCTGTCGGCAAAGAGTTTGCGTTTGTGATCCGGCACCAGGAAGCCGAGATTCAATTCCACGGATTCACCGGCGAAGCGATAGCGACGCAGCCGATCCGCGGTTCGTCCCAGGCCCGACATGACGATGTCGATTTGCCCAGTGGCCATAAGCTCCGGTATCTGCGTTTCCTCCACCCGCACGAGAGCCAGATTCACACCCAGATCCCGGGCCAGGGTGTTGGCCATCTCCATATCGAAACCCGTTTCCTGCCCCTGCTCGTTGCGAAAGGCCCAGGGCAGAGAATCCGGCAGGTACGCCACCCGCAAGGTGCCGCGAGCGGCGATACGCTCGAGGCGCCCGGGAATCCCGGTTTGGTCAGGCTCCGGCAGACTGGTGTGATAGGTCTGCGCCGCAACCGGTCGCTCCATCCACTGGATGTGCAGCAGCCGGTCATCGCCGTCATAGCTGCCCACCACGCTGTATTGGAGCCATAGTCGGGTGAGGAGCAAAGCTGCGGCGATCGCTGCCACGCTCAGGGCCAATGCGATGCCGAGACGCCGGGGATCAACGCGAAACACTCCGCGGCGGAAGGCCAGTACCACCGTGGTCAAAGCCAGCAAATGCATGGCACCCAGGACCACGCGGATACGATCTGTGTACACCGTCGAAACGACAAACAACTCCATCACATCCGCCGGCAACTGCAACAGATCGAGAAGGAACGGGATGCCGACAATGGGTGCGACGAAACTTGAAAAGAACGACGCGGCTTCCAGGGTCACCGTGTCGCCCACGTCCAGAGGACGACCCAGATACCAGGCTGCAAAGGCAATGAACGAAAGGATCAGGTAGGTACCCAGATTGGGGAAAGGGTAAGCCAGCGGCATGAGAATGCCACTGCCGTGCTCCACTTCCTCGTCGAGGAGATCGTGACGGCGAAACAGCTCGCGCACGTTTTCGATGAGCTGGGGCATGAGCACAATGATCTTGGCGGCAGCGAAAATCGTGATCAGCGAATCCTTCGGCACGCCCAAGAGCTCCCGGGCGCTAAACGGCGTAACGGCGCTGACGAGCATTGGCAGCACCACGAAGGTCATGGCCATCACCAGTAAGGTGTAACTGATGAGGAAGCCCTGCAGGCGCGCCAGCTCATCGACGGACATGGTGCCCGCAGTACCGGCGGCAATCGCAAACACACCCAGGGGGGTGATCTTGATCACCAGCTTGTTGACCTTGTTCAGGGCATCGCTAAGGGTGTCCAGGCTGGCGAGCAATCCCGCTGTATTGGGCAGGCTGCTAAGACCCACCCCAAGGAATATGCTGAACAGAACCACCGCCGGCACAAGATTCTGCGCCATGGCGGCAAAGGGGTTCGACGGCACGTACAGCGCGACAAAGTCGATTACATCGGGCGCTTCAATAAGCGCCCGGCTGAAAAAACTCGCGGCTTCGGCGGGGGGGAATGCCAGAGGCGAGAGCATCAACACTGCGCCACCGGCCAGGAGAAAAATCAGAAACACAGCAATCAGCGTGGTCAACAGACCGCGCCCCTCGCTCCAACTGATACGCCCAAGGTTTACGATGAGGGAGAGCATGATGTAGGGCAACACGGTCATCTGTAACAGACCGATGTACACATCGCCCAATACCGACAGGCCGCCGACCTTGTCGCCAAAAAACAAACCCAAGGCAACGCCCAGGCCCAAACCTACCAGTATCTGTCGTGTAAACGTCATGGGCGGATTGTAGCCCCAAGGCGCTCTGAATTACGCTAGGGGCTTCCCTTTCGCTCCTGGAGATGTTCCGTCCATCGTTCATGAGGATCTTCTGGTTCTGTCTCGGCCTCACCGCCCTTGGCCTGGGTATCGCGGGTATCGCCGTGCCGCTGTTGCCGACCACTCCCTTCTTGCTCCTGGCCGCCTTCGCCTTCGCTCGCTCGTCCCAGCGCTGGCACGACTGGTTGCTGAATCACCCTTCCTTTGGACCCGTCATTCTGCACTGGCGCGAACACGGCGCCATCAGTCGACGCACCAAGATCCTGGGATTGTTGTCCATGGTGCTGCTCCTGGTCTTATCCATCACTCTCGGCGTGAGCTTGCCGGTGCTGCTCATTCAGCTTGTGGTTTTGAGCGGAGTCGCGGTTTTTCTCCTTAGCCGACCGGAGCCGCCCCGTGAGT
This sequence comes from Halieaceae bacterium UBA6060, assembly GCA_002428935.1. Lineage (GTDB taxonomy): Bacteria > Pseudomonadota > Gammaproteobacteria > Pseudomonadales > Halieaceae > Congregibacter. The sequence continues at coordinate 28,756 of DIYG01000144.1, forward strand.
TGTGAACACGGGGCTCGGCGCTGGATAGATCACATCGTCCTGCTCGGCGAAGCAATATGCAGCTCTGGCTTAATGCTTGTACCCAGGATTAAGTGCCGCCCATGATGGTCTTGCTCGCCATGACGGTCTTTGTCCTCAGCCATCTGTTGATTGCCCGGACCGGGCTCCGGGCAACGCTTATTCGATCCGTGGGCGAGAGCACCTATCTCGTAGGCTACTCACTGCTGTCCATGCTGTTGCTGGCGTGGGTGATCGCGCCTTTGCTAGCCGCCGATCGCATAGCTCTGTGGTTTACGCCCACCTGGGCTTACCCCTTCGCTGCGGTCATCACACTCCTGGCATTCTTACTTATGGGTATTGGGGCCATGAGCCCCAATCCCTTTTCCGTAGGCTTTCGCAAAGTCGCGTTTGATCCGGCAAGACCTGGCATCGTCGGCTGGATTCGTCATCCACTCCTTTGGGGACTGACCTTTTGGGGCATCGCGCATATACCCGCGAACGGCGACTGGCCCAGTGCGGTTCTATTTATCGGCACCGCTGTGTTTGGCGTGCTGGGGATACGGGCCCTGGATCGGCGAAAACGAAAAAAGTTAGGCGAGGAGCAATGGCGGCAGCTAAGCCGAGGCAGCAGTCATCTGGATGGCAACGCCCTGGGCGGTCTACTTCTGGGTTTGGCCCTGTGGGGCGTCTTTTTGTTTACTCACCCGCTACTGTTTCGGGCCGATCCCCTGGGTCTGCTCTCTGCCATGCTCGGTCTATGATGTCGCCCAACCCTACGCCACCAAAGGCGCACTAGAACAGCGTGGGAATCCAGCGACGATCGCGCATGCTCTCATCGTCGTCATAGGCATCGCTCATATCACGCTCCGGTAGATGGACAGGATAACGGTGCTGGGCTTCATAGGGCAGATTGTCCAACATATGGCTAATGAGGTTCAGCCGGGCCGTGCGCTTGTCGTCGGAGTTCACGATATGCCAGGGCGTTACGTCTCGATCGGTCGCCGCAAACATGTCGTCCCGAGCCCTAGAGTAGTCATACCAACGCTCTCGCGAGGGCATATCGATGGGCGATAGCTTCCACTGTTTAACAGGGTCTTCGATACGATCTTGGAAGCGCTTTTCCTGAACTTCCTCGCTCACCTCAAGCCAATACTTGAAGAAGTGAATCCCGCTGTCGACGATCATGGACTTCTCAAAACCCGGGCATTCGCGCAAGAAGCGTCGATACTGGGACTCGTCGCAAAAGCCCATTACCCGCTCAACTCCGGCCCGGTTGTACCAACTGCGATCAAAGATCACGACCTCGCCGCCGGCGGGAAAGTGCTTGATATAGCGCTGCATATATACCTGGGTTTTCTCCCGATCTGACGGCGCGGGTAGCGCCACCACGCGAAAGGTCCGTGCGCTAACGCGTTCCGTCAAAGCGCGTATGCAACCACCCTTGCCTGCGGCGTCGCGACCTTCAAAGACCACGATAACCCGTTGTCCCGTCGCCTTGACCCAGTCCTGGAGCTTGCACAGCTCCGCCTGGAGTTTGCGTAGCTCTTTCTCATAGACCTTTCGTTTCATTTCTTGCTCCAAGCCTGTACTTCAAGGTTTATACTCGCCGTTCCCGCGGGTGTAGTTCAATGGTAGAACCTCAGCTTCCCAAGCTGATGACGTGGGTTCGATTCCCATCACCCGCTCCAGTGCCTACGACGCCAACTCTGCTCGCGGGAGTGCCTCTCAGGAGAATGCCGTCGGAGACCGTCGACCGCCAGAGCCGGAGGCACCTTCGCCGGCCGAGACAACGCGGAACCAGCGAACCATGACGCCTAAGACACTCTCCGATCAAGGAGTGATCATCCTCGCAATCGCCTCGGCGATCGTGACGGCCAATGCGTACTACATCCACCCCATTGTCGGGCCCGTAAGCAGCGATTTTGCCGTAAGCGCGGCGCTGGTGGGGGCGGTACCGGCGCTAAACCAAATCGCCCTGGCCCTGGGAGTGCTACTACTCCTTCCCCTTGGCGACCGCTTGAACAATCGCCGTTTAATTATTGTCTGCCTCAGCGCCCAGGTGCTGGCGCTTTTGATCATGGCCCGGGCTCAAAGCTTTGGCCTGTTCGTCGCCGGCTCCACGTTATTGGGTTTCTTCACCATCACGCCTTACCTCCTACCGGCCTACGCATCAAAGCGGGTCGACCCCGCACGCCTGGGTTTTGTCACGGCAGTACTCACTACCGGCGTGGTGGCTGGCGTGCAGTTGTCGCGTTTGGGTTCCGGTGTGATTGCTCAGTATCTGGGCTGGCGCGCGGTGTACTGGATAGCCGCAGCGTTAATGCTCGCCTCCGCCGTACTGTTACCGCGATTCCTAGATCGGGATACGCATAACCAGAGTGAACCCCACAGCCCCTACGGGATGCTACTCCTGTCTCTGGCCAAACTGTTCTTGCAATACCGCACGGTGATGGTTTCCGGCTTGATTCAGGGTATGAACTTCGCCATTTTTCTCGCCACCTGGTTGGGCATCGGTCTGTATCTCACCAGCGAACCCATCGGCCTGGGCACCGACATCGTCGGCTATCTGGCCGCCTGCTCAGCCTTTGGCCTCTTGACCACGCCCATCCTCGGGAAATGGGCCGACCGCGTGGGTGCGGAATTCGCCCGTGTTTGTATGGCCCTGATGCAATTGATCGCGGTGCTAACGCTATCCCTCGCCCTGCGGCACTGGAGCTTGCTGCTTATCCCCATTGTCATTACCAGCATATGCAGCCCTCTGATTGATATCACCGGTCGCATGATCAGTCTCCGGCAACCCGCCGCCGTACGCACACGACTCATGAGTCTGTATATAACCATGATGTTTCTCGGCGGGGGTTTCGGCAGCTGGACCGGCACCGCCGCCTACGACGCGGGGGGCTGGTATGGCACCGTTATCCTAACCGTCAGCCTTGCCGTCTGCGGCTGTATCTTGTCCCTGATTACCTGGCGGCGAAGCGGTCATTCGCGTCAGCGCAAGAGCCTTAGGTAGATTGCAGGCTCCTCGTGAGTACCGTGCCGAACCACGGCAGACCGCTACTGGCGCAAGAGCGGTCATCCCCTTAGTATTTGCGCCTTGGACGTAGCCGCGCTTTGGCGTCCATCCGTCAGGATAGTCGCGCTACGATGATTAACGGAGTGGCCCAGGGTCACCCAACGGGCATCTACTGGAATTATGGTCCGGGATTATGGACAGCGATAACGACCTGGAATCTGCCGGCATTGGCAAGCCGCAGCACGAACCCGGCCACGACCTACACCTGGGTCACGAAGACCCGACGATACGTTTTCTCCACCGGATAATCCGCGTGGCGGTAAAGACCCTGGCTATCCTGATGGTCGTGGTTATCGTCTGGGGCATCGGCGACGTGGTGTTTGTGCTTTACCAACGTCTCACCGAGCCGCCGTTCCTGCTCCTGCAGATCAACGACATCCTCGCCACCTTCGGCGCGTTCCTGGCGGTGCTCATCGCCATCGAGATCTTTATCAACATCAGCATGTATCTGAGCACCAATGTCATTCCCGTGCGCCTGGTTATCGCAACGGCCCTGATGGCCATCGCGCGGAAGGTCATTATCTTCGACTACGAGAGCATCACCCCACCCTTCGTGTATGGCACGGCCGCAGTGGTTTTGGCTTTGGGCGTGACTTACTGGCTGATCACCAAGAACAGCTGAGGGTTCTTTAGTCTAGGCGCACCGGCGACTCAAAGCCTTCGGGCTTTATGGCCAGCACGGAACAGCGGAGTTGCTGGAGGATATCCTCCGCCGTGTTGCCAATGATCAAACCGGGGACCCCCGTGCGCGCCACCGTACCCATGACCACAACACTGGCCTCCACCTCGGCCGCATGGGAGGGAATGCAAGCTTCCGGACGCCCATGGAGAAGCTGACTTCGCGGCTCCAGGAAACGGAAGGTCTCCTCCCCTACCCGCGCCTTTAGGCGCTCCTGCGCCGCGCGCATGAGATCTTGACGAATACTGTACTCGCCGTCTCGATACTGACGCTCCGCCTCTTCGGGAACATCGGACCACAGCCCTGCAAACCCCGCCACGGGAGATTCCCAGGCGTGCACGACTCGCAGTTCCGCTGACTCGAAGGCCGCCACAGCGGCGGCAAACTGCAAAATCCGATCGTTTAATTCCTCTCCCTCGGAGGCTTCCTCATCGGGGTCGAAATCGATGCTGGCGAGCACACAGGCGTGGCGCGCGGGGGCGCCACGGTGCATCAGCCACACGGGGCAGGGGCACTTGCGAAGCAAATGCATGTCATCGCTGGTAAAGAAACGACCCAGCCAGTCCACTTCCTCGGCCACTTTGATGACCATATCGTAGCCATCGGCGAGGACCATCTTGATCACTTCGAGATAGCGACGCCCTGTGCGGACCTGCACTTGCACATCGGCACCCTCGGCAAAGGTAGCCAGGGTTTGTCGTAGTTTTGCCTCCCGGGCCGCCAAAACGCGCTGCAACAGTTCCTCACGACCACCCAGCCGGGACGCCGGCCCCGGGCTCATGCTCGGTTCGGCAATCACATCAACGACCGTGACTTGCGCCTGATGCTGCCGTGCCAGGGCAAAGACCTCAGCTATGGCCTGGGAATCGAGACCATCGTCGAGCACATATAGGGCGTTGCTAAATACCCGCATCAGCTCTTCTCGAACCCATCGGCTGAGGACTCGCCGCTCGCCGCGGGCAGCTCCATGAGGAGACGCTGCGTGGCGGCCTCCGCAGCATCACCATAGGGGGTGAGCACCAGATCTACACCCGCCGTCTTCAGTTGCTCAGCGGCAGTCCCATCTGGGGCCGCCATGGCGAGCTTGGCGCGATGACCCAGATCATCCAGGGAAGTCAGCAACATGCGAATCATGGGACCGTCGCGCACGGTGCAAACAATCCAACTCGCGCGATCCAGGGCTAGGGAAGACAGAAATTCCGGATCCGCCGCATCCCCGTAGGCCACGCACAACGGTGCTCCGTGGTACAACTCCAGCTTTGCCGGATCAATATCCACCGCGAGTAACCGATACCCTGCGGCGGCCAGACGCTCCGCCACGGTGCGGCCATAACGCCCAAGGCCCACCACGACTACATCAGGCGCTGCAACGGGCTCACCCTCGTCTTGCAGTTCACGCTCAGGCCGGCGCTTTTCGAAGATCGAAAGGTAGGGCGCTAAACGCGCGTACAGGGAGTGGGAGAACAGGATCATGTAGGTCGAAACGCTGATGGTGATCAAACCCACCAGCGCGATAAGCCCCACGGTGGACTCATCAATGTGTCCGAGGCTCAAACCCAGGGCAGCAAGTACCAGCGAAAACTCACTGATCTGCGCCACTGTCAGCCCGGCGAGAAACCCCGTGCGCTTGCGATAGCCCATCGCACCCATGATGGTCATGACAATGATGGGATTGCCCACGAGGACAAACACCGACAGCAAGAGCGCGCTCCCCAATTGATAACCCAGGGAGCTGAGATCGATGCTGGCACCGAGCTCGATAAAGAAAAACAGGAGCAGGAAGTCCCGAAGACTCACCAGACGAGCGGCGATCTGTTCCCGGTAGGGCGTAGACGCCAGGGACACGCCCGCCAGAAAGGCACCGACTTCTTTGCTGAAGCCCAGCATGTCGCCCGCGGCCCCCCCAAGAATGGCCATGGTCAGGGAGAACAACAGCAACAACTCCGAAGACTGGGCGAGTCTGGGTAACAGCAGCGGCAGCACGAAGCGCATCAACAGATACACGCAGAGAAGCATGCCGGCGCCCTTGAGCAAGATCGACAGGGCCTCCGTGCCCAGGCTGACGTCGTCGTCCACGCCGCCAAAGGCCGTGAGGGAAATCATCACCAGCACCACAACTATGTCCTGGACGATGAGGAAACCGATGGCGATGCGACCGTGAAGGGTGTCGACCTCGCGTTTGTCCGACAGCAGTTTGACGATGATGATGGTGCTGGAGAAAGTCAGAGCGACCGCCACATAGATGGCAACGACTGGTGTCATGCCCAGCGCGATGGATATGAGGTAGCCCAGGACGGAAGTAAAAAAGACCTGCCCCAAGCCCGAGGCCAAGGCCACGGGACCCACGGTGCGGATTACATGAAGGTCAAGCTTGAGCCCCACGACAAACAGCAGCAGGGCGATACCCAGACGGGCAAATAACTCGATTTCGTTGCTGGGCACCACCAGCCCCAGGGCCGAGGGGCCCAATAGAATACCGATGGCAATGAACGCCACGATGAGGGGCTGATGGAGGGCTCGGGCAATCAAGCCGAACACGGAGGCGAGGCCGAGAATAAGGCCCACCTGTACGAATACGCTGCTTACCACTGGAATACCGCCGAGCGTTTCACAGACCGCCTAACTGCGGGGGAATCGGAGCTTAACAGGGGCAATTTGGGTTAACAATAATGACTGCCATTACCGCTTGGAACGCAGTTATCGCCCTGCAGTTCCCCTGTTTTTTCCCATCCATGAAACCTCCGCAAGGGATCTACCCCGTCACCCCCAGACCCGCGGCAATGGCATTGATACTCAGCAACAACTCCGGAAGCAAGGCATCGGCGGCGGCCTCTTCTTCGCGACGATGTAGATCCCGCCATTCCCCAAGAAGCTCGATCTGTAACGCATGAAGGGGATACAAGGCTTCGCTCCGCGCGGCAAGTACATCGTGAATCCGTGGTCGGGCCTGAGCCAGGGGCGCGCCATAGAACGCCTGCAAATGCCTCCCGGTGCGTTCGTACTCCGCCATGATCAGATCCAGGACCGCCCCTCGCTCCTGAGTATCGGCCAACAGCGCCGCATAGGCCTGCATATGCTCCGGGGATGCCATCATGTAGGCCGTAGCCACGTTGCTGATGAGGTAGTGGATGGGCGGCCAGCGGCCGTCCCCCTCGGCCTTCGCCCGCAGCAATGCTTGGAAGGTGTCGGCGGCCTCTTCACCGAGGGCATCCAACCCCGTGCCCAGGCCATACCACCCAGGCAAGACAAAGCGTGCCTGATTCCAGGCAAAACCCCAGGGGATGGCCCGCAAATCCGTTAGGGTCCTACGCCCCGTTCGGCGGGCCGGTCGGGAACCGATGCGACTGGCTTCAATGGCATCGATGGGCGTGGCCGTGGAGAAGAAGCGGAGAAACCCCTGGTGCTCCACCAATTGCCGATAGGAGCGGTAGCTCGCGGCGCTCACCGTGGCCATACCGTCGCGTAGCACCTGGGGTTGTCCACCCCGATCCCGGTTATGCAGTTCTGCCGTAAAGGTTCCCGCGGCGAGGAGCTCCAGATGATGAGACGCCGTGCCACGATTGGCGTATTTCTGGGAAATGGTTTCCCCTTGCTCCGTGAGGCGCAATTCGCCGCCAACGCTGGCGCTGGGAAGGGCATCGATAAAGCGGTGGGTGGGCCCTGCGCCGCGCCCTATGGCACCACCACGGCCATGGAAAAAGCGCAGCTTGACCCCATGACGCTGCGCCACATCCACCAAGGCTTCCTGGGCTTCATAAAGGGTCCAGAAACTCATGGCGATGCCACCATCTTTACCGCTGTCGCTGTAGCCCACCATGATTTGCTGGATAAGCACATCGCTGGCATCGCGATCGCGACGATAGGCCAGACTGCGGCGAACGATGGGCGTGGCCAGGTAGGCGTCAAGGATCTGCGGTGCCCGCCGCAGGTCGTCGATGGTCTCAAACAGGGGCACCACTTCCAGCGGTAGGTGGGCCTCATCTTCAGCGTAACGAAGCAAAGGCGTATCCCGGGCAAGGAGGTATACCCCCAGGAGATCGCTGACGTTGCGCGTCATGCTGACGATAAGCGCACCCAGGCCCGATTCACCATGCTCCTGACCGTGGCGCGCCAGAACCGAGTAGACGTCGAGCACCGGCTCCGCGGCTTTGGGCGCCAGGCCCGGGCGGGTAAAGGGTCGGCGATTCACAAGCTCTCGCTCGAGAAGCTTCAGACGCCGATCTACAGACCACTCGGGGTAATTGCCGCCATCGGCTTCCCCCGCC
>DIYG01000060.1 GCA_002428935.1 Halieaceae bacterium UBA6060
GGCGTTAAGCCGCGCGCGAGTCTTTCAGCCCTCAGGCGTTCCCACCATGACGGTTACCACGCTGGACTGCGCCGGCCGCGTGCTCGATTTGTCGACGCCCGCGGTTATGGGCGTCCTCAACATTACCCCCGATTCCTTTTCCGACGGCGGACACTTTTTTACAAAGGGCGGTGCCAACCTCGATAGAGTTCGCCGATCAGCGGCGGCTATGGTTGAGGCCGGTGCTAGCTTGCTTGATGTGGGTGGCGAGTCCACCCGTCCCGGAGCGCAACCGGTTTCCGAGCAGGAAGAACTGGATCGTGTGCTTCCGGTTATTGAAGCGCTCACCCAAGACCTGGATGCGGTGGTGTCCCTGGATAGCAGCAGCCCTCGCCTGATGCGGGAGGGAAGTTCGGCGGGGGTAGGTCTCCTCAATGATGTCCGCGCCCTGCAACGCCCCGGTGCGCTGACTGCCGCCGTCGAAACAGGGCTGCCCGTTTGTCTTATGCATATGCAGGGTGATCCCGGGTCCATGCAGAACGCGCCTCGCTATGACGATGTCATTGAGGACGTTGCAGGTTTTCTTGAGGAGCGCCGAGAGGCCTGCATCGCCGCCGGAATCCCCCGGACAAGAATTCTCCTGGATCCCGGATTCGGCTTTGGCAAATCTCTTGAGCACAATCTGCAACTCCTGACCGGTCTCAACAGATTGACCTCGTTGGGCGCGCCGTTGTTGGTCGGTTTATCCCGCAAATCCATCATTGGTAAACTCACGGGGCGCCCCGTGGATGAACGTCTGGCGGGCAGTCTGGCCCTGGCGATGCTCGCGCTGCAGCAGGGAGCTGCTATTGTCCGAGTCCACGATGTGCGTGAGACCGTCGACGTACTACAAATTCTTCAAGCCGCAACGGCGGTAGAGAACCCATGAAAAAACGATACTTTGGCACCGATGGTATTCGCGGTCTTGTTGGGGAAGCGCCGATCACCCCTGACTTTGTTCTCAAACTCGGCTGGGCCTGTGGTCGGGTATTCAGTCGCAACCTCGCCGATGGGCAGCGCTGCAGCGTCATCATTGGGAAAGACACGCGGGTTTCGGGGTATATGTTTGAGTCCGCCCTGGAAGCGGGGCTGGTGGCCGCGGGAGTCGATGTAAAGCTTCTTGGGCCCATGCCAACACCGGCCGTAGCCCTCATGACTCGCAGCCAGAATGCCGACGCAGGCATCGTCATCAGTGCATCGCACAACCCCTACTACGACAACGGCATTAAATTTTTCTCCGCCAGCGGCTCAAAGCTACCTGACGAAATCGAGCTTGCCATTGAGGCGGAGCTCGAAGAGACCCTGGTCTGCGTGCCCTCCGACCAGATTGGCAAGGTGCTGCGGCTGGTCGATGCGGCGGGCCGCTATATTGAGTTTTGCAAATCCACGGTGCCCGAGGGCTTCAGTCTGCGGGGCATGAAGATCGCCGTCGACTGCGCTCACGGGGCCACGTACTCCATCGCCCCCAGCGTATTGGCGGAGCTCGGTGCCGAGGTGTTACCCCTGGGAGTGACACCAGATGGCTTTAATATCAACGAAAAGGTGGGTTCCACCCATATGGACACCCTCGCCGAAGTGGTGCGCGATCGAGGCTGTGACCTCGGTATCGCCTACGATGGGGATGGTGATCGAGTCCTCTTTGTCGACGACCAGGGTTCGCAGGTCGATGGGGATCAGCTTTTGTTTGTGATCGCCATGCACCGTCTACGTCAGGGCCGCTCCGACGCCGGCGTGGTCGGCACACAGATGTCTAACCTTGGCCTGGAGCTGGCGCTCCGCGAAGAGGGGTTGCAGTTGGTTCGCGCCAAAGTTGGTGATCGGTATGTCCGTGAGCTCATGGAGCGACAGGGCTGGCATCTCGGGGGGGAGTCCTCGGGCCACATTATCTGCTCTGATGTCACCACCACCGGTGATGGCATCGTCGCTTCGCTGCAGGTGTTGCACGCGTTGGGTGGTGGTGAACACAAACTGAGTGATGAGCTGATGAAAGTTCCCCTCCTGCCGCAAACCATGATCAATGTACGGGTGCCCCCGGGAACCGCGGTGGAGGAGCAGCCCGCGGTTGCCGCTGCGGTGGAAGATACGGAAGCCGAGCTTGGACAGAATGGGCGAGTGCTTCTTCGTCCTTCAGGTACGGAACCAGTAGTTCGGGTCATGGTAGAAGGGCGCGACGCCGAGCAGGTAGAGACCTTGTGTCAGTCCCTGGCTCAAGCCGTCGAAGGGGCTCTGGCGGCCGCTTGAAGGTCCTGTTTTTCGTCTTGCTCAAGGAGGGTGCCATGGGTATCATTGCGCGCCCTCGCAAAGCGGAGGTTTGCCGATGCGCCAGCCGTTAGTCATGGCTAATTGGAAAATGAACGGTAATTCGGCGGCTAACCGCGAATTGCTCAAGGCTTTGCAGGCGGAATTTGCTCGCCGGGGGGCCGAGGTAAGCACCAAGACCTCTGTGATCTGCCCGCCGTATCCGTATCTGACCCAGGTGGCGGAAATGTTGCAGGGCTCATCCATGCAGTTGGGGGCCCAGGACTGTAGCCATTCTGCTCCTGGTGCCTATACCGGTGAAGTGGCCGCGCCCATGTTGGCAGACCTGGGTTGCCGTTGGGTGGTGATCGGGCATTCCGAGCGGCGGCAGTACCACCAGGAGTCGGATGCTTTGGTGGCGGCGAAGCTGGTTGCTGCACAACGAGCAGACCTGATGCCTGTGGTATGCGTGGGCGAGACTCTGGAGCAGCGTGAGGCCGGTGAGGCCGAGGACGTTGTCGCCAGTCAGCTCCGAGGAGCGTTGGCGGACTTACCGGATCTGCGGGAAGTCGTCGTAGCCTATGAGCCCGTCTGGGCGATTGGTACTGGCCAGACGGCGACGCCGGAACTGGCCCAGGAGATGCACAGCCAGATTCGCGATGTGTTGCGCGAGCTGGATGAGAACAACGCCGAGGGTATTCGCTTGCTCTACGGTGGTAGCGTGAAGGCCGATAACGCAGCGTCGTTGTTTGCCATGACAGATATTGATGGCGCCCTGGTGGGCGGCGCGTCTCTGGACGCGGAAGCCTTTGCGACTATTGTCGCGGCGGCGTAAGTAGGAAAAAGAAGACGATGAGCGCGGAATTGATAGAACAGCTTGTTCTGGTATCGCACTTGCTGCTGTCCCTGGCGATCATTGGACTGATCATGTTGCAGCAGGGCAAGGGTGCGGAGATGGGGGCATCTTTCGGCGCGGGCGCGTCGCAGACCCTGTTTGGCAGTGGAGGTGGTGGTAATGTCCTCACCCGCGCTACGGCCTGGATGGTTGCGCTGTTTTTTGCCACGAGCTTTGGTCTCGCGGTTATCGCCAAGAACAAGGTTGGTAGCAGCACCGTGATGGACATTCCGCTGCCGACGGAACAGGTAGAAACAACGCTGGACGAAATGCCTCAGGCTATGGAAGATAGCGCGCCGGTGCTTGAGGGTGAGTTGCCCACCGTCGATGACGGAGAGTCCGCGTTTACCGTAGACGAGGGCACTACGAACAGTGACCTGCCGTTGCTCGAGGAGTAAGTCTCCGCGAGACGGTGGCGAAAAAGCATATGCCGAAGTGGTGGAATTGGTAGACACGCTATCTTGAGGGGGTAGTGCGCACTGCGCGTGGGGGTTCAAGTCCCCCCTTCGGCACCAATTTGACAGGCCCGTGAATCGTTGCGAGCTTGCGATAGAAAGCCGCGTTTCAAGCATTGTTGAAAGGTCGTAGAAATCTGCAGCGACTTTTACCGAAACAGTGTTTTTATAGGCCAAACTGGCCTTGCGTGGTCCTGGGGGCGCCCCTATAATACGCGGCCTCTCGCAGGGGCAGCTTAAGGGGCTGCGCCGCAAGACAGCACCAACGGGTGTGGTTTTGTAGAGAGAAGTATTGATGCGGGGTGGAGCAGCCTGGTAGCTCGTCGGGCTCATAACCCGAAGGTCGTCGGTTCAAATCCGGCCCCCGCTACCAACAACACCGCTAGCTCCCATGACCGGCGGTGGAACTAAAGAGGCCCCTTTATGGGGCCTTTTTGTTATTTGGGGTTGTGCTGCTGCGGTGAGTTTAGCCGCGAGGGCACTGAGCAGATTTGCCGGCAGAGAGCCGCGGGCGCTATGGGTCCTTTTTGTTGTTTGGGGGTTGTGATGTTGCCGCGAGCTTTTGGCAGCGCTTGCGTTGTTGATGGAATGTAGATGAGTGCTCGGGAGAACAAACTACAGGCATTGCTCAGTCCTACGGTAGAGGCGCTGGGTTTTGAGTTGTGGGGCCTGGAGCACCTGACCCAGGGTAAACACAGCCTGCTAAGGCTCTATATCGAGTCGGAGGCAGGTGTACAGGTCGACGACTGCGCCAAGGTCAGCGCGCAGGTGGGCGCCCTGTTGGATGTGGAAGAACCGATTAGCGGTGAGTATGTCCTTGAGGTGTCCTCCCCTGGCCTTGATCGTCGGTTGTTTCGCCTCGATCAGTACCCGTCTTACGTAGGCGAGGAGCTGGAAGTTCGTTTGCGTACGCCCTTTGAGGGACGGCGTAAGTTCAAGGGCGTCCTGCGTGGCGTCGAGGGCGAAGACATCGTCCTGTTGGTGGACGATCATGAGTACCTGTTGCCCTTTGGCGACGTGGACCGCGCGCAGTTGACCCTGCGCATCTGAGCAATCCCCGGGATTGCGGAGATGAGGTTGAGAAAGAATGACTAGAGAAATCCTGCTGGTAGCGGAAGCGGTATCGAATGAAAAAGGGGTGTCCGAGGACATCATCTTTGAGGCCATCGAATCGGCCCTCGCCATGGCGACAAAGAAGCGCTACGACGAGGATGCGGATATCGAAGTCACCATCGATCGCGAGACCGGTGACTATGAAACCGTGCGACGCTGGTTGGTGGTGCCCGACGACGAGCTAGCGCTCCTCGGTACCCAATTCACCACGGAGGAAGCCGCCGAGAAAGATGCCGCCCTGAAACCCGGAGATATGTATCAGGAGCAGGTCGAGAACGTCGAGTTCGGTCGTATCGCCGCACAAACAGCCAAGCAAGTGATTGTGCAAAAGGTTCGCGATGCGGAGCGCGCGCAGGTTGTCGAGCAGTATGAAGGTCGCGTGGGCGAACTCGTGGCCGGTACCGTTAAGAAAGTCACGCGAGACAACGTGATCGTTGATCTGGGCAATAACGCGGAGGGTCTTCTGCCCCGCGATCAGCTGGTGGGCCGGGAAACCTTCCGCATCAATGATCGTGTGCGGGCCATCCTCAAGGAAATCAGCACCGAGGCCCGAGGGCCGCAGCTGATTTTGAGTCGCGCTTGCCCCGAAATGCTTATCGAGCTGTTCAAGATCGAAGTTCCGGAGATCTCCGAAGAGGTAATTCAGATTCGGAGCGCGGCAAGAGATCCGGGCTCGCGGGCAAAGATTGCCGTGAAGACCAATGACCAGCGTATCGACCCTGTGGGTGCTTGCGTGGGTATGCGCGGTTCGCGAGTCCAGGCGGTATCCAACGAGTTGGATAACGAGCGTGTAGATATCGTCCTCTGGGACGACAACGCCGCGCAACTGGTGATCAATGCCATGTCTCCCGCCGAAGTTGAGTCCATTGTGGTGGATGAAGAAAACGGCACCATGGATGTGGCCGTGGCGGAAGACAATCTCGCCCAGGCCATCGGCCGAGCCGGTCAGAATGTACGCCTGGCCAGCGAGCTTACGGGCTGGGTGATCAACGTCATGAGCGTTGAAGAGGCCCTTGAGAAGCAGGAAGCGGAAGCGGGTCAGGTCATTCAAACGTTTATGGAGAAACTCGACGTCGACGAGGATGTCGCCGGCATCCTCGTGGATGAGGGTTTCACGACCTTGGAAGAAGTGGCCTATGTACCTCTGGAAGAGATGACTTCTATCGACGGTTTCGATGAAGAGATCGCCGAGGAACTGCGCGCCCGGGCCAAGGATTCCTTGCTGACCATGGCGATTGCTTCCGAGGAACAACTCGGTGCCCAGGAGCCGGCTGAGGATTTGCTCACTATGGATGGCATGGAACGCCATCTGGCCTATGTGTTTGCAAGCCGTGGCATTGTGACCATGGAAGATCTTGCGGAGCAGGGCGTCGATGAGCTGATGGATATTGAAGGAATGACCGAAGAGCGTGCTGGTGAGCTGATCATGACAGCCCGCGCGCCCTGGTTCGAAGAGGAGTCGGCCTGATTTCTCGCGCGGTGGTGAGTTAGCGCAGCTAGAGAATCGGGTCACAAGGGAGACAGCGCGATGGCGCAGGTAACAGTACAGCAACTGGCAGAAACCGTCGGCGCCTCGGTCGACCGCCTGCTGGCGCAGATGAAAGATGCCGGGTTGCCGCACACGGGTGCGGAAGAGTCCGTGTCTGACGAAGACAAGCAAACCCTGCTCGCTTTCCTCAAGCGCAGCCATGGTGAGAGCGAGGCGGCGCCCAAGCGGATCACCCTGAAGCGCAAGACCATCAGTACCCTGCGTACGGGCGGCTCTCAGGGTAAGAAAACGGTCAATGTGGAAGTCCGTAAAAAGCGCACCTATGTGAAGCGGGATAACCCGGATGAACTCCCGGAAGAGGAACTCGCGGAGCAGCCCGCCGTAGAAGAGGTTCCGGAAGCTGTCGAGGCAGTGGCCGTTGAGCCCGAGGTGCCCGCTCCAGAGCCCGAGCCCGAACCGGAAGTCGTAGTTGATCCGGAGCCAGAACCCGAGCCCGAGCTTGAGGAAGACGAAAAAGACCTGGATCCCGAGATTCTTCGTCAGCGTGCCGCCGCGCGCCGGAAGAAAAAAGAAGCCGAGGAAGCGGAAGCTCGTGCAGCGGCGATCGCTGCGCGCAAAGCCGATGCCGAGCGCAAAGCTGCTGCCGCGGCCGCCACCGCAGCGCGGGCTCCGGCGCCCGCCGCCG
>DIYG01000088.1 GCA_002428935.1 Halieaceae bacterium UBA6060
GCGCCGCCAATAGGCGGGCGGACCGTAGCGCGCAACGATCTCCGCCAGGTCTTTGTCGCGACGCCCTAGATCGGCAATTGCCAGCGTGAGCGTTTTGGGGGTGAGCGCGGCCAGCCTAGACCCTCACTGAGTCGTCACGAAAGCGCCGGCGTATTGCCATAGCGCCGTAGCGTACCTGCCCACACCGCGTGTCCGTCCGCTGGAGTCCTAACCAAACACGTAGCTTCCGGGGGCATCGCGGAGAGGCTTCAAGCCCTTTCGGGTGGCCCCCATGGACGGCGGAGCCATCTCCTTGCTCGTGCGATCGTCCAACCAGGCATTCCACGCGGGCCACCAGGAGCCCTGGTTTACGCCGTTATCCTCCATCCAGGTATCCGGATCCGTGTAGGTATCGCCGGCCTTTCGTGTGCTGATGCGATAGCGGCGGCGCGGGTGCTGCGGACCGCTGACCACGCCGGCGTTATGTCCACCGCTGGTCAGCGCAAAGGTCAATTCGTTGTGGGTCAGCCCCACGAGTTTGTAGACGGACTTCCACGGTGCCACGTGATCCGTCTCGGTACCCAACACGAACATGGGCGCGCTCACATCGGACATGGAAATGACTCGACCCCCGACCTTGAACTTGTTGGTCGCCAGTTCGTTGTAGAGATAAAGCTGCTCCAGATACTCCGTATGCATTCGGTATGGCATACGGGTGCCATCGGCGTTCCAGGACATGAGGTCGTTCAGAGAGGCTTGTTTGCCAAGGAAATAGCGATCGACCATGCCCGCGTAAATAAGGTCTGACGAGCGCAGAGCCGAGAAAGCCCCGCCCATGTTTTCGCTGCCCAGATAGCCCCGCTTCCACATAAGCTTTTCCAGGAACGACAGCTGACTCGGCGAGATGAATCGGGTGATCTCTCCCGCCTCGCTGAAGTCCGTCTGCGCCGCGAACAGCGAGATGCTCTGCAGGCGATCGTCTTTGTCTCGGGCCATCGCGGCGGAGGCGATGGACAGGAGGGTACCGCCGATGCAGTAACCCACCGCATGCACCTTGCGGCGGGGACAGATATCGCATACCGCATCGAGAGCCGCCATGATGCCTAGCTCGACGTAGTCCTCGAAACTCACGAGCTTGTCTTCTTTATCCGGGTTCTTCCAGGAAATGATAAAAACCGTTTTGCCCTGCTCCGTGAGGTATTTGACCAGGGAGTTCTTCGGCGACAGATCGAGAATGTAGTACTTCATGATCCATGCGGGGGTTATGAGCACGGGCTCCGCCCCAACCTTGTCCGTAACCGGCTTGTACTGAATCAGCTCGATGAGGGAGTTCTGGAAGACGACCTTCCCCGGGGTAACCGCCAGGTTTTCGCCCACTTTAAAGGCCTGGGTGTTTTCCGGCAGACCGTTGTTAAAGGCATCGCGCACCTGATCCTGAACAAAGTACTTCAGGCCGCGACCCAGGTTTTTGCCCCGTTCTTTCCAGGTGGCTTTGAGGACCTCAGGGTTGGTCAGGGGGTAGTTGGCCGGCGACAGCATATCCAATACCTGCTCTGCGGCCGCGTGGACCATCACCTCGTGCTCACTGCGCACCCCTTCCACACCGATGGTGGCTTCCTTTACCCAGTCCTTACTGGTCTGGTGAGCCTCGGCTAACACGTTGAACGGCCAACGCCGCCAATCTTCGGAACTCATGCGCCGTTCGATAGCGGTGGCGGGCCCTTTTACATCCTTCTTTACCAGGGACTGCAGGCTGTAGATCCCAAGTTTGCCCAACTTCCGGAAGTAGCTCTGCGTCAGCTGCACCCGCTTCCCGGGGGAAATCGCCAGATGGGAGATCCAATCTAAGGTCGCAAGAGAGAGCTCTAGCGGTGACATGCCGCTGGTGATCTGTGCGAGGACCGTCCTGAACTCACGATCCATGATCGCCGCCTGATTGCTGTCGACGACCTTAACACTGCCTACTCCACTCACATTGCTCTCCTTGATGATTCAGAACCGGGATCAACCCGGCGCCCGCTCCGCGGGCATTTAATACATGTGCTGACCACCGTTGATGGACAGCGTAGAACCCGTAACAAAACCGGCGTCGTCGGCTACCAGAAATAGCACTCCCCGGGCAATATCGTCGGCTTCACCGAGGCGGCCCACGGGAATCTTCGCGACAATTTTTTCCAGGACGTTCTCCGGCACCGCGCGAACCATGTCCGTAGCCACATAACCCGGGGCAATAGCGTTTACGGTGATCCCCTTGGCGGCACATTCCTGGGCCAGGGCCTTGGTAAAACCGTGAATGCCGCTTTTGGCCGCTGCATAGTTTACCTGCCCATACTGGCCTGCCTGGCCATTGATGGAACCGATATTGACGATACGCCCGAAGCCGCGCTCGCGCATTCCATTGATCAGACAGCGGGTGACGTAAAAACAGGAACCCAGATTGGTACGAACCACGTCATACCATTGTTCATAGCTCATTTTGTGCATCGTGCCATCGCGGGTGATCCCCGCGTTGTTGACCAGCACTTCGATGGGACCCACATCGGCCTGGATTTTCTCAACCGCCTCTTCACAGGCCGACAGACTGCCCACATCAAACTTATAGGTTGGAATACCGGTGCGCTCGCTGAACGCCCGCGCCTTCTCTTCGTTGCCACCATAGTTGGCAACTACCGTGTAACCTTCTTTTTGCAGCATGAGGCAGATAGCCTCGCCGATGCCGCGCGTACCACCCGTGACCAAAGCTACTCGACCCATGACTGGAACTCCTTATCTTTAGAGATATCTGATGTAAGTCGCTGATGCTGCCAACGAGCGCAGCACAAAGAAATCACAGCAGGAGCTCCCACCGTGTGCTAAGACTAGCAAGTATCTCGTGACAGTCCTGTGAGTCGCAGACTACTTTAGTCGCAAAATAACTCCTGCACCGGGTTAGGTCCCGAGGTGCAGGAGGACTTCGAAGACCCTCAAGCCGCTTTCTTGGCTCGGGGCGCCGCCTTCGGTTTTGCCGCAAACTCAAAGAGAGCCGCTGCGTCCGCTACCGAGTCACCAAGGATGGCGCTGAACTCCCGGGCGCGCCCGGAAACGGACTGGACGCTCTCCGCCAACAGTTCGGCCTGGCGCTCAAAGTATTCACCCGCGGTACCTGGCTGTCCAAGTAGCTTCACCTGTGTCACCAGGGTATCTACCCCTTCCGCCGCGAGCCCTAATTGATAGCCCGCAAGTTTTTCTACGCTCTCGGCAGACAGGGTCATGCCCTGCTGCGCCTTTACCCTTAAATCGCTCTGCTTATCCGACAGCTTCTTCATCGACTCAGCAAGCTTGTCCTGCCAATTCATCATCGCTCTGCTCCTCATTGCCTTTTGGAATCCATGACTCTTTTCAGCGCCATGTTGCAGTGCAGCATAGAGCCCATTATGCTGCACTGCAACATTTTCCATCGGTACTTTGGTCGAAGCAGTTTATGCCTGAAAAAATGAGTCTTTCTAAAAGCAGACTAAGCGTCAGAGGAACACCGCACCCCCATATGCTGCTTTGCAACACGGGGAAGAGGAGGAGGTACCAGCCCTGTCTTACGTCAACGCCGGCGTTTTGTGGAGCTGGCCCGGCGTCCCATGGTTCCTGCCTTGAGCATGGATTGTTGCAGTTCAATGAAACGCTGCAGATTTTCTCGCGCAAGATCGCTTCCGGGCAGTATGTCGAGAACCTTCTGCATTTGCCCCTGCAGTCCCTGACGCTGCTCCAAAAAGGCCTCCATGCTTTGCTGCAGGTAGGTGCCCAGTACCGCCTGCATGGGGTGTTCGTAATAGCGAATGAGTTCCGTGAGCATGGCGTCACTCAGCACGGGTTGTCCCCCCAACTCTTGCTCCGCGAGGAGTTGCAGAAGCAGGGAACGGGTAATGTCTTCACCGCTAACTTCGTCGATCACACGAACCGTTTCTCCAGACGCAATCAACGAGCGCAGGTCTTCGCGGTTGATATAGCGACTACTCTGAAGGTCGTAGAGACGGCGGTTCGCATATTTGCGAATCTCGCGGTAACCCGTGTCGGTGGAACCGTCGGTCGTGGTCATGATCGGGCTTCGATAATGCTGGGGTGCATGAATCACTCTTCACAAGCGGTGATCAGGACCCTAGCAGGTAGGCCGAAACTTGTCTGCTATACTCGGGTTCAACGGTTGTTGAATTTTTCAACCCTAGCCTTAATAGATCGATCTTCAGATCGGCATTCCAGGCAGCACCCACAGTGAACATAAACCCCTTTGCACTTGGCTAAACGGGGGTGGGGCGGTACTGCGCCTGCTGTTCGTAGCAGGCATTCACGAGACGAAGAAGGAGTCAGGAAACATGGATTTGAACGGAAAGGTAATTGCGATTACCGGTAGTGCCCAAGGATTGGGCTTTTGTATGGCGCGAGCTCTCTCCGATGCGGGGGCTACCATCGCCCTCGTGGACTTAAATCAGGACAAGCTCGACGCCGCCGTCGCCGAACTCGAGGAGGCCGGCGGTACCGCGAAAGCGTACACCGCAAATGTCGCCGACGAAGCGCAGGTGGAGGCGCTGTTCTCCGCCATCGCTGAGGACTTTGGTGCCCTCAATGGCGTAGTTACCAATGCCGGCGTGCTTCGGGACGGTCTTATGATCAAAGCTAAAGACGGTGAAGTCATCTCCAAGATGAGTATGGCCGCCTGGCAAACAGTCATTGATGTGAATCTCACGGGAGTCTTTCTCTGCGCCCGAGAAGCCGCCGCAAAGATGATCGAACTGGGCTGCGAGGGAGTAATCCTGAACATCTCATCGGTCTCCCGCGCGGGCAACATGGGGCAGAGCAACTACTCAGCGGCCAAAGCCGGCGTGGCAGCCATGACCGTGGTGTGGGCTCGCGAATTAGCCCGCTACGGTATTCGCTGCATGGGTATCGCCCCCGGGTTCATTTCCACGGAAATGGTCGCTTCCATGAAGCCCGAAGCCCTGGACAAGATGAAGGCACAGATACCCCTTCGCCGCCTGGGCACACCGGAAGAAATTGCGCATACGGCGCGCTTCATCTTCGAGAACGACTACCTTACCGGTCGCATCATCGAAACGGACGGCGGCATCCGTCTCTAGGCTTGCGGACCGAAATCGGCGGGCCCGATAACTCGGGTCAACCGATTTCGATACACCGCCCCGCTGGCGGCTTTTCCGTGGCCTTCGACGCCTTGAGGATCAAGACTGCGGAGCAAGCCGAAACAGAGAATCCAGGAGATAAGCATCGTCGAAATGCCGGCGCCCGAGAAAGGCCGTGGCATGGCGGCCCCGCTCACGCATGGCCCCGGGAGAGCGCACGCCCATGGGCCAGAGATACCAACGCTCACCGCGAGCGGTACCGGGAACCAGCCCCTCATCGGCGAAGAGGCTGACCTTGCCCTCGGGGCCATCGATCCGATAGAGATTGGTGTACGGCTCCTGAGCATAGCTTATGAACTGGCCTGAAAGAGACGCACCGTACACCCGTTGCAGATAGTGGGTGCCTGAAGCAAGGCGCAGTACGATGCGTTCATCTTTGAGCAACGGCGGTGCTGCCTGCGGCACTAGGGGTGGTTCAGCAAACTCCTTGGCCTCCTCTCGAAGGGCGAGGCGAGTCGACGGAAAGAACTGCTGATAGCAGCCGCAAGCATGGATACTGTCGTATAAGAGCACCTGCCCTACGTCATCCAGGGTCACGCGCCAGTGCAATCCGTCGAGACGACCTGCGAGACTATCCCAGGATCCTGAAGGGGGCCGCTCCGAAAACCAGAAAACATAGTTGAGCTGAATCCGCGGCGCCCCGGCGAAATGCGTCAAGCTGAGGTAGCGATAGGCTACAGGCCGGGTCGCTTGCACCGAGGGCATTCCGCCCGCAGCAAAAAAAGGTTCACCGGGGCGATCGAAGTCTCCCTGCGTATCAACTTCCAGCATCGGTGCATGGCGTAGAAACAGCGCCGCAACATCGGCAGGCGAAGCCCCCTGCACCATCACGCCCAGGCGATCTTTCGGCAGGGGTATCGTCGCGGAAGCAACGCCAGGGCTCTCATCTCGAGGCAAGGAAGAACCCTCAAACGAAGGCGTGTCGGGAACGTAGCGCTGTAAGCGACCCTGCACCGGCAGTTCCTCAAGGGGCAGCGCAAAGGTCTCCATAATCTGCCGCTGCAGGGTTTTTACCCCGCTGCGAACCCCAAGGCTCGTCAAAGGATAGAGACCGAAAGCTCGTTGAGTCCCGCTGTAGTCGTCAGGGACAGCGACGGCATCACTTAAAGCCGTCCAGGCGGCATCATCTCGCGAAAACTCTCGGGCGAAGCTCTCGCTGCAAACACTCAGCTTGTCGGTCTCTTCGGCATCCAGCGCCATCTGATCAAGGAGGAGCGCCCGTCGCCTCTGGCCTGCAGCTATAAGCCGCTGCAACCAGTCTTCACGCGCTTCGGCACTCAGGTTGGCGGGATCAAAGGAGGCGAGGAAGCGGTTTGTGCCGAGGGCGGGATAAGCTGGTACCGCCCGGGGCTCACTGACCACGAACGTTTGTTTTGCCGCGAGGGACTCCAGGTCGTAGAACAGGGAGTCGCAGCGGTCAGAGGTTTTTCTCCCATCGATGGCACTGCAGGCTTGAAGGCCCAGGAGTAGCGCCAGGCCCAGGCTACTTAAGCGCAAGGATCCGAGCCCGGTATTTGCTCCACGCTGCACGGCTCCGGCGAGCCCGCGTTGCTAAAGCTTATCTATTCGTTATCTTGATCATTACTCTTATCGCCGTCGACACGCTCGCGCTGGTAGGGCTTTTTCGAGGGTGCACCGGACATGCCTCGGAAGGTCAAACCACCGACACTCCAACTACCGTCGCTTGCCTCTTCGGTTTTTCCCTCCTGGGCGCCGTCGCTGGCGACACTCATTTCAGTGCTCTCCTCGGTGCTTTCCGCTTTCGTGGCATAGCGTCCCGAAGTTGCTTTGATGCAGGCGGAACCCGCCGCAGCGCGGGCGATGCCCTCCGCCTCTTCACTCCAAAGAGCGCCGGCACCGGCCCGTAGCTCGGCGATCGTGTCCTGAATGATATCCGCGCAGGGGTCTGCCTGGGCCGTGCCCGCCAACATGCACAACGCCAGCAGCGGCGAAATCTTACAAACGGTTCCCATGGTTCAAGCTCCTAGAAAAACAGGGTTTTGCGACGACGGCGTTGGAAAACCCTCGCCATCGACCGCACCAAAAAAGGGCGGGAGGGATCAATTAGTACGCACCAAGCCCCTCTGGGACGCCCTGGCCTGGTTCAAGTTTCACGAACCATGCCAACTAAATCACAAAAATCAAAGGCTTTGGGGTTCTGGTCTGCTTCTTGCTGAAACGAGTTCGGACGTGAACGACGGGGTCCAAAAAAAGGTCCCGCGCACCACGGCACCGCAATTTCACATGAGGGGAGAGGGAATACCCATGCAAAAAATACAGAAGCTGAAGAGCTTTGCCGCACTCACCGCGCTAGCCGGATGCGCCCTGGCCACATCAGCGCAGGCAGAATGGAGTGCCAATGCCTCCGTCACCAACAACTACATCTGGCGGGGTTTGACCCAGACCGAGAACGAAGCCGCGGTCCAGGGTGGCATTGATTACGCACACGAGAGCGGCTTCTACGCAGGCACCTGGGTGTCCAACGTAAACTACGGCCCCTCAGACGTGTACTCCTATGAGAACGACTGGTACGCCGGCTACGCTTTCGAAACGGGTGGCCTGTCCTGGGACATCGGTTATCTCTACTACAACTACGACAAGGAAGCCGAGTTCGATTTCGGCGAGGTCTACCTGCAGCTTGGCTTTGGTGGCTTCAGCGCCGGTGCCTGGGTCCTCACCAACACGGAAGCCGATGAAGGCGACGGCCAGGACTTCGGTGCGGGTAGCACTTACTACCTATCCCTGGACTACGGGTTTACCGTAGGTAATGACGTAGAAGTGGGTCTCCATGCGGGTTACCACGATGGGGACTTCGCCGAGGCCTTTAACGGTTCCGACGATGGCTACTATGACTACAACGTCAGCATCTCCAAAGGCGGCTTCAGCTTCATGGTTACCGATACCAATGTCGGCGGACCGGCAGCGGAAGGCGGCTTCGACAACGATCAGGTGAAGTTCGTCGTCTCTTACTCGGTCGGTATCGAACTGTAAGACCCGACCCAGCAGCGGGTTCTTCCGGGACCGGCTGCTGGGCCAATCATTAAGGCGCGCGAGCTACCGCTCCCTATCAGCGCCTAGTCTGCGAGGAAACTATCACCGCTGCGACGTCGGTCCTTGGACCGGTCGCGGCGGTGTTTTTTCTCCGTGCTCCCAACGTTGTCCGTCGGGCCGCTTTGGACCGGCAGGCATTCGCGCCATATGCAATCTCTGCAATACCGCGCGCAGCAATGCCAAACGTTGCTCGGCGGGTAACTGTGCGGCCAGCTCCACGGCGTTTTCCTGCATTAGATCTTGATACTGCGCCGTTACTTCACGCATGGCCTCCAAAGCCTGATTCATGGCAGCGGGATCGAAAGGCTCTGCGCCCGCCGCCTGCCGCACATCCTGCACCGCGGAGCGCATGGCTTCGCGCAGGGGTCGAACCTTCGGAAACTGGCTACGCATGCGCTGACGGACGATTTGCCGGGTCTCTTCGGTCAGTGAATCCGTCGCCCAGGCCATGGGGGGCGGCCTCGAATCACGATGATGCCAGTGGCCGAGGACAACGCCGGCTACAAGAAGGTTCACCGCCAGGGACACGAGCAAGGCGACGATAAGAAACCCTTGCCTACTCATACCAGGCCTCCAGGGACGGCGCGGCTAACAGGGCTCGCTCCTCCAATTCCCAACTGTAGGTCTCTGGCTCACTAAATCCATAATCAATACCTGACAGACTCAGGGCTACACCAAGAACCAGCGGCATAGCACCGGCAAAGGCCGGTCGCCACCAGTTGACGGGATTTGACGGTAGCAACCAGGCGAGGAAACGCTCCGGGAGCGACGACTCTATTCCCTTCAGGATCCGCGCACTCAGATCTGGCGCGCTCACCTGATACCGGGCCAGGTGCTGATCCAGGCGCTGTGCCTCCGCCAACCACGGCGCCGCATGACCGCGATCACGGGCAAAGTGTTCCATGGCACTGCGCTCCGCGGGCGGCCAGTGATCGGGCTCCGCGCCATAGGCATCAAGCAGTTCGCGAAATCGCTCAGGCTCCATTGCTTACTCCCAGTTTTTTCTTTAGCTGTCGTCGCGCCCGCGCCAACAAAGACTCCAGGGCTTCGACCGACACATCCAGGATCGCCGCCGCTTCTCGATTACTCAGCCCTTGATAGTGGCACATGAGCAGAGCGCTGCGCTGACGTTCCGGTAGGGCGGCCACGGCTTCGCGCACGTCGCCTTCTTCCTGGGCACGAAGCTGCTGGTCTTCGGGCCCCAAGGCGGGATCGGCGCGATCGTCTTCGGTCTCTCCGTAGGAGATACGTGTGCCGCGACGAAAGCTGTCGATGCACAGATTGTGGGCGATGTTATGCAGCCAGGTGGTTAGGCGAGCGCGATCGCTTTGAAATCGCCCGGCGCGAGTCCACAAACGCAACAGCGTTTCCTGAACGATATCCTCGGCCTGCGCCGCATCGTTGAGCATGCGCTGGGCATAGGCATACAGCGCTCGCTGATGTTCTCGCACCAGAACGTGAAAAGCGGCGCGATCGCCAGCGGCGAC
>DIYG01000123.1 GCA_002428935.1 Halieaceae bacterium UBA6060
TGGCAAAAGAAACATTTGAGCGCGACAAGCCCCACGTCAACGTGGGCACGATTGGACACGTTGACCACGGGAAGACGACGCTGACGGCGGCGCTGACGCGAGTTTGCTCGGAAGTGTTTGGTGGCGAAGCGGTAGCGTTTGACGGAATTGATAACGCTCCGGAAGAGAAAGAGCGTGGTATCACCATTGCGACGTCTCACGTTGAGTACGAGTCCAACGATCGTCACTACGCGCACGTTGACTGCCCGGGGCACGCGGACTACGTGAAGAACATGATCACGGGAGCGGCGCAGATGGACGGCGCTATTTTGGTGTGTGGTGCGACCGACGGTCCCATGCCCCAGACCCGTGAGCACATTCTGCTGTCTCGTCAGGTCGGTGTTCCTTACATCGTGGTGTTCCTGAACAAGGCGGACCTGCTGGCTGAAGATTGCGGCGGTGCGGATTCGGAAGAATACGAAGAGATGAAAGAGCTGGTTGAGATGGAGCTCCGTGAGCTTCTGGACCAGTACGAGTTCCCGGGTGACGACACGCCGATCATCTGCGGTTCAGCGCTGATGGCTTTGGAAGGCAAGGACGACAACGAGCTGGGTACGACGGCGGTTAAGACGCTGGTAGAGACCCTGGACTCATACATTCCTGAGCCGGAGCGTGCGATTGATCAGCCGTTCCTGATGCCCGTAGAGGACGTGTTCTCTATTTCCGGTCGCGGCACGGTAGTTACCGGTCGTGTTGAGCGCGGGATTGTGAAGGTGGGCGACGAGATTGAGATCGTTGGCATCAAGGAAACGCAGACGACGACTTGTACGGGCGTTGAGATGTTCCGCAAGCTGCTGGACGAAGGCCGTGCGGGCGAGAACGTGGGTGTACTGCTGCGTGGTACGAAGCGTGATGAAGTAGAGCGTGGTCAGGTCCTTGCGGTACCGGGCAGCGTGACGCCGCACACGAAGTTTGAGGCTGAGGTTTACGTGCTGTCCAAGGAAGAGGGTGGTCGTCATACGCCGTTCTTCAAGGGCTACCGTCCGCAGTTTTACTTCCGTACGACGGACGTGACGGGCGCGGTGGAGCTTCCGGAAGGCGTTGAGATGGTGATGCCTGGCGACAATCTGAACTTTGTGGCGACGCTGATTGCGCCGATTGCGATGGAAGAAGGTTTGCGCTTTGCGATTCGTGAAGGCGGCCGCACGGTGGGTGCGGGCGTTGTTGCGAAGATCATCGAGTAAGGCGTCGATACAGGCACCGATCAAAGCGCCTCCCCATACCAAAACGGGCATTTGCAGCCCGGTAACGGGGCGGCGCTACTAACGATTAAAGCTTAGCGACGTAAATAGCCGAATCAGTAGATTCGGCTTTGTCGTCTGAAGGCGACAGGTAGTTTGAAGAGATTAGGCCAGTAGCTCAATTGGCAGAGCAGCGGTCTCCAAAACCGCAGGTTGGGGGTTCAAGTCCCTCCTGGCCTGCCATTAAGGCAGGGTTGTCGGCGTTGTCGGCAATATGAGAATTGTCGGCTCTGGTCGGCAAAGAACAGGTAGCAGAAAGTAATGAGTGCAGAGGCACCTGTCAGCCGCTTTGACGGTTTGAAGTGGTTGCTGGTGATGGCGCTGGTCGCCGTCGCTGTGGTGGGTAATAGCTACTTCGCCAACGAATCGCTGCTGTATCGCGTCCTTGCAATCGTCGCGCTGGCGGTGGTTGCAGGATTGATCGCGTTGCAAACAGCAAAGGGCGCCTCCTTTTGGGCCCTGGTGAAAGGCTCGCGAACAGAGATTCGCAAGGTGGTTTGGCCGACGCGTCAGGAAACTGTGCAGACCACGATGATAGTGGTGGCCTTTGTGTTGCTCGTTGCGCTGATTCTCTGGGGGCTGGACTCCTTCCTGGGCTGGCTCGCGTCGCTGGTTATCGGTTGATTGCGCGGCTCAGGATCAAAACAGGATACCGGACGGAGAAATAGCGAATGGCAATGCGTTGGTATGTCGTGCACGCCTACTCGGGGTACGAGAAGAAAGTGGCGACAGCGCTCAAAGAGCGCATCGAGCTGCACGGCATGACCGATCGATTTGGTGATGTGTTGGTGCCTACGGAAGAAGTGGTTGAGATGCGCGCGGGGCAAAAGCGCCGCAGCGAGCGTAAGTTCTTCCCGGGCTATGTGCTGGTGCAGATGGATCTCGATGACGCCACCTGGCACCTGGTGAAGGAGACGCCCCGCGTCCTCGGCTTCATTGGCGGTAAGGCGGATGCGCCGGCACCGATTACGGAAGCGGAAGCCCAGGCCATTCTCAATCGTATGGAAGAGGGCGTTGAAGCACCGCGGCCCAAGACCATGTTTGAGCCCGGTGAAATGGTTCGCGTTATCGACGGTCCCTTTAATGACTTTAATGGGGTCGTGGAAGAGGTTAACTACGAAAAGAGCCGCTTGAATGTGGCGGTATTGATTTTCGGTCGTTCCACGCCGGTGGAATTGGAATTTGGTCAGGTCGAAAAGGCCTGAGCGAGGGAAGTCGCGGCGTTAATCGCGACGAACTGTAACGATCGCCAGACTCTTTGTTGGGCGATCTGATTGGGGAGACAGAGCAGTACACGGGCCTTGGGTCCGGATGCTGTGGACCTGTCGCTGGAACCCGGGAGAAAACTAATGGCAAAGAAAGTAGAAGCGTATATCAAGCTTCAGGTGCCTGCTGGTCAGGCCAACCCAAGTCCACCCGTCGGCCCCGCATTGGGTCAGCACGGTGTGAACATCATGGAGTTTTGCAAGGCCTTTAACGCGGAAACGCAAGGCACGGAGCCCGGTCTGCCGATTCCTGTAGTGATCACGGTTTATAGTGATCGTTCTTTTACGTTCATCAAGAAGACGCCGCCAGCATCGGTGCTGTTGCGTAAAGCAGCGGGTATCGCCAAAGGCTCTGGCGAGCCAAACACCCGAAAGGTGGGCAAGGTAAATCGCGCCCAGTTGGAAGACGTAGCCCAACAGAAGTGGCCGGACCTTACCGCCGCTGATATGGATGCCGCCGTGCGCACCATCGCGGGCAGCGCTCGTTCCGCGGGTATTGAAACCGAGGGGGTGAATTGAGATGGCTAAGTTAAGCAAACGCCTCAAGCTCTTTCGTGAAAAAGTGGACGCGACTCGCGTTTACCCCCTCGATGAGGCGGTAGCGCTGCTGAAAGAGACAGCAACGGCGAAGTTCAACGAGACCGTTGAAGTCGCGGTTAAGCTTGGCGTCGACGCGAAGAAGTCCGACCAGGCTGTGCGCGGTGCCACGACGTTACCTCACGGTACGGGCAGTGATGTTCGCGTTGCGGTTTTCACCCAGGGTGATGCCGCGGACAAGGCCAAGGCTGCCGGTGCCGATTTTGTCGGTATGGAAGAGCTCGCCGAGCAGGTCAAAGGCGGAATGATGGACTTTGACGTGGTGGTTGCATCCCCGGATGCCATGCGCGTTGTGGGTCAGCTCGGCCAGATTCTTGGCCCCCGAGGGCTTATGCCGAACCCCAAAACCGGTACGGTTACGCCCGACGTCGAGACCGCGGTGAAGAACGCGAAAGCGGGTCAGATGCGTTTTCGTACGGACAAGAACGGCATTATCCATGGCGGTATCGGCAAGATCAGCTTCGAGGCGGACGCAATCCGCGGCAATCTTGAAGCCGTGTTGGCGGACCTGAAGAAAGCCAAGCCGGCTGCTGCCAAGGGCGTGTACATGAAGAAGGTCACCCTCTCCACCACCATGGGGCCAGGGGTGACCATCGATCAGGCATCTTTGGAGCTGTAAAGCCAGAGAGTTGATCAACCGAATTCGACGGCGGAGTTCCACAAGAATTCCACCGCCGCGGCTCCCCAGGGACGGGGAGCGACGACGACACGCGCCGTAACCCGGCGTTGTCGTTCCTTTGAGGTCTCTGCAAAAGGCTGTGACCGGCACGATCCCCTGGGGTAGCGCCGTGCACAAGGAGAACTGCGGGAACTGGTTACCACCGGATCCTGGGTGCTTCCCTTCCGCCTGGTGCGGGCGACCATCAAAGACCGTAGGCGCGATGCGTTTTGTTATCCGGTGAGGTGTGCGGGCAACAGAGGAGCATTGCTTAATAGGGCAGCGTCCCGACCTACGCAGATGGTGAGTTGAACGAATATCGTTTTCTGGGCGTATTTGCCGGGATCGATGTTTGGGCAACGAGTCACCAGGTGATGGGAATCACCACAGGGGGTATTCGCGGTGGGCGTAGCTCAACGGGAATGCCATAAGAAGCAATCCAGGAGTAAAACCAGTGGCAATTGGACTCGAAGACAAGAAGGCGATCGTAGCTGAAGTTAACGAGACTGCCACCAGTGCACTGTCCCTCGTTATCGCCGATGCACGGGGTGTAACGGTAGACGGGATGACAGCGCTGCGCAAAGACGCTCGCGAAAACCAGGTAACTCTCCGCGTTGTGCGGAACACCTTGGCCAAGCGTGCCTTTGAGGGAACGGAATATGAGTGCATCAACGATGCGCTGGTAGGACCCTCGCTGTTCGGATTTTCCATGGAAGACCCGGGCGCCGCAGCACGACTCTTCAAAGACTTCGCGAAAGACAATGAAGAATTTGAAGTAAAAGCACTGGCGGTGAGCGGCCAGATGCTGGGTGCGGAACAATTGGATGTGTTGGCCAAGCTGCCGACGCGCGATCAGGCACTGTCAATGCTGATGAGTGTCATGAAAGCGCCGGTAACCAAGCTCGCGCAGACGATGAACGAAGTACCTGGAAAGCTGGTTCGCACGCTGGCAGCAGTTCGCGATCAGAAGGAGCAGGCGGCCTAGGGCGTTTTACGCCAGGGATTCCTGTAACGAGCCATTTTGTCAGCGAGAATTCGCTGACAGGAGTCGCTAGCGGTTATCGCTAGCAACAGCAGATAGGAGATAGACCTCATGGGTATGTCAAAAGACGACATTCTTGAAGCCATCGCCGAAATGAGCGTAATGGAAGTAGTCGAGCTCATCGACGCTATGGAAGAAAAATTCGGCGTAACCGCGGCAGCTGCCGTGGCTGCAGCGCCTGCGGCCGCCGGTGGCGGTGACGCTGGTGGTGCCGCTGAAGAGAAGACCGAGTTCGATGTGGTTCTGACCGCCGCAGGCGAGAAGAAAGTAAACGTCATCAAGGTTGTTCGCGCGGTAACGGGTCTTGGCCTGAAAGAAGCCAAGGGCCTGGTCGACGGCGCACCTTCCCCCATCAAGGAAGGCGCTTCCAAAGACGAAGCAGAAGACATCAAGAAGCAGCTCGAAGAAGCTGGCGGCTCTGCGGAGCTCAAGTAATCCTGATGTCTGTCCGGGCCAAGGTCCGGACATCGGAAGGCTGGTGGGTTTTTGCCCACCGGCCTTTTCCCGCTTTATCCGGAGGACTTTTTCCGGGAGCGGAGACCCAGTTTGGGACAAGAATTTCAGGGTCGGCTTTTCGCTGACCCCATAGCACCGGGGAGTACAGATGCCATACTCGTACACTGAGAAAAAACGCATCCGCAAGGACTTCGGCACGATGCCGCAGGTCATGGATGTGCCCTACCTGCTGGCGATACAGCTCGATTCCTATCGCAAGTTCACGCAGCAGGGTGTGTCTCTCGAAGACCGCCTGGACTACGGTCTGCACGCGGCGTTCAAATCCGTATTCCCCATTGTCAGCTACAGCGGCAATGCGGCACTTGAGTACGTTGATTACCGCCTCGGCACCCCCGTCTTCGACGTGAGCGAGTGTCAGCTTCGCGGTGTGACTTACTCCTGCGCCTTGCGCGTAAAAGTTCGCTTAATCATCTATGACAAGGAAAGCTCCAATAAGTCCATCAAGGACATCAAGGAGCAGGAAGTCTACATGGGCGAGGTGCCGCTCATGACCGACAACGGAACTTTTGTCATCAACGGTACGGAGCGGGTCATCGTTTCCCAGCTTCACCGTTCCCCGGGGGTGTTCTTCGATCACGATAAGGGTAAGACCCACAGCTCTGGGAAGTTGCTGTACTCCGCCCGGATCATCCCTTACCGCGGTTCCTGGTTGGACTTTGAGTTCGATCCCAAGGATCTCGTGTTTGCCCGTATCGACCGTCGTCGCAAGCTGCCCGCAACGATTCTGCTGCGTGCTCTGGGCTATGACTCGGAAGAGATTCTCGGCATGTTCTACGACTCCAACGTGTTTACCGTTGGGGAAGAGGGCGAGTACAACATGGAGCTCATCCCCGAGCGTCTGCGCGGTGATGTTGCTGCCTTTGATATCAAAGTCGGTAAGAAGCTCATCGTTGAGCAGGGTCGCCGGATCACCGCTCGCCATATCCGTGAGCTGGAAAAAGCAGGAACCACCGAGCTGCCGGTATCTGCTGAGTATCTCCATGGTCGGGCTCTGGCGAAAAATATCGTCGACGAAAAGAGCGGCGAAGTTCTTTTTGAGTGCAATACGGAACTCACCGAAGAGGTTCTTAACAGCCTTGCCGAAGCTGGTGTTAAGTCTGTACAGACCCTTTACACCAACGAGCTGGATTGCGGACCGTTCATCTCCGATACCTTGCGCCAGGACACGACGCGCAATGAATTGGAAGCCCTGGTCGAAATCTATCGCATGATGCGCCCCGGCGAGCCGCCGACGAAAGAGTCAGCAGAGAACCTGTTCCAGAACCTGTTCTTCTCCACAGATCGTTACGACTTGTCGGCCGTAGGTCGCATGAAGTTCAACCGTCGTCTCGGTCGCGACGAGATCACCGGCGACGGCATCCTGTCGCGGGAAGACATCGTCGATGTGCTGCAGACCCTGGTCGGGATCCGCAATGGTAAAGGCATGGTCGACGACATCGACCACCTGGGTAACCGACGTATTCGCAGCGTGGGTGAAATGGCCGAGAACCAGTTCCGCGTGGGTCTGGTGCGTGTCGAGCGCGCGGTCAAAGAACGCCTGTCCATGGCCGAGAGCGAAGGCCTCATGCCGCAGGATTTGATCAACGCCAAGCCGGTCTCGGCGGCGGTGAAAGAGTTCTTCGGTTCCTCCCAGCTCTCCCAGTTCATGGATCAGAACAACCCGCTGTCGGAGGTTACGCACAAGCGTCGCGTCTCGGCCCTTGGCCCGGGCGGTCTGACCCGCGAGCGAGCCGGCTTTGAAGTGCGCGACGTACACCCGACGCACTACGGTCGTGTATGCCCCATTGAGACTCCGGAAGGACCCAACATCGGTCTTATCAACTCCCTGGCCGTGTACGCGCGGACCAATGAGTACGGCTTCCTTGAAAGCCCGTACCGAAAGGTGGTCGATGGTGTGGTTACCGATGAGATTGAATATCTCTCGGCCATCAACGAAGCAGAAAACGTTATTGCCCAGGCCTCTGCGACCCTTGATGGCAAAAACAAATTCGTTGATGACCTCATCGCCGTGCGCCATTTGAACGAATTCACGGTTATGCCACCGGATCGTATTGATTACATGGACGTTTCGCCCCAGCAGATTGTGTCTGTGGCGGCGGCACTGATTCCGTTCCTTGAGCACGACGATGCTAACCGCGCCCTGATGGGATCAAACATGCAGCGTCAGGCCGTGCCGACGCTGCGTAGCGAAAAGCCCCTGGTCGGTACCGGTATGGAGCGTTTCGTGGCCGCCGATTCCGGCGTGTGTGTTGTGGCCAAGCGCCCGGGAGTCATCGACTCCGTTGATGCCAGCCGCATCGTGGTCCGTGTCGACGATTCGGAAGTTGGTCCCGGTGAAGCCCCGGTGGATATCTACAACCTGACCAAGTATGTGCGTTCGAATCAGAACACCTGCATCAATCAGCGGCCCATCGTAAGCCGTGGGGACTCCGTTGCCCGCGGAGATATTTTGGCGGACGGACCGTCCATCGATATGGGTGAGCTGGCCCTGGGTCAGAACATGCGCATCGCGTTCATGCCCTGGAATGGCTACAACTTCGAGGACTCGATTCTTGTGTCCGAGCGAGTTGTTAAGGAAGACCGCTTCACCACGATCCACATTCAGGAGCTGACCTGTATCGCTCGCGATACCAAGCTTGGCCCCGAAGAGATCTCTGCGGACATCCCGAATGTCGGTGAAGGTGCCCTGTCGAACCTCGACGAGTCAGGCATCGTTTACATCGGCGCCGAAGTGAATGCCGGTGATATTCTGGTCGGTAAGGTCACACCCAAAGGTGAAACGCAGCTCACTCCAGAAGAGAAGCTCCTGCGCGCCATCTTTGGTGAGAAGGCGTCAGACGTTAAGGACACCTCCCTGCGTGTGCCCTCGAGCACCAAGGGTACGGTTATTGACGTGCAGGTCTTCACTCGCGATGGCCTGGAGAAGGACGCTCGTGCCAAGCAGATCGAGAAAACCCAGCTCGATGAGTACCGAAAGGATCTCAAGGAAGAGTTCCGCATCTATGAAGAAGCGACGTACTCGTTCCTGGGTAACCTCCTTAAAGGTGCAACGACGGTTAGCGGTGGCGGACTGTCCAAGGGCACGAAGCTGACGGATGCGGTGCTTGCGGACCTGGATCGAGAGCAGTGGTTCAAGCTCAAGCTGGATAAGGCGGAGCTGAATGAAGCTCTGGCCTCTGCCCAGCAGCAGCTCGAAGAGCAGAACAAGCATCTCGAAGAACGCTTCGAAGACAAGAAAAACAAGCTCCAGAGCGGCGACGACTTGGCCCCTGGTGTGCTGAAAATCGTCAAGGTCTACCTGGCGGTGAAGCGTCGTATCCAGCCCGGTGACAAGATGGCCGGTCGCCACGGCAACAAGGGTGTGATCTCGGTAATCATGCCCGTGGAAGATATGCCCTACGACGAAAACGGCGAACCCGTGGACATCGTGCTCAACCCTCTGGGTGTACCGTCGCGCATGAACGTGGGTCAGATCCTTGAGACTCACCTCGGCATGGCGGCTCACGGCCTCGGTCGTAAGATCAATGAAATGCTCGAAGAGCAGCGCAAGGTCGCGGACTTGCGCAAGTTCCTGGAAAGCATTTACAACAACGGCGCTGGCCGGGCTGCGGATATCAAGGGTCTTAGCGATGGCGAGGTCTTCGAGCTCGCCAAGAACCTGACGTCCGGTGTGCCCATGGCAACGCCGGTGTTCGATGGCGCCGCAGAAGAGGCGATCAAGGAGCTGCTCAAACTTGCCGGTATGGATGAGAGTGGCCAGATCACTCTGTTTGACGGCCGCACGGGTGATGCCTTCGAGCGTGCCGTGACCGTGGGTTACATGTATATGCTCAAACTCAACCACCTGGTGGATGACAAGATGCATGCGCGCTCTACGGGCTCCTATAGCCTGGTGACCCAGCAGCCCCTGGGCGGTAAGGCCCAGTTCGGCGGCCAGCGTTTCGGTGAGATGGAGGTCTGGGCTCTGGAAGCTTACGGCGCCGCCTATACCTTGCAGGAAATGCTGACCGTGAAGTCCGACGACGTGGCGGGCCGCACCAAGATGTACAAGAACATTGTCGATGGTGACCATCGCATGGAGCCGGGTATGCCCGAGTCCTTCAACGTGCTTGTGAAGGAAATTCGCTCCCTCGGTATCGATATCGAGTTGGAAAGCGAATAACGCGACACACGCATTTAAAGGAATCGGTGGTCGGTCGCCCTCTGGGCGGCCGGCACGGCAAGAAAACCTCGTGGAGGAAATGCCTTGAAAGACTTACTTAACCTGCTGAAGTCCCAGGGACAGTCTGATGAATTTGACGCCATCAAGATCGGCTTGGCGTCTCCGGACCTGATCCGCTCCTGGTCCTTTGGGGAAGTTAAAAAACCCGAAACCATCAACTATCGGACCTTTAAGCCCGAGCGTGACGGTCTGTTCTGCGCCAAGATCTTTGGTCCCGTGAAGGACTACGAGTGCCTGTGCGGAAAGTACAAGCGCCTCAAGCATCGCGGTGTGATCTGCGAGAAATGTGGCGTGGAAGTCGCCCTGGCGAAGGTACGCCGGGAGCGCATGGGTCACATCGAATTGGCCAGCCCCGTGGCGCACATCTGGTTCCTCAAGTCTCTGCCCTCGCGCATTGGCTTGCTGCTGGATATGACCCTGCGTGATATTGAACGCGTGCTGTACTTCGAATCCTATGTTGTTACTGATCCCGGCATGACCACGCTGGAGCACGGTCAGCTTTTGACCGACGAGCAGTACTACGAGGCCATGGAAGAGTTCGGCGACGAATTCACCGCCAAGATGGGCGCGGAAGCGGTACAGGACCTCATGAAGCAGCTCGATCTCGATGGTGAGATCGCTACCCTCCGTGAGGAAATCCCGGCGACCAATTCCGAGACCAAGATCAAGAAACTGTCCAAGCGTCTCAAGCTCATGGAGGCTTTTGCCAACTCCGGCAACAAGCCCGAGTGGATGGTGCTCAACGCGCTGCCCGTGCTGCCACCGGATCTTCGTCCGCTGGTACCCCTGGACGGCGGTCGCTTTGCGACGTCTGATCTCAACGATCTGTACCGTCGGGTGATCAACCGGAACAATCGCCTTAAGCGTCTGCTGGATCTGAACGCTCCGGACATTATCGTGCGCAATGAGAAGCGCATGCTTCAGGAGTCCGTTGACGCTCTGTTGGACAACGGTCGTCGCGGTCGAGCTATCACTGGCTCTAACAAGCGCCCCCTCAAGTCCCTGGCCGATATGATCAAGGGCAAGCAGGGTCGCTTCCGTCAGAACCTGCTCGGTAAGCGTGTCGACTACTCCGGCCGTTCCGTGATCGTGGTTGGGCCGGCGCTGAAGCTGCACCAGTGTGGCCTGCCCAAGAAAATGGCCCTGGAGCTGTTCAAGCCGTTCATCTTTGGCAAGCTCGAGACCCGTGGTCTGGCAACAACCATCAAAGCTGCGAAGAAGATGGTTGAGCGTGAGCCGCCGGAAGTTTGGGATATCCTCGCGGAAGTCATTCGGGAACACCCGGTGCTTCTGAACCGTGCGCCAACCCTGCACCGTTTGGGCATTCAGGCCTTCGAGCCGGTGCTCATCGAAGGTAAAGCCATCCAGCTTCACCCGCTGGTTTGCGCGGCCTACAACGCCGACTTCGATGGTGACCAGATGGCCGTTCACGTGCCCTTGACGCTGGAAGCTCAGCTTGAGGCGCGGGCGCTGATGATGTCTACCAACAACATCCTGTCACCGGCGAACGGTGAGCCCATTATCGTACCGTCTCAGGACGTGGTACTCGGCTTGTACTACATGACTCGTGAGCGTGTGAACGCCCGCGGTGAAGGTCGCGTGTTCGCCGATTACAACGAAGTACACCGGGCCTACATCACGGGTGAAGCTCATCTCCAGGCACGGGTGAAGGTGCGTATCTACGAGTTGGTAATCACCGATGACGGCGAGCGCAAAGAGCGTACGGCTATCGTTGATACCACCGTGGGCCGGGCGTTACTCTGGGACATCGTTCCCGAGGGCATCCCCTACGACATGGTCAACAAGCCCATGGCCAAGCGCGCTATTTCGCAGATCATCAACCAGTGCTATCGCGCGGTAGGCCTCAAGGCCACGGTGATCTTTGCGGACCAGCTCATGTACACGGGCTATGAGTACTCTACTCGTTCCGGTGCCTCCATTGGCGTCAACGATTTCGAGATTCCTGCCGAGAAGGCGGAGCTGATCGAAAGCGCCGAGGCTGAGGTGAAGGAGATCGAGGAGCAGTACGCAGCCGGTCTGGTAACCCAGGGCGAGAAGTACAACAAGGTGATCGATATCTGGTCACGCGCCAACGACCTTGTTTCCAAATCCATGATGCAGGGCATCTCCAAGGAAACCGTCATCAACCGCGAAGGCGAGAAGGAAGAGCAGGACTCTTTCAACTCGGTCTACGTGTATGCGGATTCTGGAGCGCGGGGTTCGCCGGCACAGATTCGTCAGTTGGCGGGTATGCGCGGCCTTATGGCCAAGCCCGATGGATCGATCATCGAAACGCCCATCACCGCTAACTTCCGCGAAGGCCTGAACGTACTTCAGTACTTCATCTCGACGCACGGTGCGCGGAAAGGTTTGGCCGATACGGCCCTGAAAACCGCTAACTCCGGTTATCTGACCCGTCGTCTCGTCGATGTGGCCCAGGATCTGGTGGTCACGGAAGTCGACTGCGGCACCGACAACGGTCTGCTTATGACTCCGGTCATCGACGGTGGAGACATCATCGAGTCCCTGGGTGATCGTGTTCTCGGTCGTGTTGTGGCCAAGGACGTGTTCAAGCCTGGGTCCGAGGACGAAATCGCAATCACCGCCGGCACCATGCTCGACGAGCTGTGGATTCGCCGCCTGGAAGAAATGGGTATCGACGAGATTGAAGTTCGCTCGCCGATTACCTGTGAGACCCGTCACGGTATTTGTGCGGCTTGCTACGGTCGAGATCTTGCTCGAGGACATCGTGTGAACATGGGTGAGGCCATTGGTGTGGTCGCGGCCCAGTCCATCGGTGAACCCGGTACCCAGCTCACCATGCGGACCTTCCACATAGGTGGGGCGGCGTCGCGGGCCACTGCGCAAGACAACATCCAGATCATCAACGATGGTGTGGTGCGCTTGCACAACGTTAAGACCGTGGATCGCACGGACGGTACGCTGATTGCGGTGTCTCGTTCCGGTGAGTTGTCTATCCTCGATAAGGTTGGTCGCGAGCGAGAGCGGTATAAGCTTCCTTACGGCGCGATCATCAAGGTTGCCGACGACAGCGAAGTTACCGCCGGCGACATCGTTGCGACCTGGGATCCGCACACCCACCCGATCATTACCGAGGTGGCTGGTACCGTTAAGTTCAGCGGTATGGATGAAGGCATCACCATCAAGCGTCAGACCGATGAACTCACCGGTCTTTCCAGCATTGAGGTGTCCGATCCGGCGGAACGTCCAGCTGCGGGTAAAGACGTGCGTCCGGCCATCACCCTGGTCGACGATAAGGGCGAAGAACTGTGTCTGGCCGATACCAACGTTCCGGCGCACTACTTCTTGCCTGCGGGTGCTCTCGTAGGCCTCGAAGATGGCGTAAGCGTGGAAGCGGGCGACGTACTGGCACGTATTCCCCAGGAAGGCTCCAAGACCCGGGATATCACCGGTGGTCTGCCGCGGGTTGCGGATCTCTTTGAGGCCCGTAAGCCGAAAGAGCCTGCGATCCTGGCGGAGATTTCCGGCACCGTTTCCTTTGGTAAGGAAACCAAGGGCAAGCGTCGTCTGGTGATTACGCCGACCGATGGCAGCACTCTGCCTGACGGTTCTGACCACTACGAATCTCTGATTCCCAAGTGGCGAAACCTGTCCGTGTTTGAGGGTGAATCCGTCGAGAAGGGCGAGATGATCTCTGAGGGCCCGCTCAGCCCCCACGATATTCTTCGCCTGAAGGGTATTGCGGAGCTGGCGAAGTACATCGTCAACGAAATCCAGGAGGTTTATCGTCTCCAGGGTGTGAAGATCAACGATAAGCACATCGAGGTGATTGTTCGCCAGATGCTGCGCAAGGTTGTGATCACATCTCCGGGCGACTCCACCCTCATCAAGGGTGAGCAGGTCGAGTACACGACGTTCCTGGAAGAGAACGAACGTCTGCAGGCCGAAGGGCTGGTGCATGCCTCTGGGGAGCGCGAGCTGTTGGGTATCACCAAGGCGTCCCTGGCTACGGAGAGCTTTATCTCTGCTGCCTCGTTCCAAGAGACGACACGAGTGCTCACGGAAGCTGCGGTCACGGGCAAGCGCGATTTCTTGCGCGGTCTGAAAGAGAACGTGGTCGTGGGTCGCTTGATCCCGGCTGGTACGGGCCTTGCCTACCACGAAGAGCGTCGCCGAAAATCCGAGGAGGAAGGAGATCTGGTTGTCTCCGCCGAGGATATCGAAGCAGCACTCACAGAAGCCCTGCAGGAAAGCGCCGACTAAGGCGAGAGTCTTTCAAGGCTTATGGAAGCGGCCCCGGAGGAATCCGGCGCCGCTTTTTTTATGCCCGCGTGATTTATTTGACCCACGCATTCTCTGATCTACGCTGGATAGACCGCTCGTCCCATGGGATGGACGGTTTTACTACTTCTAGAGGCAATAACAATGAAAACCAAGATAAGCGGTCTATTGGTATCCACGGGGGTTTTGTGTGTCGCGGCGATAGGTGTTCAGGCACAAGACGATCAAGAAATGCGCTTTGCGCCCTCAGAGCTAATGCTGTGTTCCTTTAAAGAAGGTCAGGGCAATGGTGATCTGAAAGGGCTCACCAAGGCGTTCAACAAATGGCTCAACAAGAACGATACGGACTACACCTACTACCTGCTGCGCCCCCAGTACCACGAGGACTCGGCAGACTGGGACTTTGCCTGGATCGGCAGTTGGTCTGATGGGGCAGGTTTTGGCGCGGGCTATGATGCGTGGCTAAAAGATGACGACGGAGTAGGCGAACAGTTCGAGGAGTTGATGGACTGTAACTACTCTATGGCGTCCGTAACGCCGATTTCTGTCCCTGAAAACGGGCCCTGGGAGCGGGGTGTGGTTTGGTTCCAGCGCTGTGAACGAGAAGATGGCGTTGGATTGAGCGATGCTATCGGCGCTCATAGATCGAGTGCTCAGGCCCTGGCCGAGATGGCCGAGATGGGCGAGACTGCGGCAAGCTGGGCTTTTCTGCCGGCCCTCGGCTTTGGTGATGTCGATTTTGACTACTACCACGTTCAGGCCTGGCCTTCCCATGGTGCTCTAGGGGCTTCCTTTGATAACTACTTCAACAAGGGCGGTTGGAAACCCGTTGCGGAAGCGGAAGACGGCAAAATGGAGTGTCAATCGCCCAACCTATATACCTTTCGCTTGATGCGGGCGGCGGAGAACTAGGCCGGGTGTCACCCAGGGCGCTGGTGAAGCCAGGGCCCTGATCTTCAATCCAGGTTTGTCCTCGCGACCCTGCGTTGCTGCATTTCTACCTGTCCTAGCGTACCGTTGGATATGTGAACGGCTTAATTCTTCTCGGTGTGTTGCTGCTGTGCGGCGCGGGCTGCGGCTTTCTGGCGATGCTCCGCCTCTTTGATCTCAACCGGCAAATAAAGACGCTGCAGCGACGGGTCGCACAGCTCGAGACGGGTACGGCGGTTACCCCACCGAGTCCAGCGCCAAGAGAGTCTGTTTCCGCCGATCAAGATGCAGGGTCACCCGCTCCCTCTAGCCTTACTAGATTCCCGCAGAAACCTGCTGCCCTTATCGAAGGGGAAGTTCCTGTTGAGCCTGAGCTCCCGATGGCTGGGCGCTTCGATGCCCTGCGGGCTCATGTCCAAAAGCACTGGATGATCTGGTTGGGCGGCTTTTGTTTGGCTCTGGGTGGAATTTTCCTGGTCCGCTATTCCATCGACAGTGGCCTCTTGGGTCCGGGTGCGCGGATT
This sequence comes from Halieaceae bacterium UBA6060, assembly GCA_002428935.1. Classification (GTDB taxonomy): domain Bacteria; phylum Pseudomonadota; class Gammaproteobacteria; order Pseudomonadales; family Halieaceae; genus Congregibacter. The sequence continues at coordinate 15,298 of DIYG01000123.1, forward strand.
ATCCTGGCCCTGGTATTTGGCCTCGCATTTCACGGCACTGCGGAGTTTCTCCGTCAACGAGCAGGAGCGGCCCATGGGGCGCTGGGGGCTTTGGCGGGGGCCGGCAGCGTCACCCTTTATGGCGCTGTCTTTGCAGCAACTCGCATGTACCAGTTTCTCGATCCCGGTGTCGCCTTTGCCCTAATGGCGGTCATCGCTCTGGCCACCATGGTCATGGCTCGCCTCCACGGGCCGTTGCTGGCGGCTTTTGGAATTTTGGGTGCCTATCTGGTACCGCTTCTACTGTCGACAGGTTCCGGTGATCTTCGTGCGGCCTTGCTCTATGCCTTGATCGTATCCGCTAGCGCTTTGCTGTTGATGCGTTATGTGTTTCGCCCCTGGTTATGGTGGGGCTTCGTGATAGGCGCCTTCGGATGGTGGTTGTTGAGTCTGGGTTCGACCAGCGCTGATGGCTGGCGCACGCCGTATCTCACCTTTTTACTGTATTTTATGGCGACTATTCCCACCTTTGACTGGCTTTTGCGCTCAGCAAATGCGGTACCGATCGCGAGCTATGATCCTCGAGCTTTGTGGAAGCTTCCGGAGCGAAGAGACCGGTACCAGGTTTTCGCTAGCGCGTTAGCGCTCGTGGCGGTTGCGATCAATGTGCTGGCCAATCCCGACACGGAAGCTTCCTGGCCCCTGGTTACTCCCTTTCTGGTTCTCTCGCTGCTCCTGACCTACCGTCGTGAGCAGCTGTACTGGCTGCCCTGGATGGTGCTGCTTTTCACGAGCGGCGCCTGGTTTTTCGCGCGACTGGAGGGCGGGGCCGAAGGATGGCGGCTGGCAGTTCTTCCCCAGGAGGACGTCCTGTCCTTCTGCGGTACTCTTGCTATGCAGACCGCAATTACCGTGATCCTTGCGTTGCGCAACTTTGGCACCGGCTCGCGGGCGCCGGTTTGGGCCTCGTTGGCGGCCTTGGCTCCCGTGCTTGCTCTGGTACTCGCGTACATGCTGACGCAGCGTCCTGAAACTGAGAGCAACTGGGGCTTGGTGACGACCATGGGCGCCCTGACGTACTTGTGCGTTGCCGCCGTCGTAGTGCGTCGTCAGTCCCTGGCTTCCATAACCGTTTGGCTTGTTGTTGGTGGCCATCTCGGTTTGGCCATAGCCGTTGCGATGTTGTTCTCGGCGGCCAGTCTTACTTTAGCCCTGGCGGCACAGATCCTGTCTTTGGCCTGGATTATCGTACGCTTCGAGTTACCAAGCCTGGGCTGGTTGCTAAAGCTGGTGGTAGCGATGGTAGTGGTTCGCCTCAGTCTGAATCCCTGGTTACTTGGCTACCCCAGCGACATTCATTGGTCCCTGTGGACATACGGTGGTTCGACGCTGTTTGCCGCAGCGGCCAGCCGGCTTTTGAGTGCCCAGACCGAGCTATCGAAGTGGACCGAAGGGGCCGCTTTCCATCTGCTGGTGCTGACCTTATGGGCCGAACTCCGCTATGGGCTTTACGACGGTAAGGTTTACGCGCCCGAGTTCTCCTTTCTGGAGGCGACGGTAATGATGCTTCTATTTGCAACCTTGGCCTTGGTCTACTTTCAAAGAGCGCAACACAGTCAGCTTTTGAGCGGTTTTCTCCTCCGTTACGCAAAGGCACTGGCTGGCTTATCCCTCGTTTTGTATGTGCTGATTGGCCTGAGAGTCTTAGATAGCGCGTTTTGGATCTACAGCGCCGTCGGGGCAACGCCTTTGATGAATCTTGGCGCCGCGGCTTTTGCTGGCCCGGTCCTTATGGGGCTGTTGTTTGCCCGTTATTTCGAAGCGAGCTACCGTCGCCGGGCTCTGCTTTTCAGCGGCCTGGCCCTGTTTCTATTTGTCTCTCTGCAGATCAGACATTTATGGACCGGTAACATCCGTTTGAACAGCCCCAGCTTCAGCGATGGCGAGCTCTACACCTATTCGGCGGTGTGGCTAGCCATGGCGATCGCGGCGGTGCTTGCCGGTGCCAGTCGTCTGGGCCGCGATACCTATCGGGCAGGTCTTGGCATGCTCGCCCTGGTGATCCTCAAGTTGTTCCTCTTTGATCTCTCAGATTTGGAGGGTCTGTTGCGCGTCGCCTCTTTCATGGGGCTCGGTCTGGCGCTGCTGGGCATCTCTTTCCTCCACAGGCATTTGGGAGCCGGTGTCGAAGCCACTGGAAAGCCTTCTTAAGTCTGTTGACTCCCCCCAGACCCATCTATAGAATGCCGCCTCCTTTTTACGGAGGGCGGGTTTTTATTGCCTGAGTCTCCCTGTTAAAGACTGCCTCAAGGGCGTCAATAACAGGGGCGAAAAGCGCTAGTCGCCAGGCACGCCCTACGATGACTTTGTTGGAGTCCATAATTAATGGCAACGATTAACCAGCTGGTGCGTAAGCCGCGCAAGCGTAAGATCGAAAAGAGCGACGTGCCTGCACTGCAGGGTTGTCCTCAGCGCCGTGGCGTGTGCACCCGCGTTTACACCACTACGCCGAAGAAGCCGAATTCCGCGCTTCGTAAGGTCTGCCGTGTGCGTTTGACCAACGGCTATGAGGTGTCTTCCTACATTGGCGGTGAAGGCCACAATCTCCAGGAGCACAGCGTAGTGTTGATCCGTGGCGGTCGTGTAAAAGACCTTCCCGGTGTTCGGTACCACACGGTACGCGGTAGCCTGGACACGTCTGGAGTTGCAGATCGCAAAAACGGTCGCTCCAAGTACGGCGCCAAGCGACCCAAGTAAGATTTGCGGGCGGCCCCAGGGGCGGCCCAAACCACGGTTTCCGTGGTCCCACTCGAGTGAAACTCACTCGAAGACAACGTAGTAAGGCCGGATCTCTGCCGCCCCCGCCTTTTAGTGGCAGGTCGGTGTCCGGGTAACCTGAAGAAGATAGGAAAGAACCATGCCCAGAAGACGAGTGGTAGCCAAGCGCGAAGTGCTGCCTGATCCCAAGTTCGGAAATGCCACCCTTGCCAAGTTTATGAACCATGTCATGGTCAGCGGCAAGAAATCCGTGGCGGAAAGTATTGTGTATGGCGCTCTGGATATCGTCCAGGAACGTGCCAACAAAGACCCCATCGAAGTATTCGATGAAGCCCTTGAGAATATCGCCCCCATGGTGGAAGTGAAATCCCGCCGGGTTGGTGGGGCGACCTACCAGGTGCCGGTAGAAGTGCGGCCTTCGCGTCGCGTAGCGCTATCCATGCGCTGGTTGGTGGAATACGCCCGTAATCGTGGCGAGAAGTCCATGCGCCAACGTTTGGCCGGTGAAATTCTGGACGCCTCCCAGGGCAAAGGCAACGCGGTGAAAAAGCGTGAAGACGTGCATCGTATGGCCGAAGCCAACAAGGCCTTCTCACACTTCAGATTCTGATTCAGTCCAACCTATACACACGAGGACATTAAGGTGGCTCGCAAAACTCCGATTGGCCGTTATCGCAACATCGGTATTGTTGCTCACGTAGACGCGGGTAAAACCACGACGACGGAGCGTGTTCTTTTCTACACGGGTCTTTCCCATAAGATCGGTGAAGTGCACGATGGCGCCGCCACCATGGACTGGATGGAACAGGAGCAGGAACGTGGTATCACCATCACGTCTGCAGCGACCACCTGTTTCTGGCAGGGCATGGATCAGCAGTTTGATCAGCACCGCATCAACATCATCGACACCCCTGGGCACGTAGACTTCACCATCGAAGTGGAGCGTTCCCTGCGTGTCCTCGACGGCGCGGTCGTTGTCCTTTGTGGTTCTTCCGGTGTTCAGCCCCAGACGGAAACGGTTTGGCGTCAGGCAAACAAGTACGAAGTGCCTCGCATGGTATTCGTGAACAAGATGGACCGCGCTGGTGCGAACTTTCGCGGTGTAGTTGACCAGCTCAAGGAACGTCTTGGCGCCAACGCTGTGCCGCTGCAGATGACCATCGGAGCCGAGGACGAATTCAAAGGTGTTGTCGATCTGGTCAAGAACAAGGCCATCATTTGGTCTGAAGACGACATGGGCATGACCTTCGAGTATGGCGATGTTCCGGCAGACCTTGAAGATGAAGTTGCCGAAATGCGCGAATACATGATGGAAGCCGCCGCTGAAGCGACGGAAGAACTCATGGAGAAGTATCTCGAAGAGGGCGAGCTAACCGAGGACGAAATCAAGGAAGGCATCCGCGCGCGGACTTTGGCCAATGAAATCGTCCCCGTAATGGGTGGTTCAGCGTTCAAGAACAAAGGTGTACAGGCCGTTCTCGACGGAGTTATCGAGTACATGCCAGCGCCAACGGAAGTTAAGGCTATCGAGGGTACGCTCCTCGATAAGGAAGAAACGGTCGAGGCTCGTGAAGCCGATGACGAGCAACCCTTTGCAGCCCTGGCATTTAAGATCGCCACGGACCCCTTTGTGGGCACCCTGACCTTTTTCCGCGTGTACTCGGGCAAGCTTGAGAGCGGTACCGCCGTGTACAACTCGGTCAAGGAAAAGAAAGAGCGCGTCGGCCGGATGGTTCAGATGCACTCGAACAGCCGGGAAGAAATCAAGGAAGTTCTTGCTGGTGATATCGCCGCCGCTGTCGGTCTTAAGGACGTAACGACGGGGGACACTTTGTGCTCTCAGGAACAACCCATTGTTCTCGAGCGTATGGAATTCCCCGAGCCGGTGATCTCCGTAGCGGTAGAGCCCAAGTCGAAGGCAGACCAGGAAAAGATGGGCATCGCTCTGGGCAAATTGGCCCAGGAAGATCCCTCGTTCCGTGTCAAGACTGACGAAGAAACCGGTCAGACCATTATTTCAGGGATGGGCGAGCTGCACCTGGATATCATCGTCGATCGTATGCGTCGCGAGTTCAGCGTTGAAGCGAACATCGGTAAGCCGCAGGTGGCCTACCGTGAAGCGATCCGTAACACGTCCGAAATCGAAGGCAAGTTTGTACGTCAGTCCGGTGGTCGTGGTCAGTACGGTCACGTATGGGTCAAGTTTGAGCCCGCGGAAGATGCCAACGCCGAAGGTCTGGAATTTGTTAACGAAATCGTCGGTGGTGTGGTGCCCCGGGAATACATCCCTGCGGTACAGAAAGGTATCGAAGAGCAGATGCAGAACGGTGTTCTCGCCGGTTATCCCCTGCTCGGCCTGAAGGCGACCCTGTACGACGGCTCCTTCCACGATGTGGACTCTAACGAAATGGCTTTCAAAATCGCCGCCTCCATGGCGACCAAGAAGCTGTCTGCCGAAGGTGGAGCCGTGCTTCTGGAGCCCATCATGAAGGTCGAGGTGGTAACACCGGAAGAAAACATGGGTGATGTCGTCGGTGACCTCAACCGTCGCCGAGGCCTCATTGCGGGTATGGATGAAAACCCCTCAGGCAAGGTCGTGAACGCTGAAGTACCGTTGGCCGAAATGTTTGGCTATGCCACGGACTTGCGCAGTGCAACTCAGGGTCGTGCGACCTATACCATGGAATTCTCGAAGTACTCCGAAGCGCCGAGCAACGTCGCCCAGGAAATCATCGCGAAAAACCAGACCAACTAACCAACGCTTACTGGAGAGGTGAAGCAAAGTGGCAAAAGAAACATTTGAGCGC
>DIYG01000121.1:0-290 GCA_002428935.1 Halieaceae bacterium UBA6060
GCGTTGAGGAGGGCGTACATGTCCGCCAGCTTCCCTTGCATCAGCTGAAATTCGCCGATGGCCTTGCCGAACTGCTGGCGGGTGTGGAGGTAGGGCAGCACTTCGTCGATGCAGGCTTGCATAATGCCTACGGGGCCTCCGGAGAGCACCGTGCGCTCGTAGTCCAAGCCTGACATGAGGATCTCCACGCCTTTGCCTTCTTCACGGAGCACATTTTCGGCAGGCACTTCGCAATCCTGAAACACCAGTTCGCAGGTGTTCGATCCGCGCATGCCGAGCTTGTCCAGTTT
>DIYG01000121.1:350-1460 GCA_002428935.1 Halieaceae bacterium UBA6060
CGCATGCCGAGCTTGTCCAGTTTTGGTGACCGTGAGAAGCCTGGGTAGTCGCGCTCAACGATGAACGCGGTAATGCCCCGGGACCCTGCCGCTGGGTCGGTCTTGGCGTAAATCACATACACATCGGCGTCGGGTCCGTTGGTGATCCACATCTTGCTGCCATTGAGCACGTAGTGATCGCTCTCCCGGCGAGCGTGCAATTTCATGCTTACCACGTCGGAACCGGCGTTGGGTTCGGACATGGCGAGGGCGCCGACATGTTCGCCGCGGCAGAGGGCTGGCAAGTACTTCTGTTTCTGCGCCTCGCTGCCGTGACGATTGATCTGATTGAGGCAAAGATTCGACATGGCACCGTAGGACAGCCCCACGGACGCAGAGGCACGGCTGATTTCCTCCATCACCACAGCGTGCGCCAGATAACCCAGACCACTGCCACCATAGACTTCATCAACGGTGATGCCCAGAAGGCCCATCTCGCCAAACTTGGGCCAGAGGTCGGCGGGAAACTCGTTGTCCCGGTCTATGGCCGCCGCGCGAGGTTTGATCTCTTTCTCGCACATCTGATAAACGGCGCCGCGAAGCATGTCGATTTCTTCGCCGAGACCGAAGTTGAGGGTGGGATAACCGGTATTCATACGATGACTCCGAAATCAGGATGCGATCTTGTTAAGGTTTTCCGTAGATGTGTTGGCTCGGGCGTCCAGACACAGGGTTTCCACTTCATCAAGGGCCCGCAGCATGTCTTCCAGATCTTTCCTTTGCTGCAGAAGTGCGGCCCGCTGCTCCGCAACCCGCGTTAGCAGGGAATCGAGCTGTGCTAAATCGCTGCGGCCGGGGTTGTACATATCGATGATTTCCACGCTCTCGGCGAGGGATAGACCGATGCGTTTACCGCGCAGGATGAGACGAATGCGCGTGCGATCCGCGGCGCTGTAGACCCGGCGCTGCCCTTCGCGTTTTGGTCGTATAAAACCCTTCTCTTCATAGAAGCGAATCGTGCGTGTGGATACACCGAATTCATCCGCGAGTTGGGAAATGCTGAAAGTCTTTTGCGATGAGGTCATGGGGAGAAGCGTACTATACGTTTACGTAAACGTAAACGTAAACGTA
>DIYG01000121.1:1535-13555 GCA_002428935.1 Halieaceae bacterium UBA6060
AACGTAAACGTAAACGTAAACGTGTCTAAGAAGGGATCTGCCATGGTTGATGGGCTGGGAGGGATAGCTTTTTGGCGCCGTTGTGTCCCCTGGCTTTGAGGGCACCTCCAGTGTGGCGAACACCCGGTGTAGCCTTTGCTATGATCGCGAGCCGCCCGCAACGCAAGATGATCATGGCCGCGCAGCAGATCTTGGAACTACTCGCAGACGGTAACTTCCATTCCGGACAGGCGATCGCAGACCGCTTCGGCGTTAGCCGTACGGCAATCTGGAAACAAATAGAGGCGTTAGGAGAACTGGGAGTTCAAGCGGAGCGTGTCCGCGGTCGAGGCTATCGCATCCCCGGCGGCCTTGAACTCTTCCAGGAAGACAAAATCCTTGCGGGGCTGACGCCGGCGGCCCGGGCTTTGCTGCGAGATCTGAAAGTGCTTTTGCGCACGGATTCCACCAACGCCAAGCTTATACGCGATGAGGCTCTGGTGGACGGTGCGCGGGTGTGTCTCGCGGAATATCAAAGCGCCGGTCGCGGTCGTCGCGGTCGTTCCTGGCAGAGCCCCTTCGGCAGCAACATCTATCTTTCCGTTGCCTGGCGCTTTACCGGTGGTGCGGAAGTGCTGGAAGGCTTGTCTCTGGTGGTCGGCGTATTGTTGTGTGAGGCCCTAAAGGCCAGCGGTGCCGACGGAGTAGGGCTCAAGTGGCCTAATGATGTCCTGCGCAATGGGCGCAAATTGGCCGGAGTGCTGGTGGAAATGAACGGCGACGTGTCTGGACCCTGCACGGCAGTGATCGGCACGGGCATTAATGTTCGCATGCCGACCGTAAGCGCCGCGCGGATTGAGCAACCCTGGTCAGACCTGAGTGATATCGATCCCTCACGAAACGGCCTCGTCGCAGAGTTTCTCAATCATCTTTTGCCGACGCTGGCGGCTTACGAACAGCAGGGGTTTGCTCACTGGCGGGATCGTTGGTCTGGGCTCGATGCCTTTGCCGATGCATCGGTGATTGTCGAGGCCGGTGGCCGACGTACCGGGGGCACTGCGCGAGGTGTTGATACTCGCGGTGCACTGGTGCTGGAAACAGCCACGGGGTTCCTCAATCTCCACGGCGGCGAGGTCTCTTTGCGGAGCGCATCGTGACGGTTCGTCGGCTCCTGCTCGATCTGGGAAATACCCGTTGCAAGTGGATTCTGCAGCTCGATGGGGAAGCTACGGAGCGAGGAGCTGACACGTTAAGCGAGGTCCTTGCATGGACGGTGGCGCAGCCCCGGGGTCTTTCGGTGTTGATCGCTAGCGTGGCGTCGTCCGAGCAAAATCTTGCGCTCAAGGAGCGCCTCGAGGACTCGGGCCACAAGGTCTGGTTCGCTCAAAGCCTGGCGGAGGTGGACGGATTGTCAAACTCCTACGCTGAGCCCGGGAGGATGGGTGTCGATCGTTGGTTGGCGATGCTCGGAGCGCTGCAACAGGCTCGGGGTCAGCGATTTTGTGTCGTCGATACAGGCTCTGCGCTCACCATCGATCTGGTCGATGCCCTAGGGGTGCACGAGGGTGGGTACATCATTCCCGGGGCAGACCTCATGGAGCGGGCCCTGCTTATGGATACGGATCGTGTGCGCTTCGAAGAGGACCTGACTTATGAGGCCCTTCCCGGTCGTTCCACCGCAGAAGCGGTGCGCAATGGCGTGCTTTTAGCGCAGGCAGGCGCCGTGGCCTCGGCATTGAAATGGGCTGAGGCCACCGGGCCAGCGCCTCGATTGTTTCTATGCGGCGGCTTCCGCCAGCAGCTTTTGCCTCTCCTAAGTGACGTCAGCGAGCCTTCACCGGATCTGGTTTTCGACGGTTTACTGCGCCAATACCAACTGCTCTAGCGGCCGCTTGTTGTTTGCCGTCATCTGCTTGTCCGAGGTGGCGGCAGCAATCGCCTCACTCGATGAGTTTTTCCTAACAAATCCGCTTTACCTAATTACCTTTGGGTATAAGTATATAACCAGAAAGGATAACGCAAGGGGTATCCCCGCCCACCAAAGGAGAGCATCACCATGGAAACACAAGACTTAACTCTAGGTTTACCTCGCATCAATGAGCCGGCGCCGGCATTTGACGCCCCGACCACGGACGGTCGAAAAACCCTCGAGGACTACCGCGGCAAGTGGCTCGTATTGTTTTCACACCCGGCAGACTTCACCCCGGTTTGTACAACGGAGTTTATGGCGTTCGCCAAAGCCGCTCCTCAGTTCGCCGACCGAAACTGCGAGCTGTTGGGACTGTCCATCGACAGCAACCACTCTCATATCGCTTGGATGCGCAACATCGAAGAGAAATTTGGAGTGCCTATCCCATTTCCGATCATTGCGGACCTAAAAATGGATGTGGCCCGCGCTTACGGAATGATCCACCCGGAGGCGGGGGATACCTCAGCGGTGCGAGCCACGTTTCTCATTGATCCCGAAGGCATGTTGCGGGCAATGGTCTACTACCCCATGAGTAACGGGCGCTCCATCGACGAGTTCTTGCGGCTCCTCGATGCCCTGCAAACCAGCGACGAGCACGGCGTGGCGACCCCCGAGGGTTGGAAGCCTGGTGATCGAGTCATCGTACCGCCCGCGAGCACAGCGGAAGCCGCAAACGATCGCATGCACGATGAGACTATGGAATGCGTTGATTTCTACTTCTGCACCCGGTCGCTCTAACCGCGTCCCTGGGCGCCCCGAGGGGCGCCTAAACCGATGAGGCTATGAGCGGTAGGCGACGAGAGAGCGCGGCGCCATCTTCCACGAGGTCGGCGACCGTAATGGGGTCCAGTTCTTGGTAGAACGCTTCTAGTCCTTTGCGAAACAGGCCCGTCAGCTTGCAGGTCCCGGCGATGGGGCAGGTGTTGGTATCCATATTGAAGCACTCGACAAACTCTCCCTGGCCTTCCAAGGCTCTGACGACTTCGCCGACGGAAATGTCTTCTGGCGCCATGCCCAGGGTGATGCCACCGCTTCGCCCACGTAGGGTCGTAAGGTAGCCAAGTTGCCCCATTTGTCTTGCGGCTTTGAGAAGGTGGGCGCGGGAGATGCCGAAAGATTCGGCGATGTCCTGAATTCGGACCGTCTCGCCCGGATGTATAGCGCAGTACATCAGCGTGCGCAGGGAATAGTTTGTATAGGACGTGAGTCGGATAAGCCTTGCCTCTCAGGTTTTGTCTATGTTTTTCACCGTCGGGGATAAAAGAACTATATAAAATATTGCTTTTTCCGGCAAATCATTAAATACTATTTTAAATACCACTTTTAACGGAGGGCTTCCGCGTGTTGGAGCTTTTTGATGCGGCGCTTCTGGCCCGTATTCAGTTCGCTTTCACGGTCTCGTTCCACATCATCTTTCCAGCGTTTTCCATTGGCCTGGCAAGTTATCTGTTTGTACTTGAGGGCTTGTGGCTCAAGACGGGAGACGAGGTCTATCTGTCCCTGTACAAGTACTGGCTGAAGATCTTTGCCATCGCCTTTGGCATGGGTGTGGTGTCGGGGCTGGTTATGTCCTATCAGTTCGGGACCAACTGGAGCGTGTTCTCAGACAAAGCCGGCCCTGTGATTGGGCCTTTGCTGGCCTACGAAGTGCTGTCGGCCTTTTTCCTCGAAGCGGGTTTCCTCGGCATCATGCTGTTTGGTCTGAGCAAGGTCGGCAAACGCCTGCACTTTTTCGCCACCACCATGGTGGCCTTTGGCACGCTCCTTTCGGCGACCTGGATTCTCTCGGTCAACAGCTGGATGCAGACGCCAACGGGTCATGGGATAAACGAATTAGGACAGTTCGTGCCCCACGACTGGATTGAGATCATCTTCAATCCCAGCTTTCCCTACCGGATGCTGCACATGACCCTGGCGTCATATCTCACCGTGTCTTTCGTGGTAGGCGGTGTCGGTGCCTGGCATTTGCTGCGAAACAGAACCAGCGCCGAAGCTCGAAGGATGTTCTCTATGGCCATGTGGATGGCCACCTTTGTAGCGCCGCTGCAAATATTTGCCGGCGATCTTCACGGCCTGAACACCCTTGAGCATCAGCCTATCAAGGTCGCCGCTATGGAAGGGCATTGGCAACGGCAGACGGGTGCACCGTTCTTGCTGTTGGCGTGGCCCGATTCAGATCGAGAAGAGAATCGTTTTGAATTGGGTATCCCCTATGCATCGGCCCTGATTCTGACCCACGAAATCGACGGCGAGACGCCGGGGCTGACGGATGTGCCAGAGGACGAGAGGCCGCCTGTTGGTTTGGTGTTTTGGTCCTTCCGTATCATGTTGCTCGTGGGCGGACTCATGGCACTCGTCGGTTTGTACTCCGCCTGGCTGCGTTGGCGAGGCACTCTTTACGATGTTCGCTGGTTCCAGAAGGCGTCCATCTGGCTCGCGCCCTCGGGTTTTATTGCGGTGCTTGCGGGATGGATCGTCACGGAAGTCGGCAGACAGCCCTTCACGGTTTACGGACTGCTGCGAACCGCCGATTCCCTGGCCCCCGTGGATGCGCCAGCCGTCGGGGCCTCCCTACTGGCGTTCATTGTTGTGTACTTCGCGCTCTTTGGCGCCGGGACTTACTACATCCTTCGCTTGATGGGAGTTGCACCGGATGGTGAGGGACCCAAACCAGGCGTTCCGGTTCGAGCGGCAGGCACCACGCAGATAGCCTCCCTTGGGCTTGAGCAATCTACGGGAGGGATTTCAAATGCTTGATCTTCCATTGATCTGGGCGGGTTTGCTGTCCCTGGCCGTATTCATCTACGTGGCCCTCGACGGCTTTGACCTCGGTGTTGGGCTGCTGTTTCCGTTCCTTGCCGACGATAAGGAACGGGATACGGCCATGAACACCGTGGCGCCGGTTTGGGATGGCAATGAAACCTGGCTCATCCTCGGTGGAGGAGGACTCTTTGCCGCCTTCCCCCTGGCCTATGCCGTGGTCATGCCAGCGCTGTATGCGCCCTTTATCGTCATGCTCCTGGCGCTGGTGTTTCGCGGGGTGGCTTTCGAATACCGCTGGCGAGACAGCGCTCACACGGGCATTTGGGATGCAAGTTTCGTTTTTGGTTCCTTTATAGCGACCTTCGCTCAGGGCATCGTTTTGGGCGCCTTTGTCCAGGGTATCGACGTCCAGGGCCGAGCCTATGCCGGTGGTTGGTGGGATTGGTTAACGCCCTTCACGATGATGACGGGAGTGGCCCTCTGCTTCGGCTACAGCCTCCTGGGTGCAGGATGGCTGATCCTCAAGACCGAAGGCGACCTTCGCTTTAGGGCCTATCGCCTTGCGACCTTCGCCGCTATTGCCACCTTCTTCTTCGTCTGTGTGGTCAGCCTCTGGACACCTTTGCTATCGCCAGAGATTTATGACCGCTGGTTTAGTATGCCCAATCTCTACTTCGTCGCTCCAGTTCCGTTGTTGACGGCCATCGTAGCGGCTCTCATTGCCTGGGGAATTGCAAAGCGCGCCGACTCTCTGGTGTATCCCGCTACCGTCGCGCTGCTGGGGCTCTGTTTTGTCGGCCTCGGTGTGGGTTTAACGCCGTATATCGTGCCCCGGGCGATCACTATTCATGAGGCTGCCGCGCCCGATTCGAGCCTGTTGTTTATGCTCGTTGGAGCGCTGGTCCTGTTACCACTGATCTTGGCCTATACCGCGTATTCCTACTGGATCTTTCGCGGCAAAGTTCAACCGGGGGAGGGCTATCACTGATGAATGTACCCAAGGAAACAAAGGAAAACGGCTCCAAGCCTTATACACAGCTGCTCTGGTTTGCAGCTCTGTGGCTGGGCAGCGTGCTCGCGATCAGCGTGGTTTCGATGGCACTCAGATCGATTCTGCTGCCTTAGCCAGGGTTGAACAATGCTGTAGGCCGGGGGACTAAATCCCAGGGGCCCATCAACCATCATCAGGGGTTATGTTGCAGCCGAGAGGAGGCTATCGATTGCTGATTCAAGCTTCCCGATGTGCAGCTCATAGGTCGTGCCGGTTTCGGTGCTGGCCGACTCGCAATTGAGGAAGGCCAGAGGGTGATTCAGGGCTTGCGCCAGGGTCGAGTGGTACTGGTTTATCCGATTAAAGTTCAGTACCAGCATCGGTGTCCCAGGCGGTGAAAAGATACAGTTGTGTAAACCGGATCCATCATCGCCCACGATGAACTCAGCCGCCGCGAAGAGCTCCGCCTGGGCCTTGAGGGTGAGAGTTTCAGGATAGACGACTTCCCATCCACGGTTGCGAAAGAAAGCTTCAATCTCATCCGCGTTTGCGAATAAGCGGTCTGTGGGCATTTTCGACCGAGAGATATAAAGACGTTTTCGAGCCGTGGGGTAGCGGGCGCTGCCTGTGAGTGCCAAACGCAGCTCTGACCAAAGCTTCCGTGCGCGGTTTGCGTCGATTACCCGCGATGAGCGAATGGTCGTGCCTGCCATGATGCTTTCCCAGCGTGCGCCTTCCATAAGGGACAGCACCTGGGGAGGCTCGGGTGTTACAAGACCATAGCAACCGGCGAGTTCTTTGCCCCAGGGTGCAATACCTGAGGTACACACCACGCGAGATTGATCTACGTGCCGAGTTGCATGGGCAAGGCGAGGAAGGACATCAATTAGCCAATGCCCGTATACGCGAAAGCCGGGAATCGGTAGGACCACGCAGGATCGCGGAGATCTACCGCGACTTGCTTTATCCATCTTCTGCAGTAAAGCCTTTGTGCAACGGAGTGTGCCATCCTGTGTCTGTTCAAAAAGCCCAGGCTGGCACATAAACATCTCTAGATGGTGCGGCTCCCACCCCAGAGGCACGCCGATCCAGCAGATTCTGCGACGAACATCGAGGATCAGTCCCTGATTGCCGAGGACGTAGCAATCAAAGAATTCATAGGAGCCACATGCGGCGTTGATCGCGCTCGACGCAAGCCCCGAAAATTTCTGCTTAGCTAGCGAAGTTTCTTCGTTGATTTCACGGATGAAGTCCAGTGAATCATTGAGCCGCAGATAGCCTTCATGGCGGAACGATGCCCCGGTCCCCTCGGGCATGTAGGGTTTGCCCGAGAAGGAGGGGTGTAGGGCGTTAAGCCCTCGTTGCATGAACTGGCGGGCAGGCATTTCAGGAAGCCGCGGACTTACTCCCGAGAGCGCCTGGCTGACGTCCCGAATCTCGAATTCAATGTGCTCGCTCATGGCGTTGAAGATGTTGGTCGCCGCGCTACCGCCAGGGAAAACTCGTGCAGCGTTGGGAGCTATCCTGCGCTGCGCTCTAGGTCTCTTAGTATACGCGACGAGACCGCTAATCCGTGATCAGCCCAAGCGTTGCAGAGCCATAAGCATTGGCATAGGCTTGCGGGCCTCGTTTATCACACCTAAAGAATATGGACACTTCCAAACCCGACATTCCATCTCATGTCCCGATGCATTCGTCCCGGCGGTTCAGCGAGATTATTGCTGCCACGAATGTGGATTCGTATCTGGAGATCGGCGTCGAAACGGGGGGGACGTTTTTTAATGTTGACGTCCCGACGAAGGTCGCGGTTGATCCTAACTTTCGCTTTGACTTTGAGTCCTTCCGGTCGGCTGAAGTCGAGTTTAATCAGATGACTTCCGATGAGTTCTTCCTTCACCACGTAGGCGAGCGAAAGTTCGACATGATCTTCTTGGATGGGCTGCATACCTTCGAGCAAACCTTTAGGGATTTCTGTAACTCCATCAGTCACAGTCACGATAAAACCCTGTGGATAATCGATGACACAGTGCCCCGTGATGTTTACAGCGCCATTAGCGATCATCAGGCGGCACTGCGGGCGCGTAGGCAGGCCGGCGCCGAAGGTTCATCGTGGCATGGTGATGTCTACAAGGTGGTTTTCGCCATCCACGACTTTTTCCCGGTTTATTCCTTTTGCACCATAGCTGGAAACGGAAACCCCCAGACCCTGGTCTGGAAGCAGCCGAGAGCCGACTTCAGCCCCGCCTGGAACAACCTCGAGTCCATTTCCAGGATCGACTACTTCGATTTTCTCCGGGCAAAGGACTTTCTGAATCTGGTTTCCGAAGAAGAAGGCATCGCTCAGGCCATTTCTTTCCTGAGTGGCGAGTAGTTTGGGATAAGTGTCCAGCCTTCTGGTCTATTGTTCCGATGGGGTGAGTTCATGCAGGAATAGAGGCCTGCTTTTGCTCCACAAGCTTCAGGTAGTCAATTACGTTGCTGCAATGGACTTGAGGCTGAATTCGGGGCTGAGGCAACGCAAGAAACACACAGCCATTGAATCCCAGCATTCCTTAATCTATCCTCTCGGCCCTTCGCGACGCTGGCGTAGCTCAGTAGGTAGAGCAGCTGATTTGTAATCAGCCGGTCGGGGGTTCGATTCCTCTCGCCAGCTCCATTTCCTCAATGTAAAGCTGTCGCATCCAGGTCTTGCGCGAGAGACGCACGAATTTCTTCGGGTATCTCAAAACCTTCAATGGCATACGCAGAATGCTCAACGCCCGCAGAGATGGGGGAGCCGTTGATGGCGGCCGTCACCATGGCCGAATCCAGCTCAAATCGCAGAAAGTGAACCGATGAGGTTTTGTCCGCAGTGCTGCGATCCAGATCCTCGTCGGCGATGGGATAGACTGGCTCCAAATCTCCGACCTTCAGCCACACCTTGTCCTCAATGCCAATCATCTCGGCCAGCCGTTGGGCGCGAAGGGCAGGGTCTGGGTACTCGATCATAAATGTGGCTTTCCAGTTGCGACCCGTTGGTATCAGCGGGTTGTAGGCATCGAGTTCTTCCATGATGCCGTCTGCTTCAAACACCTTCTCGATTCGGAGCATTTCCTGAATCTGGTATTTGATGGTCAGCTCATCCTCGAAATAGAGTCTTGCGTTGTCGCCCAGGGCAAGCTGTCGTAGTTTCTTGTGTTGCATAACCTTGGCGCGAAATGCCGGGCGTTCTTCGGCGTACTGTTCGAGGGACCAGAGGTCATCGCGAGTCAACATGATGTGTTCCTTATCTTCCTGGGCAATGCGGATGGCTTGGCCCTAGAGGCCGTAGGCCATGCGCAGGAGCGTCATGGGGTGATGAGCGCCGTCCGTGTTCTTTGACAGTTGCGCTAACTGGGCTCCTGCCATGGGGCAGTCGCTGGTGAGACGCTTCGGGTTTTGTTCGTCGATTTTGCGAACCACGGGGCGAGCGATCTTGACGGACTTGGCTCGGGTCTCGGCCTTTACCGCGTAGGTGCCATCATGGCCGGAACAACGCTCAATGGCGTTCACCTCGGTGTCTGCTACCAGGTTCAGCACGTCGCGGGTTTTGAGGCCAATATTCTGCACGCGCTGATGGCAGGCAACCTGATAAGCGACGCTGCCAAGGGGCTCGCTGAATTCGGTGTTGAATTCGCCACCTTTGTGGCGTAGCCAAAGGTATTCGAAGGGATCAAAGAACGCCCGCTGCACCTTAGCCACGTCGGCATCATCGGGATAGAGCAGAGGCAGTTCCTGTTTGTACATGAGCACGCAGGATGGGATGGGGGCGATGAGGTCGTAGCCTTCGTCGACGAGTTTTGCCAGGACTGGAATATTGGCCTCTTTAAGGGTGTGTACCGTGTCCAGGTCTCCCAGCTCCAGCTTCGGCATCCCGCAGCATTTCTCCTTGGGTACAACGGTGATCGCGATGTCGTTGTGCTGGAAGACTTTGACGAAGTCTTCGCCTACCTCCGGGCTGTTGTAATTTCCATAGCAGGTGGCATATAGCGCTACTTTGCCGGTGGTGTCACCAACGGGTTTACCGGCCATATCACGCAACATCGGTTTGATCCGTTTGCGCAATGTGTTGCTGTGGAATGTCGGGACCGGTGCTTCGTGGTGTATGCCGAGGCTCTTCTCCAGAAGCTTTCGCCCCGTCGCGCTGTTGTTCACCGCGTTGACCGTGATGTCTACCAGGGGGATGGTGGCCATCGAGAACGTGCTGTCCGTGCTGGTGAGCACGCTATCGCGGAAGCTGGCGCCGTGTTCTTTGAAATGCAGGGCCTTGGCGCGGAGCATTAAATGAGGGAAATCGACGTTCCATTCGTGGGGCGGCACGTAAGGGCATTTCGTCATGTAACACAGGTCGCACAGATAACACTGCTCTACGACCTTGTGATAGTCGCCTTTATCGACGCCATCGACCTCCATGGTGTCGCTTTCATCGACCAGGTCAAAAAGTGTCGGAAAGGAGTCGCAAAGGCTGACGCAACGTCGGCATCCGTGACAGATGTCGTAGACGCGCTCTAACTCATGATTGAGCTTGTCCTGGTCCCAGAATTCGTCGCTTTGCCAATCGATAGGGTGGCGAGTGGGGGCTTCAAGACTGCCTTCGTGCATGGTGCTTCCTTATCTCGCTTTCAGAACGAACTGCGCGGCCCTGCCAGACAAACTACGCCCGGCGGATAATGGGCAGCGCCTCTGAACTTGTACTGCGTGTGCGGGGCGAGGGCTGTCTTCCTAACCCAATTGCGCCCCGCCTGGCAGGGCCCCGCCGCGGGGCCCTTTCTCGGCGTTTAATCGTCGAGGTTATCCAGAGCCTTTTGGAAGCGGTTCGCATGGCTACGTTCCGCTTTGGCGAGGGTTTCCATCCAGTCGGCGATTTCGTCAAAACCCTCGTCGCGAGCGGTTTTTGCCATTCCAGGATACATATCCGTGTACTCGTGGGTCTCACCGGCAATGGCGGCCTTGAGGTTATCCGCGGTGCCGCCGATGGGCATACCGGTCGCCGGATCGCCTACTTCCTCGAGGTACTCCAGGTGACCGTGGGCGTGGCCGGTTTCACCCTCTGCGGTGGATCGGAACACCGCTGCGACGTCGTTATAGCCTTCTACGTCTGCTTTGGCGGCGAAATAGAGGTAGCGGCGGTTCGCTTGTGACTCTCCCGCGAAGGCTTCTTTTAAATTCTGTTCGGTTTGGCTTCCCTTAAGTGACATTGTGCTACTCCATACAGTGACAGTGTGTGGCAGGCGAAGAATGGTCGCCGGGGCGATACCCGCGCTGATTTAGATAGCGCCAATGGCGAGCAAAAATCAACTCTTTCGTAACGTAGGGCGAAATAATCTGCTCTCCGGAGAACGCCGAGGCAAGGCTTTCCGGTCATGATGATCGCTAAAGCGCCCACAATTCATACGGTTGGCCAGCCCGGATCGGTTCAGCGTCCAGAATCGGCGCTTTCGCGGTGCTTGAGCAGGCCAGTGCGGGCCCAAAAGCTGCCCTGCAAGGGTGGTTTTCTAAGTCTGGGCTCAGGAGTATCTAAGCACCTGTTTTACCGTTACAAATTGGTTGACAAGGCCTCGGGGCATCTGGACAATGTGCCGCCTTTCGGAGGGGTTCCCGAGTGGCCAAAGGGATCAGACTGTAAATCTGACGCGCGAGCTTCGGTGGTTCGAATCCACCCCCCTCCACCATAACTTGTTGTTTTGGAAAGAATTAAGGCTTCATTCGTGGCAATGAATGAAGCGTGCGATCCGACAGTGCGTGGCAGTCGAAGGGGTGTCTGCGCAGGGTCGCTTTTGGCGTATGTTTTGGCTGCGCGGTGTAGCTCTGGCAGGTGATGTCTGCGGGTATAGTTCAACGGTAGAACCTCAGCCTTCCAAGCTGATGATGCGGGTTCGATTCCCGCTACCCGCTCCAGAACGTCCCGCCGAAGAGAACGCCAAAAAAACTAGCGTCGAAGAAGGCGCGAGTTAGCCGGTTGTTTAAGGGCGACAAGCCTCAGATGACAGGTTGCAGGTGACAAAACAATTGCAGTGCGAGCTGCAGTAGAGACAAAGCTCATATAGCTCAGTCGGTAGAGCACTTCCTTGGTAAGGAAGAGGTCACCGGTTCAAGTCCGGTTATGAGCTCCACTGCTTCGTTAGTGGCGACGTCGCCAGGCGAGGCGGGTCGGGTGGGAAGCCCGGCAGGGCGTCCAATGCATTGCGGCGAGTGTGAAGCCGATTGCTTAGGACGTAACAGGATCGAGTAGCAAAGTGGGCGAAAGCTCGCGTCCCGGTAAGGAGAAAGGCTGTAATGGCAAAAGAAACATTTGAGCGC
>DIYG01000140.1 GCA_002428935.1 Halieaceae bacterium UBA6060
ATCGAGCCACGGCGGGTTCGGGATCGGTCCTGGCACCCATGCACGGCAATCTCCTGGCCCTGCGCGTGGCCGTGGGTGACACGGTGGCTGTGGGCGACGAGCTTGCGGTCATGGAAGCCATGAAGATGGAGCATCGTCTCACCGCAGAAATCGAGGGCCGGGTGCAGGCGATCCACGGCGCCGAAGGAGATCAGTTTGCCGCCGGTTCGGTGGTGCTGGAGATCGCCGAGGCGCAGACCGATGGCTGAAGCCGCCTATCGATCGGTGCTGGCCCCGGAGCTGTTTCGAGGGCAGGCCGTCCTTGTCACCGGGGGAGGCAGTGGCCTGGGTCGTTGCATTGCCCATGAGCTGGCGACCCTGGGAGCTCAAGTTGTCATCACCGGTCGATCCCAGGAAAAGCTTGATCGTGTCCTGGAGGAAATCCGCGACGACGGCGGGTTAGTCGACGCCTACGTTTGTGATTCTCGGGATGAAGAGCGGGTGCGAGAGGTGGTGACCGATGTGGTTGCCCGCCACGATGCGATCCACGGCCTGGTCAATAATGCGGGCGGGCAGTTTCCCTCTCGTTTGGCTGACATGAGCGGCAAGGGGTTTGCGGCGGTGGTGCGCAACAACCTCCAGGGTGGCTTTCATCTGGCACGGGAGGTGTTTAACCAGAGTATGGCTCAACACGGTGGAGCCATCGTCAACATCACCGCAGATTGCGACAACGGGTTTCCGGGTATGGGGCATACCGGTGCGGCGCGCGCGGGGATGGAAAACCTGTGCAAAACCGCGGCCTGGGAATGGGGGCCTTATGGGGTGAGAAGCAACGCCGTAGCCCTCGGCTGGATCGCCTCGTCGGGCCTGGACAGTTACGACGGCGCCATCGATGCCCAGGTGCGGCGAGCCACAGACAATATCCCCCTGGGCCGTATGGGCACCGAGGCCGAGGCCAGCGCGCTAGTGTGCTTTTTGCTCAGCCCGGCTGCGGGCTTCATCAATGGGGACACGATCCACTTCGACGGTGGTGGGCGCTTTGCCTCCGCCGCCGCGTTTATGCCGCTGGAGCCGAATAAACCCAATCCCGTAGCCCCTTTCAATGGCTTCCACCGCGCTGCGTCGCCGCGAATTCTCCGCGAGCCGACGACATCCGATTAAGGAGATAGCCCATGCAGATGACCGATCAGCATAACGAGATCCGACGCACCGTCAGCCGTTTTGTGGCCGAGGAACTCAATCCGCATATAGATGAATGGGAAGCCGCGCAGACCTTACCCTGCCACGACATCATGAAGAAAGCGGGGAACCTGGGGTTGTTGGGAATCAACAAGCCTGAGGCTTACGGGGGTTTGGGCCTGGACTTCAGCTATCAGGCGGTTTTCGCCGAAGAACTCGGGGCCGCCCACCACGGCAGCTCCCCCCTGTTGCTGGGGGTTCACACGATGATGTCGACGCCGGCCCTGGCCCTCCACGGTAGCGCGGAACTCTGCGAGGAGTTTCTTGCTCCGTCCATCGCCGGTGACCTGGTTACCAGTATCGCCGTTAGTGAGCCCGGCGCTGGCTCCGATGTGGCAGCGCTTAGGACCACGGCGCGCGCCGATGGCGATGACTACGTGATCAACGGGACAAAAATGTGGATCACCAATGCCCCTCAGGCAGACTTTTTCTGTTTGCTTGCCAATACCAGCGAAGGACAGTCCCATCGCAACAAATCATTGATCGTCGTCCCCGCCACGACTCCCGGTGTGAGCGTGGCGCCCAAGCTCGACAAGCTGGGGCTGCGATCCTCCGATACGGCACAGGTGTTTTTCGAGGATGTGCGGGTGCCCCAGCGCTATCGCATTGGTGAGGAGGGCATGGGCTTTGTCTACCAGATGGAGCAATTTCAGGAGGAGCGAATTTACTGCGCACTGGTGTTGCTGAAGTTCATGGAAGCCTGCATCAAGGAAACCATCGCTTACACCCGCGAGCGCAAAGCGTTTGGCAAAGCGATCCTCGACAACCAGGCGGTGCACTTTCGTCTCGCCGAGCTACAGACCGAGATCGAAGCTCTGCGTGCCCTGAGCTATTCAGCCGTTGAGCAGCACGGTGCGGGAGAGGATATGACTCTGCTCGCATCCATGTGCAAGCTCAAGGCGGGAAGGCTGGCCACGGAAGTGGCCAACAGTTGTCTTCAGTACTGGGGCGGCATGGGTTTCATGTGGGACAATATCTGCTCTCGTGCCTTGCGCGACAATCGAGTTTCATCGATTGGCGGTGGGTCCGATGAAACCATGCTCAGCATCATTGCCCGGCGCATGGGGGCCGTGTCCAAAGCCTAAGGCGCGCTAAGCGTTCAAGCTCACGGCGGTTTCGTGTCCGTCATGGACTTGGGCGTTCCAGCGCTCCGGGTCGGGTTCGTCCAGGAGTTTCAGGACAAAGGCCGTGGCCGCGTCGAGATGCTCCTGGGCCTGGCTCGAAATACCCTTCTTCTGCAAGAAGCTGTGCCCCTGAATACTCAGCCGGTAGCAGTGTGGCAAGGACTCCCGCTGGCCGATGGTCCACAGGGTGTGGAGCACCTCGGATGGGGTCAGAGTCTCTCCGGGAGTGACCAGGCGGTGACCGTCGGGGCGAGCCACAGGGGCAAACTCAAAGGGCGTCGCGATATCGGCGCTGGCTTCAATGAACACGGCGAGATCGTTAATTTGTAGATCCACCGCGTGTTCGATCTGTAACTGTGCGTCGCCGATCAGCGATAGCCACCAACGCCCCGCAATAGGCTGCTCTCGGCAGCGACGCAGGAGAGCCGCGCCCAAGCCCTCATCCCCCTTTGTGGCATCCCCCAGGGCGATCAGAAGCACGCGTCGAGTGCTCACCGGAAACGGGCTCTCGCGAAGTTCAAAAGCATGGTCGGCAGCGGTGATTCATCGCGGTTTGGGGCTCATGGAAAAACCAAGTAGTGCAAAGGGTCTTATAGTTGACTAAAATACTAGGGATTGAAAGGTAAGTAAGACGTCTCAGGCGTTAAAGGCCCGCCAGGAAGCCAGTGTAGGCCAGCTTAAGCGGACTTGGTATGGAACTCTTGGGCCCGGCCAGTGCTTGTGTATAGGACTCTGGGTGGGGGCAAGGGCCATTAACACTGCCCTGGGGTCGGTACTTCGACCACGGTCTGTCCATGGAATGACCAGGGAACTTGCCTGATGTCGCCCGGTGATGGAGCCGGGGAGCGATACGAACGAGTCACAACTGATCATGACGAAGAAGGAATAACCCTATGCGCCTGACCACCAAAGGACGGTATGCCGTTACAGCCATGTTGGATCTTGCGCTCAACGAGGCGCGAGGGCCCATACGACTGGCGGCGATCTCCGAACGCCAGGGGATCTCTCTGTCGTATCTGGAGCAGTTGTTTGCTCACTTGCGCCGTCAGGATCTCGTGCGTAGTGTGCGCGGCCCCGGAGGAGGTTACCGCCTGAAACGCGGCGCGGCGGAGATCAGCGTGGCGGAAGTGATATCAGCGGTAAACGAAGACACGGATGCCACTCGTTGTGGCGGTAAGGGCGATTGTCACGAAGGTGATATTTGCCTCACCCATCATTTGTGGATGGACCTGTCGGAGCAGATTCATCAGTTTCTGACGGATATCACCCTCGCGGACCTGGTTGCCCGGCGTGAGATTCGCGACATCTCGGAACAGCAGGTGTTGCGCAACCAGCCGCTGCCGGAAGCGGAAACCCAGATGGAAACCCAAATACTGGTTAGCACGGCCTGAGTCAGGCTCCGTACGCTAACTCGACAGCAGGATAGAAAGGTATGTCTCAAGAAGTCATCGACAGCCGGATCAGCAAGGAATACAGCGCGGGTTTCGTAACCGATATCGAATCGGATACCTTGCCGCCAGGCCTCAACGAAGACGTTATTCGTTTCATTTCCGGCAAAAAGAACGAGCCCGAATGGCTGCTCGAGTGGCGCCTGGAGGCCTATCGCGACTGGTTGAAGATGGATAACCCCGAGTGGGCCCATGTGCACTACCCGCGTATCGATTTCGATGCGGTCTCCTACTATTCATCGCCAAAGAATATGCAGGACGGTCCCAAGAGCCTGGATGAAGTTGATCCTGAACTCTTGGCCACCTACGAAAAGCTGGGTATCCCCCTCCACGAGCAGGAGATGCTCGCCGGAGTTGCCGTGGATGCGGTCTTCGACTCCGTCTCCGTTGCGACCACCTTTCGGGGAAAGCTCGCCGAGGCCGGGGTCATCTTTTGCTCCATCTCTGAGGCCGTACACGAGTATCCCGAGCTGATTCGTAAGTACCTCGGTAGCGTGGTGCCACGGCGAGACAATTTCTACGCGGCCCTTAACAGCGCCGTATTTAGCGATGGCTCCTTTGTTTACATCCCCAAGGGGGTGCGCTGCCCCATGGAGCTTTCCACGTACTTCCGCATCAACGAGGCCAAAACCGGACAGTTTGAGCGGACCTTGATCGTCGCCGACGAGGGCAGCTACGTCAGTTACCTCGAAGGATGCACGGCACCCATGCGCGACGAGAATCAGCTCCACGCCGCCGTGGTAGAACTGGTTGCGCTGGACAACGCTGAGATCAAATACTCCACGGTGCAGAACTGGTATCCCGGCGACGCCGAAGGCAAAGGTGGGATCTACAACTTCGTGACCAAGCGCGGCGTTGCCCATAACCACAGCAAGATTTCCTGGACTCAGGTCGAGACGGGTTCTGCGGTGACCTGGAAGTACCCCAGCTGTGTGCTGCGCGGCGAGCACAGCGTCGGCGAGTTCTACTCCGTGGCCCTGACCAACAATCTGCAGCAGGCGGATACGGGGACCAAGATGATCCATCTGGGCAAGCACAGTAAGTCCACGATCATTTCCAAGGGTATTTCCGCCGGGCGCAGTTCGAACGCCTATCGTGGCCTGGTGCGTATGAGTCCCCGCGCCGATGGCGCCCGCAACTACACGCAGTGCGATTCCCTGCTCATCGGGGACAAGTGTGCGGCCCATACCTTCCCCTATATTGAGAGCCGCAATCCCAGTGCCGTGGTGGAGCACGAGGCCACCACCTCCAAGGTCAGCGACGATCAGATGTATCTGTGTCAGCAGCGTGGTCTCGACGCAGAAAAGGCCGTGTCCATGATCGTCAACGGGTTCTGCAAGGAAGTGTTTCGTGAGCTGCCCATGGAGTTTGCCGTGGAAGCGGGCAAGCTGCTGGAAGTCAGTCTGGAAGGCTCCGTCGGCTAGGCGCCTACAGCCTTGAGCGGGCGCTGGCAGAGACGAATCATTGCGGCAGGGGTTGTGGCCCCACCGCCGCTAAACCAGGAACTGAGCGCGGTCCGCCGAATGCGGAGCCGGCGCGGATAGATAAGGCGGAGAGAAAGAAAGCCAATGTTGAAGATTGAAAACCTCCATGCTCGGGTTGAAGACACCGAGATTCTGCGTGGACTGGACCTCGAAGTCGGTGCCGGTGAGGTCCACGCGATCATGGGCCCAAACGGGTCTGGCAAGAGCACCCTGGGGCACATCCTCGCCGGTCGCCCGGGCTATGAAGTTACCGACGGCAGCGTCACCTTTAACGGGGAAAACCTCCTGGAGATGGAAACCGAGGAGCGCGCCCGCGCTGGAGTGTTCCTGGCCTTTCAGTATCCCGTAGAGATTCCCGGCGTGAGCAACATGGAATTTCTCAAGGCAGCCGTAGACGCGGTCCGCGAACAGCGAGGTGAGCCGGCCATTGATGCAGTGAGTTTTATGAAGCGAGCGCGAGAGGCATGCACGGCGGCGAATCTGCCGGCGGAGTTTCTCAAACGCGGCGTTAACGAAGGCTTTTCCGGTGGAGAGAAGAAGCGCAACGAGCTCATTCAGATGATGCTCTTGGAGCCCCGCTTGTGCCTCCTCGATGAAACGGATTCTGGCCTGGATATCGACGCACTACAGGTGGTGGCACAAGGGGTTAACAGTCTCCGTGCGCCGGACCGGGCGTTTGTTTTGGTGACTCATTACCAGCGCCTGCTGAACTACATCGAGCCCGATCGTGTGCACGTGCTCGCCGACGGTCGCATCGTCCGCTCCGGCGACAAGGATCTGGCCCTGCATCTGGAAGATCGCGGTTACGCCTGGGTGGAGGATGAGGTCGCCTGATGACGGGATTTATGCATCAGCCCCTGCTAGAGGCCAGTCGCCGGGCACCCCATTGGCTCCAGTCGTTACAGGCTCGCGGCCTGTCGCACTGGGAGGGTAAGGCTCTGCCCACGCGACGATCGGAGCCCTGGAAGTACACCAGCTTACAGGCCCTACGAGACGACTACAGCCTCGTGGCGACGGGCGCCGTGGCACCTGCTGCCCTCCCAGAGGCTGTCGCAGCGGGTTTTGGCGGGCCACGCCTAGTATTCATTGATGGTGTTTATCAGGCGAGTTTGTCAACGACGCCGGACTTCGAGGGTTTGTCTATCTGTCGCTTCGAAGATGCATCGAGCGAGCAGGCGGCCCGTATCGGCGAGCACTTGAACAGTAGCTTTGATCCCGAGGAGCACCTCTTCGCCGCCCTCAATACGGCCCTCCTGAGCGACGGCGTTCTGGTGGAGCTCGCAGACAATGCCCAGCTTGATGAGCCCCTGGAAATTCTTTGGCTGACGCAGGCGGCGGAAGCTCCGACGGCGATGACCCAGCGGCTTCTGGTCCTTGCCGGTCAAGGATCTCGCGGCTCTGTCGTGGAACACTTCGCGGACCTTCGTGGTGCCCAGGCGAGCTTTTGTAGTGGGGTCACGGAACTGTTTCTTGCGGCGAATGCCGATCTCACCTACTACCGTGTTCATGAAGAAGAGGGCGATGCGATCCATATCGGTGGTGTCCACGCCCGCCTTGAACGCGACGCACGCCTGAACAGTTTTTATCTCGCCCTGGGCAGCGTCCTAAAGCGTCTGGATCTGGTGGTGGAACACGCTGGACCGGGTGCTCACGCTGACCTTAACGGTGTCTATCTGCCCCGCGGAGATGAACACACGGACTTCCACACCACCATCGAACACTCGGTACCCCACTGTACCACCGATGAAGTGTTTCGCGGTATCGTCGCCGATCGTGCAACGGCGGTATTCAATGGGCGAATTCATATTCATCCAGATGCGCAAAAAACCCGTGCGGAGCTGTCCAATCGCAACCTCCTAACAAGCGCCGAAGCTGAGGTGAACACCAAGCCGGAACTCGAAATCTACGCCGACGATGTGCAGTGCGCCCACGGTGCCACGGTGGCACAGCTCGACGAACTGGCTCTTCACTACCTGCGCACCCGCGGTGTATCCCGGGCGGAAGCGGAAGTGATGTTGAGCTTTGGTTTTGTCAACGAGCTTATCGATGGCATCGAGTTGGAATCCCTGCGTAGCTATCTGCGACCGCTACTGGCGGCTCGCTTTGCTCGTGACGAGAAGCTCGCGAGACATCTCCTATGAGCAGTTTGCAGGCGGTTGTCAGCGGAGGCTTTGATGCGGAGCGGGTGCGGAAAGACTTTCCCATCCTCGCCCAGACCATCAACGGTCAGCCACTGGTGTATCTGGACAACGCGGCGACCACGCAAAAGCCGAACGCGGTTATCGATGCCATCGCCGACTATTACCGGAATGACAATGCAAACGTGCATCGCGGCGCTCACAGCCTTTCGGATCGCGCTACTCGCCGCTTTGAGGATGCTCGAGACACCCTTGGGCGCTTCCTCAACAGCCCCAGCAGTCGGCAGATTTTATGGACCCGAGGCACCACCGAGGCGATCAACCTGGTAGCTCATAGCTGGGGGCTGAGTAACCTCAAGGCGGGAGACCGGATACTGGTGTCCTGGCTTGAGCATCACTCCGACATCGTTCCCTGGCAGTTGATTGCCGCCCGGGTCGGCGCTGAAGTCCTGCCTATTCCTGTGACTGCCGATGCGGAGATTGATCTCGACGCCCTCGACGATCTTCTCGATGAGCGGGTTAAGTTGGTTGCTGTAAATCATGTCTCTAATGCCCTGGGCACCATCAACCCCATCACGGAGATAGGTAAGCGAGTCCACGATGCCGGTGCTTTGCTCCTCGTCGATGGAGCCCAGGCTGTTGGGCATTGGCCTGTCGATGTGCAGGATCTGGGTTGTGACTTCTACTGCCTGTCCGGGCACAAGCTTTTTGGACCCACAGGCATTGGCGTACTGTGGGGAAGCGAGGACTTACTTGAGGCAATGCCGCCTTTCCTCGGCGGTGGCGAGATGATCGAGACCGTGACCTTCGCCGGCACGACTTTTAATTCCCTACCCTTTAAGTTTGAAGCGGGAACCCCGAATATAGCCGGTGCCATTGGCTTGGCGGCCGCTGTCGATTATCTGGCGGCGCTGGATCGAGTAGCGGCTGCGGCCCACGAAGAGCGGCTCCTCGATGCGACCGTGGAAGCGGCCGCTGCCGTGCCGGGCCTGCGCCGCATTGGCCACCCGCAGCGCAGCGCAGGGATATTCAGTTTCGTGCTTGAGGGCTGTCATCCCGCCGATGTCGGTATGCTTTTAGACGAACAGGGGATTGCCGTACGCACGGGCCATCATTGCGCACAGCCTCTTATGGCGCGCTTTGAAGTGCCCGGGACCGTGCGCGCTTCGTTTTCGATGTACAACACCTTCGATGACGTAGATCGCCTCGTTGATGGTTTAAAGCGCGCCCAGGCGCTATTCGGTCCGCGCTGACCGTGATCGGTGAAGGAGAGTTGTCATGACTGTTGAAACCTTTGAACTTAGCCAACCGCTGCAGGTGACCGACGCGGCCGCCGAGCACTTTCGTCGCAAGTTGGATCGCGCGGGCAAAGACGCCGTGCGCATCAGTGTCCAGGAAAGCGGCTGTACGGGTTTCAAATACGTGCTCCAGGAAGTTGATGCCGCTGAGGGCGAAGATACGGAAATCGCACTAGCGAATGGCATCCGTGTGTTCATAGATGCCGGAGCTGTAGATTTTCTCCGCGGCACGGAGGTGGATCTCGCCCGGGAAGGCGTGAACAAGGTCCTGCGCTTTAACAACCCCAATGTCGTGGCCGAATGTGGTTGCGGCGAGAGTTTTAGCGTTAGCTGAGCATGTCTTCCCAGGAACGCACACTGCTAACGACACGGCGCGAAGTGCTGGGGCGTCTGGTGCCCGTCGGTGACCCGGTCACCGTGCCCGCCGACAGTTTCGTCACTCTCACGCAATCCCTAGGCGGAAACTACACGATCGTCTACAACGGCAATATGGTTCGTATCGACGGTACCGATGCCGATGCCCTGGGGCTGGAGGGTCTAACCCTGTCCTTTGAGCCGCCCGCCGATGGGCGCATTGACGAGGCCCAGCTGTGGGAGGCACTCCATACGGTGTACGACCCGGAAATCCCCGTCGATCTGGTGAATTTGGGTCTGGTGTATGCCGTGGATGTAGATCAGGACGCAGGATCCGTGCAGGTCGCCATGACGCTCACAGCGCCGGGTTGCGGTATGGGGCCGGTGCTGGTGGGCGATGTGGAGCACCGTCTGCGCCTGGTGCCCTTTGTTAAGGACGTGTCTGTGGACCTGGTGTTCGATCCGCCCTGGAGCCGCGAGATGATGTCGGAAGAGGCACAGCTCGAAACCGGGATGTTCTACTAGGTTTTATCGGACTCCCCATAAGCGCGACCATGACTACCTCCCCGGCCCCCGCCAATCCCTTTGGCAATAGCATTAGCACTGCAGATATTGTCGAGAGTCTCGGCTTCTTTGACAGTTGGGAAGATCGCTATCGCTACATCATCGACCTTGGGCGAGAACTTCCGGCCCTGCCAGAATCTCTGCGTACGGACGATCGTCTCGTAAGGGGCTGTCAAAGCCAGGTTTGGATCGACGTCAATGAAGACGACGAGCGTTTGCAGCTCGCCGTCGACAGCGACGCATTTATCGTCAAGGGTTTGTTG
Source organism: Halieaceae bacterium UBA6060 (assembly GCA_002428935.1). Classification (GTDB taxonomy): domain Bacteria; phylum Pseudomonadota; class Gammaproteobacteria; order Pseudomonadales; family Halieaceae; genus Congregibacter. The sequence goes on from DIYG01000140.1 coordinate 9,892, forward strand.
GCTGTGGTGCTAGCGGCCTACAACAACAAAACTCGCGAAGCCATCTTGGCCTTCGATATCGATACCTACTTCGAGGAACTCGGATTGATGCAGCATCTGTCTCCCACGCGAGGCAATGGTCTACGGGCGATGGTTGCTCGAATTCGCGAAGCTGCGTCAGACTGACTTTTAATAGAGTCGTATCCGCCGGGGTGAGAACACCCTACTACGGCGTCAGTTGATTCGGTCTGAGCCCAAAACCTCAAAACAGAATCTGCCCACGGATTACCACCGCAAGTCCATCTTGCTGCTCGCCGACGGGCTCGCGGGTTTCTCCGTAAACGACATTAATGCTGGTCTGCGTACGTCCGTAGGTGACGGTGCTACCCAGGGTTAGGGCCCGGTAGGCGTTCCAGCCGTTGATGTCGTCTTCACCACGGGTAATGGAGGTTCTCGCAAACACTTCCGCGGAAAACCGTCCCTTGGGCGTGTGGGGTGCGAGGATGCCCCAGCGCGGATTGTAGTTGCGGCTGTCCTGGGTCAGAAACCAACCTGCTTGAAAATAGACGCCGTGGCCAAAGCCATCCACGCCTCCGCCGTAGTAGGTGCTAAAACCCTCTGCCTGGAGATGCAGGCGGCCCCGATTCATGGCCAGTTCTGCGGCAACGATGCCTTGCGTGTTGGCCTGGGGTGACGCCAGGTTTACGCGGTCCGCTTCGCGAACTTCCGGGCGGGGGCTGATGCGATTGAACTCGCCTTCGCGATAGGAGCCTGCCAGACCGACGTGAATGCCGCCTCGCTGATTTTTTCGCCCCGCTGTAATCCGCCCTGTGACCGCCACATCGGTAGCATGGGAGTCCTCGATATCGCTGGTGAACACACCTACGGAAGTGGTCATAAACGAGGTGTCTTCATCGAAGAGATCAAGCTTGCGCTCTTCGGCGGAGAGTTGAAAAGCCTTGTGTAAGCGCACCCCGCGACTTCGCCAACTGCCAAAGGCGCTTCCCGGTGCCGAGCGCTCCTGGGCCATCTCGAACTTGTTTCCGGCCAGGAACTCCATGCCCATGGGCTCTTTCTGATTGCCCACGGTGATGGTAACCGGGGTGTTTGCTCGCTCAGATACCCAGCGCAGGTAGAGATCGCGCATGATGCCCGTGTCGAAGTCGTATTGGACCTTGAGTTCCCCCCAGTCATAGAGCTGGGCCCGAAAAATCCCTTCGAGCCGGCGAAAGCCGACGCCTTCGCGAGGCTCCCCGCCGTTTTGGCTGCTAAAGACATCGTCAAAGTTGTAGTAGTCGTACTGCATAGCGCCACCCATCCACAACTGCAGAGCGTTAAACAGAAGAACTCCGTCACCATCCATTACTGTGCGCAGAATGGTGGTGTCGTCGTGGAGTTCCCGCGTTGCTCGATCGTCTAGGAGGGTTGCGACGGAGCTTTCTTCCTCATTGGTGCTACCGTCTCTCGTTGATTCCTTTGGGGATTGATCGGTCCCGGAGTTCGCGTCTGCTGGTGAAGGGCCTTGCGTATCCTGAAATTGCTCGGCTAATACGGGCCCGCTTAAGGGCAAGGCGATGAGAATAAAAAAAGGGAGGCGAAGGCTCACGGTGTAGAAATGGGCGGACGTCACGACGATTAAGAAACGACCGATACGGTACCGGAATACACCGGGGCATAGAACGAAAAAAGCCGCCCGGAGGCGGCTTTTCGCAGTATTTAGCCTTAATGTTTAAGCCGCTTCCTGTTCCAGGAGCGCGCTTTGCGCATTCTCGATACTGATTTTGCGCGGCTTCATGGCTTCCGGCACTTCGCGCTCAAGGGCTACGTGCAGGAGTCCGTTCTCAAGGCGGGCGGCTACTACTTTGACATGCTCGGCCAACTGGAACTTACGTTCGAAGTTGCGCGCGGCGATGCCGCGATAGAGGTAGTTTCTGTCG
>DIYG01000160.1 GCA_002428935.1 Halieaceae bacterium UBA6060
TCGCCCGTATCCGTGGCGACGCCAAGACAGAACTCGCTGTCGTAGCTCTTGTCCGCATCGAGGAGATACTGAGAAAACTTTGTCGCCTCACCAAAGCACAGGGGCAACACACCCGTGGCCAGAGGATCGAGGCTACCCGTGTGACCCGCTTTCGCTGCCCGAAACAGGCGTTTCGCTCGTTGCAGAGCCTGGTTGGAACTCAGACCCCGAGGTTTGTCCAGCAGCAAGATTCCGGAGATCGGCCTACCGCGGCGACGGCGGGCCATTCCTAAGAGCCCGCGTCCAGGGCGTCATTATCCTCTGGGGGATTCTGGCCGAGATCCGAGGAGGCAAAACGAGCATCGGCTTCCTTGGCCCGGGCGATCAGCGCTTCCAGATCACGACCTCGACCGACGCTGGTGTCAAAACGAAAACGCAGGCGGGGCACCGTACGCATGGATGCATCTTTCGCCAACGCGGAGCGAAGAAAGCCGGCGGCGCCATTGAGCACATCAACGCTGGGTTTGGCGTCCTCTTCCGAATCGCCTTCGAGCAAGGTTACGAAAACCTGCGCGTGGGCCATATCACGACTCACGCGCACGGCGGTGATACTGACCATGCCTAGCCGCGGGTCGCGTAACTCGCGCTGGATCAAAATCGCCAGCTCCCGCTGCAGATAATCACCGACCCGCTCCTGGCGGCTGAACTCCCGTGCCATAGCCTGTTTGTTCGCTCCAGCCCTACAGGCTGCGGGCGATCTCGCGAACCTCGAACACCTCGATCTGGTCTCCGACTTTTACATCGGTGTAGTTCTTTACGCCGATGCCGCATTCCATACCGTTGCGCACTTCGTTCGCGTCATCCTTAAAACGGCGCAGGGATTCAAGCTCGCCCTCGTAGATGACCACGTTATCGCGGAGCACGCGAATAGGCTTGGCCCGATACACCGTACCTTCCGTCACCATACAACCGGCAATCTGACCGAACTTCGGCGAGCGGAATACATCGCGCACCTCGGCGATACCGACGATCTCTTCGCGCATCTCCGGTGCCAGCATGCCACCGAGGGCCTGCTTCACATCATCGATGAGATCGTAGATCACGTTGTAGTAGCGCAGATCGATGCCCTCGTTCTCTACCAGGCGGCGAGCCGACGAGTCCGCACGAACATTGAAACCGAAAACAACGGCATCCGAGGTCATAGCCAGGTTGATATCGCTCTCGGCGATACCACCGACGCCACCGGCGACGATATTGACCTGAACTTCCTCGTTCCCCAGATCCAACAAGGCAGTCTGTAGGGCTTCAAGGGAGCCGCGAACATCCGCCTTGATGACGATATTCAGAGTCTTCTTCTCACCGGCCGTCATGCTCTCGAACATGTTGTCGAGCTTGGCCGCCTGCTGGCGCTGAAGTTTCGTTTCGCGGGTTTTCTCCTGACGGAAATCGGCCAGTTCTCGTGCCCGCTTTTCGCTTTCCAGCACAGCGAACTGGTCACCCGCATCGGGGGTACCGTCCAGGCCGAGAATCTCCACCGGGATACTCGGTCCCGCTTCCTTAATCTGCTGTCCGTTCTCATCGAGCATGGCCCGCGCGCGACCGAAGTGCAGACCGGCCAAAACGATATCGCCCTGCTTGAGGGTACCGCTTTGCACCAGCAGGGTCGTGACCGGACCGCGGCCTTTATCGAGGCGCGATTCGATAACGATACCCTGGCCGGGTACATCTCGCGGAGCGGTGAGTTCCAGCAGCTCCGCCTGCAGCAGAATTGCGTCGAGGAGTCCATCGATCCCGTCACCGGTCAATGCGGACACGTGGACAAACTGGTAGTCGCCTCCCCATTCCTCGGGAATCACGTCCTGAGCTGCCAGTTCGTTCTTGACTCGATCGGGGTCCGCACCTTCCTTGTCAATTTTGTTCACCGCCACAATCAACGGCACCTCGGCCGCTTTGGCGTGTTGCACGGCTTCGATGGTTTGCGGCATCACACCGTCATCGGCAGCAACGACGAGAATTACGATGTCCGTACTCTTCGCACCACGGGCACGCATGGCGGTGAAGGCCGCGTGGCCGGGCGTGTCGAGGAAGGAGATCATCCCGTGGCCGGTTTCCACATGGTAGGCACCAATATGCTGGGTGATGCCACCGGCTTCTCCCGAAGCGACCTTGGTTTTTCGGATGTAGTCCAAGAGCGAGGTCTTACCGTGGTCTACATGACCCATGACCGTGACCACCGGTGCCCGAGGCTCTTCTGTACCGTCGTGCTGTGCCAGAGCTTCACTGAGATCATCTTCCAGCGCGTCGGCACTGACCAGTCGATAGGTATGGCCCAGTTCTTCGACCACCAGAATGGCCGTGTCCTGGTCGATCATCTGGTTGATGGTTGCCATGACACCGAGCTTCATCAGCTCCTTGATCACCTCACCGGACTTCACGGACATCTGCTGGGCCAGGCCACCCACGGACGTCATATCCGCTAGCTCGACTTCGTAAACCTTGCGCTCCGTCGGCATCTCAAAACCGTGTTTGCCGTGTTCCTCGTGGGTCGCCTTGATCTTGCGGCGACCACCGCGACGACGCGGCAGACCTGATTCCGCTGCTTCCAGATCTGACAGAGATAGATTGTGTCCGCGATGCTTGCCGCGACCCAGGGGTTCGTTGTTGTTCAGGCGGCCGCGGCCTTTCTTCTTCCGTTGATCGTCCCGAGCCGGTGCAGGTGCGTCGTGGAGACGCTTGGGTTTACGAGCCAC
>DIYG01000028.1 GCA_002428935.1 Halieaceae bacterium UBA6060
ATAGCTCAATCGTTTATCGACCCGCCAATATCGGGTCACATAACCTAGTATTGCAGTCAAGTATAACGGGGCTGCCTTCTGCGCGCCATGCCCGGCCTTAAGGAGACAAGCCGGGCATGGACAACCCTTCGGTCTCAGGAAGGCCAAACATCAGGTTCATGCATTGAACGGCCTGCCCGGCGGCCCCCTTAACCAGGTTATCGATGACCGAAGTCACCACAACCGTGTCCCTGCTCTGAGGCACCGTAACCGCCAACTGGCAGCGATTTGAGCCCCGCACGCTGCGGGTCTGAGGTAACGTTCCGCTGGGCAATACGTCAACGAAGGGCTCATCTGCGTAAAAGTCTTCGAAGACTTGCTGCAAATTCTCTGTCGCCGCCGTGTCCGTTAATCGACCATAAAGGGTGGCGTGTATGCCACGGATCATCGGCGCAAGATGAGGCACGAAGGTAAGCCTCACCGGCGCCTTGGCGGAATCCGCGAGGCCCTGCTCTATTTCCGGCAAATGGCGATGGCCGGCCACTCCATAGGCTTTGAGGCTATCCGCCGCTTCACTTAGCAGATTATCGATCTTGGCCTGCCGACCCGCGCCGCTAACGCCAGACGCGGCATTGGCGATCAGGGTATCGAGATCCACCAGCCCTTTGGCAACCAGAGGCATGAACCCGAGCTGTACGGCCGTAGGATAACAACCGGCGCAGGCCACCAAACGAGCCTCGCGGATCATCTCTCGATGCCGTTCGGGCAAACCATAGACCGCGTCCTCAAGCAGCGCCGGGCATGCATGGGGTTCGCCGTACCACGACTCCCAGAGCGCCGCGTCGCGCAAGCGAAAATCCGCCGACAGATCGATAACTCGAATACCCGCATCCACCAGCCGTGGCACGCTGCCCATCGCCACGTTGTGGGGGGTGGCGTAGAAAACCACATCGACCTCTTGGAGCAGCCAGTCATCAGGCTCCGTAAAACACAAATCCACGTGGCCGCGAAGACTGGGAAACAAGTCCGCCACCGCGCGACCGGCTTCCCCACGGGAAGTGATGTAGCGCAGTTGTACCTGCGGATGCCCCGCCAGCAGTCGCAAAAGCTCGACACCTGTGTAGCCGGTACCACCGACTATGGCCACGGAAATCATCGTTTGTCCTCCAATTTTCGTCGCGGAGTATAGCGTCAAAGATCCAGCGGGAATTGATACCATGCTTTCTTTGTCTCAAGAGCAGCCTCCTTGAAACTCGGCTTCGGCAGCTATCGCGCATCGCTGACTCGCTATGAGTCCGCCATCGCCTACGCGCTGCTGGGCGTCCTCGCTGGCTTACTCTCGGGAAGCGTGGTCATCGCCTTTGAGCACGGCATCGAACAGTTGGCCCTGGTCATCGGCGTCGGTGGACGAGCCGACGACTTCGAGGCCCTACCTCCACTCCTTCGCGGGCTCTTGCCGGTGGTTGGCGCACTGCTCCTCGGTCTGGTGTTTACTGGCTTACGGCCCGAGGATCGAGAAGTGGGAATCGTCCACGTTATCAGCCGTTTGCATACCAGCTACGGCATGCTGCCCTGGCGCAACGCCGTCGTGCAGTTTTTCGGTGGCATTGTCGCCCTCGCAAGCGGTATATCGGGCGGCCGGGAAGGCCCCGGCGTACACCTCGGCGGCGCGGCAAACAGCGTCGCCGGACAGCTCCTGGCCCTACCTAACAACAGCCTGCGTATCCTCATTGCCTGCGGCTCCGCCGGTGGCATCGCCGCCGCTTTTAACACGCCTCTCGCCGGGGTGATCTTCGCCATGGAGGTTATCGTTAGCGAGTACACGGTGGCCGGCTTCATGCCGGTCATGCTGTCAGCAGTGGCCGCATCTGCCCTGAGCCGACAGTTTGGTGGAGGATCAGAAATTTTTGACCTGGCGAGCGCACAGTTAGCCTCGCTCTGGGAAATCCCCTTTGTGGTACTGCTGGGAATTTTCTGCGGCTGCTGCGCTGCCCTGTTTATCCGTTTGAGCACCCTAACGGCACAGCTGGCGAACTGGCCCATCGTGCTTCGTTTTACCCTTGCCGGTATGGTTACCGGCGGCCTGGGTATTCTCGTCCCCGAAGCACTGGGTATGGGCTACGACACCCTGGGCAAAGTACTTTTTGATGACGTTGCCCTATCCGCGCTAATCATCATCGGCAGTGCCAAGATCTTTGCCACGGCTATCGCCATCGGCTCGGGAATGCCCATAGGTATTATCGGTCCCAGCCTGTTGGTCGGAGCCTGTGCCGGTGCCGCAGTAGCCGGGGTCGTACAAACCTTGAACCCGGGCGTAGCCCTGGACGCGGGTCTCTATGCCATGCTCGGCATGGCGGCCGCCATGGGCGCCGTGTTTGCCGCACCCTTAGCCGCAATACTGGCGATTATCGAGCTGACCCAGAGCACCAGCATCGCCATGCCGGCTCTCCTGGCCATCATTGCAGCGCATTTAACCAATCAGGTGGTGTTTCGTCAGCGCCCCGCCCACCGCAGCGTCCTCAGGCAATTGGAACGACAGGTGCCGGATGACCCCCTGAACCAACTGCTCCATCGAACGGATGTCAGCACCGTGTTTGACGGCAGCGTCGTCGTGATCGGAGAGCAAATAAATCGATCAGCGGCCCGCGCCCTGGCGGTTCAAGTCCCCAACTGGTGTCTTGTGAATCGCGATGGAGAGAGCCTATTCCTTGTCTCAGGGCCTGAGCTCCTGGCCTGGATCGAAGGTACCGAGCCCCAAGAGGTCCAGGACGATGATCTCCATCACTATCACGTTACGGAGTCGTCCCTGCGCCGCTGGAGCATAGCTGCGGTCCCGGAACAAGCGACGCTTCGGCAGGCAGCCGACATGCTTCGCACGCGCACCGTCGAAGCCGTATGTGTCTATAGTCGCGGCAGCGGTCGCGAGCGTCATCTCCGCGGCGTCATTACTCGCGAACGAATCGAGCGCTTCACCCTCGATCGCCTCCACCCCTAGGACTTAGCCCATGCTCTGGTTGCGCGCCTTACACATAATTTTCGTGGTCTGCTGGTTTGCCGGATTGTTTTATCTTCCGCGCATCTTTGTGTATTACGCGGCAAGCGAACATCCAGAGACCAGGGCACAGCTCGCCGTGATGGCGCGCAAACTGTACCGTTTCGTCACGCCTTTTATGATCCTGACGATAGCCTTCGGCCTCAGCCTTATTAGCCTGAATGCCGACTACTATTTAAAAGCTACCTGGCTGTGGTTGAAGCTCGCAGGAGTTGGCTTCCTAATCGTTTATCATTTCCAGTGTGGTCGCTACGTTAAAGCCATCACTGACAACGATGATGAACACAGTCACGTGTTCTATCGATTTTTCAACGAAGTACCGGTCCTATTCCTGTTTGCCATTGTCTTTCTGGTAGTCCTGAAACCATTCTGACACCATTGCCCCAATAGACGACGGTCACCTCAGGCGGGTCTCCAAGGGCTAGTGTGGCTCGGTATTTTGCGTAAAGGTTTACTGCATGAGTCAATCAACAGAACTCTTTGAGCGCGCCGCGAAGCACATCCCCGGCGGTGTTAACTCACCGGTCCGCGCTTTTAAAGCCGTGGGGGGGACACCGGTTTTCATCGACCGCGCCGACGGTGCTTATCTCTATGACTGCGACGGCAAGCGCTACATCGACTACGTTCTCTCCTGGGGTCCCATGATTATGGGACACAACCACCCGGAGGTCCGCGAAGCCTTGGTGCGCCAGGCCGAGAAGGGCTTGAGCTACGGTGCCCCGACGGAGCTGGAAATCGAGTTAGCTGATCGCATCTGCGAAATCATGCCGAATATGGATCTCGTACGCATGGTTAACTCAGGCACGGAAGCGACCATGAGTGCCATACGTCTGGCTCGAGGATTCACGGGCCGCGACATCATCGTGAAGTTTGAAGGTTGCTATCACGGCCATTCCGACTCCCTGCTGATCAAAGCGGGCTCCGGCGCCCTCACATTGGGTGTACCCAGCTCTCCGGGAGTGCCCGCCGCCTTGGCCGAATACACCATGACCCTGACCTACAACGATGTAGACGGCTTACGAGCGGCTTTCGCGGAACACGGCGAACGGATCGCCTGTCTTATCGTTGAGCCCGTGACGGGCAACATGAACTGCGTGCTGCCATCGACGGAATTTCTAGGGGCCATGCGCGAAGTCTGCAGCGCCAGCGGCGCCGTCCTCATTCTCGACGAGGTCATGACGGGGTTTCGCTTCGGCACCCATGGCGCCCAGGGACACTTCGGCTTGGAAGCCGACCTGACCTGCCTTGGAAAAATCGTCGGTGGCGGTATGCCCGTGGGGGCCTTTGGCGGAAAACGGGAGATCATGGAGCAGATCGCACCCCTCGGTCCGGTGTATCAAGCTGGAACCCTATCGGGTAACCCCATTGCCATGGCGGCGGGGCTGGCCACCATGGACATCATTTCCCGGCCCGGGTTCTACGATCCGCTGTTTGCGCGGACCAGGGAAATCTGTGACGGACTTCAAGGCGCCGCTGATGCCGCGGGCGTTCCTTTTACAACGAACCACGCGGGCACCATGTTTGGCGGTTTCTTCACCGATAATAGCTCCGTGAACAACTACGACGATGTGATGGCTTGCGATACGGATGCCTTCGCACGCTTTTTTCACCACATGCTGGACCTTGGCGTTTATCTAGCACCAGCATCTTATGAAGCGGGCTTCATGTCTTCGGCGCACACAGATGAAGATATCGCAAACACCGTAGACGCCGCGGCACAGGCTTTCGCAGCGCTCTGACTGACGGCGAAAAGGGATAAACCATGACCTTCACCGCGACTCGACAAGCCTTCCCCGCCACTCGTATGCGGCGCTTACGCGCCACAGGCTTCGCCCGACGACTGGTTCGAGAAAACGCCTTGTCGCCCGATGATTTCATCTATCCCGTGTTCGTACTGGAAGGCGAAGGTCAACGCCAGGCGGTCCCGTCCATGCCGGGCATCGAGCGTTTGAGCGTCGACCTTCTCGTGGAATTGGCCACGGAGCTTGTCGCCCTGGGTATCCCTGCGGTTGCCCTCTTCCCGGTCGTTCCCGCCGACAAGAAAAGCCTTCTGGCGGAAGAAGCACACAATCCCGACGGTCTCGCCCAACGAGCGGTGCGCGCCCTTAAGGCGGCACACCCCGAGCTTGGGGTCATTACCGATGTCGCCCTCGATCCCTTCACGACCCACGGCCAGGACGGAATCATCGATGACGAAGCCTACGTGTTAAATGATCGAACGACGGAAACCCTCGTGCTCCAGGCCGTAAGCCACGCGGAAGCGGGGGCCGATGTGGTAGCGCCATCAGACATGATGGATGGTCGTATCGGGGCGATCCGTTCAGCCCTTGAGGAGAAAGGACACGTAAACACATTGATCATGTCCTACGCGGCCAAGTACGCCTCCAGCTACTACGGCCCCTTCCGGGACGCCGTTGGTTCAGCGGGCAATATCAAAGGCGGAAACAAGTTCAGTTACCAGATGGACCCCGCCAATAGCGATGAAGCCCTCCACGAATGCGCCCTCGACCTTGCCGAGGGCGCCGATATGGTGATGGTAAAACCGGGGATGCCCTATCTCGATATCGCCCAGCGAGTCAGTACAGAACTCAAGGTGCCAACCTTTGCCTACCAGGTCAGCGGTGAATACGCGATGCATGCGGCGGCCTTTGACAATGGCTGGCTGTCCCGGGACGCCGTCATGTTGGAATCTCTCCTCGCGTTCAAACGCGCTGGTTGCTGCGGCATTCTCACTTACTTCGCCGTGGACGCAGCCCGGGCCTTGCAATGACCCAGGCGCAAACACACTGAGCAGACGATGGCCATGACCCCGTCCCAGGATCTGCTATCCGAATCGCCCTGGCGCAAGATCGTCGCGTTAATGGCGCTCCTCGGCCCGGGACTGAGTACCAGCCACGGTGCCATGGCTGAGTGTGAATGCCTGTGGCAGGGCTCTTTCGCCGATGTTCAGATGAATGCTGATCTGGTGGTCTCGGGAACGGTGTCAGAAATCAAGGGCAACGCCCTGGATTTTCACATTGAAGATGAACTTCGCGGGGAAGCCTACCTGGACACAGTTCGCGTATGGTTGCGCACCGGAGACTACTGCCGCCCAGACATCGACGATTTCCCTGGTGGCAGCCGCTGGGTGATGGCCCTCCAACAGATCGACGAAGTGCCAGAGGGGGGCTTTGATCCTGGCACACCCAACCAGAGCTATGGTCGCCCTGGTGACTTCTTTCTTTCGAGTTGCGGCGGCTACTGGCTAAGCTACAGCGGCGAAGCCGTTACGGGCAATCTCATTGATGCACCCCGCTGGGCTCGTGAGGTAGAGATGACGCCCGTGTTGTTCTCCCTGCTTAAAGCCTACGTGCAGGGAAAAGCAGATCAGGACGCCCTCAGAACAGCGAGCAAGGAGGACCCCGCCATTGACGAGCTGTTGCTCGATACAAAGGCGTTTCTGCGGGGCGATACCACCCTAAACGATCCCGAGCATTAAAAACGCCGCCACTGAGGTCGCTGAGGCGACTTGCCCGCAACCAAGTCCATGAGTTCGTCGAGCATGCGCAGCGACAGTCCCCAGATACGCCGGCCCTCGTAGAAATAGCAGGGTAGGCGCAGCTTCACTCCCCCGCGATCCCAAACCATTTGCTGACGGTTATCCGTATCGAGGAGAAACTCCAGCGGTACCCAAACAACCTCGGCGACTTCCTGATTGGGGTGGAAATTCACCGAGCGCTGGAGGTGGAAGACATAGGGCGAAATGACCAGGCCGCCGCGGAAGCGACGGTTCACCGCATTGAGTTCCGATAGACGTCCAAGACAAGGCTCTTCCGCCCCAAGGTGCAAACCGATTTCTTCTTCCGTTTCCCGGCGTGCGGTAGCCAAACCATTGACGTCATCGGGTTCAACCCGTCCGCCGGGAAAAGCCATTTGTCCGGACCAGGGATCACCCTCATGCTCCGCTCGGCGAATCATCAGCACCCCGAGTTCACCCGCTCGCAACTGCAGTATGAGAGCCACGGAGGCGCGCTTCATGAATCCCTTGAACCATTTACGGGACGGCCGATGCCCGGCCAACGCCGTTTCCGCTATCTGCAGCAATGAGACCGACAAATTCGACAGCACCCTTGGAAATCGGCGCTGATTAAGCCAGCCTCCTTCGCCCATCGCAAGGCGTGCCCAGAGACACAGCTCTGTGGTTCACGGTAAGCCCGGGTATGGGGGACGGAAGCTCCTGCGGTGAATTACACTGCCCATTCTTAACCTGGAAATACCTCCGCCGTGTCGTCTGCGCCCCAGCATTGCTTATTCAGTCTCAAACAACTTGGCCTAAGCTATCGGGCCCGCCCGGCCCTCAGAGGTATCGATTGGACCTGGCAACCGGGCGAACACTGGGCCGTGCTGGGGCCCAATGGAGCGGGGAAGTCCACCTTGGCCGGCGTGCTGAGCGGCGAGCTTCCCCACTTTACCGGCACCTATGAACGCAGCGAAGAATTGCGGACCAATGGCATCGCCTACGTAGGCTTCGAACAGGGCCGGCGTCTGATGGAGCGAGATCGCAAACTGGATTGCGCGGAGTTTGAAAACGATGCCTCGGACACGGGCACCACCATCCGAGACCTCCTCAACGGTGAAAACGAAAACCCCCTACGAGATCAGTTGATCGAACTCCTAGCCTTGGCGCCCATCCTCAATCGCGGTCTGCGCTACGTGAGTACCGGCGAATTGCGCAAGGCGCTACTGGCCCATGCGATTCTCGCCCGCCCCGCCCTTCTCATCCTCGACAGCCCTTTGGATGGCCTGGACCGACAGACCCAAATCACCTTTGGCTCCGCCTTGAATACGCTGATGACTCAGAGCCCCGCGGTGCTACTGCTCTGTCGCAGCTTGCAAGATGTACCCCCGGCCTGTACCCAGCTCATGGTCTTGGACCAGGGGCGCGTGGCCCTCCAGGGAACTCGATCAGAGGTCGAACAGGCCGAGGAACTGGAAACGATACTGGCGGCCCCAAAGCTACAGTTTCAAGCACCCCCACTCGCGGTATCACGAGACTTAGAAAATCACGAAGAGGCCACCATTGACCTGCGAAACGTGCAGGTTTCTTTCGGAGAAATGTGCGTGTTTCAGCCCTTGAACTGGCGCCTGGAAGCGCAACAGCACTGTCTCATCGCAGGTCCCAACGGCAGCGGTAAAACTACCCTCCTCGATCTCCTGACCGGCGACAACCACAAAGCCTACGGGCAGGACGTCAGACTATTCGGTCGGCTGCGCGGTACCGGTGAGAGCGTTTGGGATATCAAAGCACGCTTTGGCCGGGTGGATGCGAAACTTCAATACGCCATGCCGAGCGGAAGCACCGTGTTGTCCGTCGTGCTCTCTGGTCACTTTGACTCCGTCGTTGTTTCTGAACGACCGACCGATGGACAACGGAACGCGGCGCTGGAATGGCTTCGCGCCTTGGATCTATTGGATCTGCATCCGCACGAGTTTCACACCCTCAGCTTCGGTCTCCAGCGTCTCGTGCTACTGGTCCGGGCGATGGTGAAATCCCCCGCGATACTGCTTCTGGATGAGGCAACGCTGAGCCTCGATGAAGGCCATCGTCGCCTACTCCTGGACGCCGTGGATCACGTGATTGCGGAACAGCATTGTCAACTGCTGTTTGTCAGTCACACTGCTGGCGAGGTGCCGCAGTGTATAAATCAGCGGTTGAATTTCGAGCCTCATCATGAGGGCTCTCGCGTATCGGTCACCGCCTACCCCTAGCCCTAATCACCGCGAAGCACCGGCAATCACAGGCAAAGAAGTCGTCACAGGGTCAATACCCCAGCCTTTGCTGCACAGGGTTTAGACCCGAGGTGTTCACGATTCGGGGCCCCATCAGCTATCGCTGAAACTGCGCAGCTCCCGACACAAACGACCCTCACAGAACAACAAGCCGCGCTCAGCAACGATGGCCGCCCGCTGAGGACTTCCGGCAGCGGCATGGGTGCGAGCGAGTTCCAGATACACCTCAGCACTCTCAGGGGCAATACGTAGGGCACGTTCCAGGCGCGTAAAGCTTGCAGGAAGGTTGCCCGACGAACGCAGTCGACGAGCATCATCCAGTAAACCCTGAACAGCGTCCTGATGAGCCGGCGATACAGGCCCCGTTGCGGGCACCGCGGGCGTCGCGCCCGCGCTGGATCCCCGCGAGGCTGCAGGAGCCTTCGTCGACACGGGCTCTGGGGTGCTGGCACAAGCACCCAATAACAGCAAAATGACCACAAACCCCAGGCGATGGAACACGTTCAACCCCCGAACAGCTTTTCAAACCAGCCGCGCAAGCCCTCTCCCCGGTCCCGGCAATCCGTGCGCTGTACAGGCTCAGACCCTTCGATAAAAGGAAGCAAGCGAGCGTCGCTACAACCCTCGCCGGTGAGCATACCCCGTTGATCATCGATCCAGTGCAACTGCACACCTTCGGGCATGCGGTAGTACAGCGGTCGAGTCGCCGCACCGGCCATGAAATCCGCCCAGATCCGCAAAGCGCCGCTGGAACCGGTCAAACCTGTCGCATCATTGTTATCGCGACCTATCCAGGTCACCGCCAGCAAATCGCCAGAGAAACCAGCAAACCACGAATCTCGACCATCATTTGTGGTGCCGGTTTTGCCCGCCACATGGAAGTCGTTGTCGAGATACCGGTACACACCTCGCCCGGTGCCTTCGCGAACCACCTCTCGCAGGGCGTAGCGCAGTAAATGAACCGCTCGGGCGTCTACGCCTCGTTCATACTCCGTAAGATTGCTGCGTAGGGTTTCGCCGTCGCGATTCACGATGCTGCGAATACTTCGCAGAGGCGTACGTATGCCGTCAACGGCGATGGTTTGATAGATCCTCGCCATCATCAGTGGCGAATACTCCCCCGCGCCAAGCGCCAGGGACGGCACCCGGGGCACGCTTTGTTTCAGTCCCAGGCGACGGAGCATGTTTTCCACGGCGGGAACTCCCAACTCCATACCAAGACGTGCCGTCGCCTGGTTCCAGGAGTTCGCCAGGGCTCGATGGAGCAACACCTGCCCATGGGATTCTCGATCGAAGTTACGGGGTGCCCAGACGCTGCCATCAGGCCCGGCAATACGCAGGGCCGAATCGTCGAGCACCGTCGCCAGCGTATAGCGCTCGGGCTGCTCCAGGGCGGCCAGATAGACGGCAGGTTTGAGCAGCGATCCCGCCGGCCGACGAGCGTCCAAAGCACGATTAAAACCCGTTGCCCGGGGTTCACGCCCTCCCAGCAGAGCGACCACTTCACCGTTGGAGGTTCGCGTGACCACGCTGGCGGTTTGCAGATCACCACCGGGATTGAGGGTGTTCAAGATCCGGCTAGCACTGGTTTCCAACTGCCGTTGCAGCCGCGGATCCAGGGGCGTAAAGATACGTAGACCAGCGCTGGCATAGTCTTCTCGGCGATACTGATCCACCAGATGGCGACGCACGAGATCCAGATATGCGGGGAATCGATCCGCAGAACTGCCCGATTGAAGCGACAGGGGCATCGCCTGGGCGACCGTTGCCTGACCCTCGTTGATAACTCCCTGCTCCGCCATGACACGCAACACCAAATCCCGGCGCTCGCGAGCACGCTGCGGATTACGCCGGGGGTTGTACAAACTGGGACCACGAATCATGCCGATGAGCAGAGCCTGCTGATGCAGACCCAGCTCCTCGAGGGGCGTATCGAAGTAGTGCTGAGCTGCCAAGGCGAAGCCATGGATCGCTCGCGGCCCATCCTGACCGAGGTACACCTCGTTCATGTAGCTCTCGAGGATGGCGTCCTTGGGGTAATGCACCTCGATCAACACGGCCATGAGAAGCTCCGTGAGCTTCCTTCGAATGGTCCGCTCGGAGCTGAGGTAGTAGTTCTTTACCAACTGCTGCGTGATGGTGCTGCCACCAGCTACCACCCCACCGGAGCGTAGATTACTGATCGCGGCCCGGGTGATTCCCGTGATCGAAAACCCCCAGTGGCGATAGAACTGGCGGTCCTCTATCGCCAGCAACCCTCGTTGCAGCGTGTCCGGCACCGCACTCAACCGCAGCAACAAACGATCTTCCCCATGGGTCGGGTAGATGCCGCCGATCTTCTGTGGCTCCAGGCGCAGAATGTCCAGCGTATCGCCGGCGCTGGCGAGGGCGGACACCTGTTCAGCAGAGAAGGACAAACGCACCAACCTTGGGGGCTCGGCGCCGTCTGGGAAGTCAAAGCCTCGGCTGTGAACTCGAAGACTGCCAGGTCCAAGCTCGAACTGCCCTCGATCGCGAACTCGCTCCACGCGTCGGTAACCCAGAGCTTCCAGCTCGGCGCGCACGTCGGCCAAAGACAGGCGCGCCCCGGCGAATAGCTCCAGGGGTCGAGCAAACACCTGCGCAGGCAAAGCGTAACGCTTGGCCTCAAAGGTGCCGGTGATCACACCGTCCAAATAAAACAGACCTGCGAGCACCAGGCAGAGGAGAACCAGGAGTAGTTTGCGTAAAAAGGCTTTCATAGACGCCATGGGCGGGCAGTGTACTTCGCCGTAGCACAAGCGACCAAAAGAGTTGGCCCTCTGCGCTACCCATGGACGAACAAGACCCGCATAATGCCGCGCTTTTACGGCCACGGGCACAAGAATGAAACGCTACAAGGTATATGGCCTGGGTAACGCACTGGTGGACACGGAAATTCGTGTGCAAGACACCGACCTGCGCGATCTGGGCGTGGAGAAGGGATTGATGACCCTGGTCGACCGCGACCGACGAGCCGAGCTGCTCAATGCCCTGGACGGACATCTGCCCAAGGCCCATCACGCCAGTGGTGGTAGCGCTGGCAACAGCATGATTGCTACGGCACTTTTTGGCGGTCGCTGTTTTATGAGCTGCCGGGTGGCCGACGATGCGGACGGTGACATCTATCTCCGCGACCTCGAGCACGCGGGGGTCAGCTACCTACCCCCCGCGCACAGTGAAGAGCCGACGGGCAAATGCCTGGTACTGGTGACCCCCGACGCAGAGCGCAGCATGAACACCTATCTCGGCGCCTCGGAACAGCTGAGCATTCAGCAGCTCGATGCCCAGGCCATTGCGGACTCCGACTATCTGTACATCGAAGGGTATCTGGTGAGCTCCGAGACAGGCCTCGCCGCCGCCGTTAGGGCGCGAGAGATCGCGGAGGCTGCCGGAGTCCCCGTCGCCGTGAGTTTCTCTGATCCCGGCATGGTTGAACACTTCCCCGAGCAGTTTCGTCAGATCGTCGGCGACGGTGTGGACCTCGTGTTCGCCAACGAAGCCGAGGCTCTTAGCTGGACACACACAAGCACCCTTGATGAGGCTCTAGAGGCCATGAAAGCCACCGCCAAGCGTTATGCGATCACCCTTGGAAACAAAGGCGCCGTGTGTTTTGACGGTCAGGAAACCTATCGCATACCGGTGCATGCAGTGGACGCCGTGGACAGTAACGGGGCCGGCGATATGTTTGCCGGCGCATTTCTCTATGGCGTTACCCGTGGCGAAGATTTTGCTACGGCGGGACAGTTCGCCAGCATCGCCGCGGGCAAGGTGGTTTCCCAATGGGGCCCTCGCCTGAAGCCCGAGCAGTATGGGAAACTACGGGACGAGTTCTTCAGCTCGGAACCGGCAGCTTAAACGCCAGCTCACTACCGCCGCCCGCTTCACAACAGCGTTTGGAGACCGTCGAACCATGGACAAGCCCCTCATCAAGCAAGACCCGCTGTACCGACTCCTGCGCCAGGAAGACATCAAAGCGTTCAATGAGCAGCGCGATACCCTGGACACGGCGGAGCTGAAAAACGGCGATTACCGCGGGCGCGACCTTCGCAATATGAACGCAGCGGGCCTCGACTTCAGCAATTCCTATTTCCGTAACGCAGATCTATCGGGTATCGATTTTCGGACCACAAATTTGCGCGGCGCCAGCCTCCTGGACGCCAAGCTTTCGGGGGTATTCTTCCCCGCGGAGCTCAGCGCCGAAGAGATCCGTTTATCCCTGGATACGGGAACCCGTTTGCGCTATCGCGACGACTAGCAATACGCCTTAGCCCTGGGCCAGCAGGTCTCGTAAATCGATGATGGCGGCATTGGCGCGGCTGATGTAGGAAGCCATGACCAGAGAATGATTAGCCAATAGGCCAAAACCGCTACCGTTGAGAATCATCGGGCTCCAAACAAAATCTTGCGTGGCTTCGAGTTCCCGGATGATCTGGCGCAGACTCACCTGGGCGTTCTTGTCTTTCAGGACTTCGGCAAAATCTACCTCCGCCGCCTTGAGGAAATGCATAAGCGCCCAGGCGGCACCGCGCGATTCATAGAACACATCGTCTATCTCATGCCAGGGCGTGCGCACCTTGAGTTCGCTGGGAGCACTCGTCGCCTGGGTGGCATTCTGCTCACCGGCCAAATCCGTGTTCACACGACGATCCGCAACGCTCGCCGACAAACGCTGAGATAAGCTCCCCAGACGTGTGTTGACCATGGCCAACCACTCGCGCAGATTGTCCGCCCGGGCATAGAACTGCGCATTGGGTTGTGCCGGGTCAACCAGTCGCGCCAGATACGCTTCCGTATACCGCACGGCCTCGCGGTACTTGGTTTCCGATGCGGGTAACAACCAGCTGTCGGACTGAAAGTTCAACCGGGGCTCGGCCAAAGCCAGATCTTCATCTTCCTTGGACTGCGACTGGGAGCGAGACAAGACTTCGCGAAGGGCGCGGGAAAGATCCCGGGCCTGAATGAGCGCGCCGTATTCCCAGTTGGGCATGTTGTCCAGATAAACGCCGGGAGGAAATCGATCGTTGCGTAAAAAGCCACCCGGTTTGTCCAGAAGCGTATCGATAACGCCGATGAGCGCTGCCGTAGTGACCGCTCCGGTCACCAGCTCTCCGCTCTTTTCCGCGTTCACATCCGCATAGCCACGGGCCTTCTCGCGCACGTCGAAGTCGCCCGGAGGCACGCTCCAGTACAAACCGAGGACCAACACAATCACCAGGTAAACACCTAGCAACGCCCCACTGATATTCAACCAGCGTCCCTGGGGCAAATAGTCGTCGGCGAAATTTTGCAGGCGTCGAGCCAGCCCAGACGCCTTCTGTGGCCCTTCCGTAGCGTTGCTATTCGATTCTTCGCTCATCCGTCCATCGTCCTCAGGGCTTATTACCGCCGTGATCCGCAGACGAACGGCCCGCCGGAGATCGCAGCACTGGTGCGTCTGCGCACATGGAATCGCCTTCACTGATCAAGCAAATGGGCACCAGCTCGCCAACCTCCGGTGTTCGCTCAAGGCCCATCAACATGATGTGTTTACCGCCGGGAGCTAGCTCTACCGTCTCTCCCGGACCGAGGGATAGCTTTTCAATTTCCACCATCCGGCTGCGGCCGTCTACGGTCTGAGTCTCGTGCAAGCTGGCATCACCGATGGGTGAAGACACACCGTCGATCTCCACGGGCTCGCCACCAGCAACAATGCGCAAATACGCGGCGGTCATTCGCTGTCCCGGTGGCATGGCCCTGACCCAGACGTCTTCGGCACGAAGACTAGCCTCAGGATCGGCGCCAGCGGCACCCAGGGGGGAGGTCAAAAGGGCTAAAAAAGCGAAAAGGGGGCTGAACCGAATCATCATAGATGCAGTAAATGAACTGTCCTGGGGAACCAAAGGCCTGAACCAGTCATCATAGCAGGACCGGGCGAGGGACACCGCGCCTCAATGATCGAGGCTGATAGAATAGCCCCCGCTAAAAACTCGAAGTTGAAGATTCACAGTTCATGGCAATAGCAGCACACTCAAGGGCAGGTTTCAGCGCCAACACGGACTTATCCAGGTCGGGGTGGACGTTCGCCATGCTCTGGGTGCTCCTCGGCTCACTGGTGCTGTGGACTGGCGCGAATCCCGTGAACGCCCAGGGCCTATCCGCGCCCGATAGCACCGACCTTCTCGGCGGCGGATCAGCGGCGCAGTTCCTCCCCGTTGAAGAAGCCTACCCCCTGGCCGTAGATGCCAGTGACGAACAGAATCTGCGACTGGTTTGGCAAATGCCCGCCGGTTACTACCTGTACCAACATGCCTTCCGCTTTGAACTTACCCAGGATGGGCAAGCGATCACTTCCGAGGCGATCTATCCGCCGGCCCTGACTCGGGAAGACGAGTACTTTGGCCGCGTAGAGGTCTACTACGACAGCGCCGAGGTAAGCCTGAAGACGAGTCGGCCGGTCCGCGACGCGGAGCTTTCCGTGACCTCCCAGGGCTGCGCGGATGCGGGCTTGTGCTACCCGCCTCGCACCCAGCGATTCCGCATCGATGCCAGCGGCATCGTTACGGAACTCGCCTCGGGGGAGCCCCAGCGGACTAGCCCACAACCCATGACCGCAAGCCCCGCAACACCTCCCCTGCTGTTCATGATGCTCCTGGCTTTTGCGGGCGGACTGATCCTGAATCTCATGCCCTGCGTGTTGCCGATTCTTTCCCTGAAGATCCTCGGTTTTGCCTGCGCATCCGCGGAAGACCGCCATCGCCACGGTTTGCTCTATAGCGCCGGAGTGATCGTGAGTTTCCTGGCAACCGCCCTGTTGCTCATTAGCCTGCGCAGTGCAGGACAAGCCATCGGCTGGGGTTTCCAACTCCAATCACCGGGCTTTGTCATCGCGCTGGCGTACCTTTTTATACTCATGGGTCTGGGCATGAGCGGTCTTGTCGCCCTGGGCAATCGTTTTATGAACCTCGGTTCAGACCTCGCAGGCCAAGGCGGTGCCACGGGTAGCTTCTTTACGGGTGTGCTGGCGGTATTGGTGGCAAGCCCCTGCACGGCACCTTTTATGGGCACGGCCCTGGGTTACGCCCTGGTACAACCGGCCACAGTCGGCCTTACGGTCTTTGCCGCGCTCGGCGCTGGCATGGCCGCGCCCATGTTATTGCTTTCCTATAGCGAAACCGCGCGCAATCATATGCCGAGGCCCGGCCCGTGGATGGACCGTCTCAAGCAGGCCCTGGCGTTTCCTCTCTACGCCACAGCCCTGTGGTTGTTTTGGGTCGCTGGTCGGCAGGCCGGTATCGATGTAATGGCGGCAGCACTCTTGGGCGCTCTGCTCATCGCCCTGGGGCTGTGGTGCTGGCGCGGTGGTGCCATCGCCAAGAGCCTCGCCGCGCTGTGCCTCGTAAGTGCCCTTCTTCTCGCCGCCTGGAGGCCCGCTTACACCGTCGATGGGTTCGCCGATATGCCCGCAGGCAGCGTGGCCTATTCGTCTCAGCGGCTCCAGGAACTGCGCCGCCAGGGGACTCCCGTGTTTGTCGATGTCACCGCCGATTGGTGCATCACTTGCCTGGCGAACAAACGCACGGTCCTTGAAACGGAAACCGTGCAGGAAGCCTTTCGCGCCGCGGGTATCACTTACATGATTGCGGACTGGACCGACTATGACCCCGAAATCGCGGCCTTCGTATCCGGCCACGGTCGCAGCGGCATACCCCTGTACGTACTCTACGCTGAGCCGGCGGAACCTCAGCTTCTACCACAACTATTGCGCCGGAAGATTGTTCTGGACGCCATCGACGATGTGGCTACGCCAAAGCTCGCGGCGGTAGCGGACCGGTGAGATCCGTTTAACCCTGGACCGTTCGCTGGATCACACCCGTAGTATTGGGCCACCACCACAAGCCGCTAGCGCTAATCCCCAGCTCGAGACCCCATTTCGCTCGCCCAGTATCCACGCACACCCGAAACCTCTAACTCGCGTCGAATTTCGGGAAAAATCCCGCGATCTCCTGAAAAATACTCAATTATCTGGACACGCAGGCCTTTTTGAGGAAGACTTGCCGCACTTTTGGCTTTTTGAGGGATTTCGGGGCCTCCCATGGCGGGCATTCTCGTACTACACGGACCCAATCTGAACCTCCTCGGAGAGCGCGAGCCCGGCATCTATGGCAGCGATACCCTGGAGGCCATCGATTCGCGATTGGCCCAGCAAGCCCAGGCCGCCGCCATGCCCCTGCATTGTTTCCAAAGCAATTCGGAAGCTGAACTCATCGGTGCCGTACAAAAAGCCCGCGAGAGCGGTATGCGCTTTGTCATTATCAATCCTGCCGCCTATACCCATACGAGCATCGCTTTACGCGACGCCCTGGCAGCAAGCCGTCTGCCCTTTGTGGAAGTTCATCTGTCGAACGTTCACGCCCGGGAACCGTTTCGGCACCGCTCCTATTTTTCCGATATCGCCCTCGGGGTCATCTGCGGCCTTGGCGCCCAGGGCTATGAATACGCGCTGCAGTTTGCCCTGCAGCATCTTGCCGCCTTACCCGATTCGACTGATTGAGAAACTGCCATGGATATTCGCAAGGTTAAAAAGCTGATCGAGCTGCTGGAGGAATCTGGCATTGGCGAAATCGAGATCAAGGAAGGTGAGGAGTCCGTACGGATCAGCCGTGGTGTGAGCGGCGCCCCAGCGCCAGCAGTGAACTACGGGGCAGTGCGACCACCACCGCCCGCGTCGGCAGCCGCCGCCGTACCACCCGCACCGGCTGCGGCACCAGCCGCCAGCACCCCAGAACCGGACACCGCCGACGTAGATACCAACGGCCATATCGTTAAGTCCCCGATGGTGGGAACCTTTTACCGGTCTCCGTCGCCTTCATCCCCTTCGTTCGTCGAGGTCGGTGCTACGGTGAAAGCCGGAGACGTGCTGTGCATTGTCGAGGCCATGAAAATGATGAATCAGATCGAGGCCGATGCCTCGGGCACCATCGAAGCGGTGCTGGTGGAGAATGGAGAGCCGGTGGAATTTGACCAGCCTCTGTTCTCCATCGTCTGAGTTCGGGTAAGCCGGCCATGCTAGATAAAGTGCTCATCGCCAATCGCGGCGAGATCGCGCTGCGTATCCTTCGCGCCTGCAAGGCTCTGGATATCCAAACGGTAGCGGTCTATTCCAAAGCCGATGCGGACCTCATGCATGTAAGACTCGCCGATGAGGCTATTTGCATCGGTCCTGCTGGTGCCACGGAAAGCTACCTCCACGCCCCCGCCATCATTTCGGCGGCGGAGGTCTCCAACGCCGACGGCATACATCCAGGCTACGGCTTCCTGGCGGAAAACGCAGACTTCGCCGAGCAGGTGGAACAATCGGGCTTTACCTTTATCGGACCGCGCTCGGAAACCATCCGCCTCATGGGCGACAAGGTGTCCGCCAAGGACGCGATGCGAAAAGCCGGTGTACCGACCGTTCCCGGCTCCGATGGCCCTCTCCCCGACGATCCCGAAGCCATCATTGAGGCGGCCCGCGAGGTCGGCTATCCGGTCATCATCAAAGCCGCCGCAGGCGGTGGCGGTCGCGGTATGCGAGTGGTCCACAACGAAGCGGCCCTGGTTAATTCTGTGCAGATCACCCGTGGGGAGGCCGGTGTCGCCTTCGGCTCCGACGTGGTCTACATGGAGAAGTTTCTTCAGCGACCTCGACACGTCGAAATCCAGGTCATAGCCGATGGGGAAGGCAACGCCATCCACCTGGGGGATCGCGACTGCTCCCTGCAGCGTCGTCACCAGAAAGTCATCGAGGAAGCACCGGCGCCCATTATTGATGAAGCCGCCCGCCGGGAAGTCGCCGAGGCCTGCGTCAAAGCCTGCAAGGAAATCGGTTATCGCGGCGCTGGAACCTTTGAGTTTTTGTACGAGGACGGTCGTTTCTATTTCATTGAAATGAACACTCGCGTACAGGTAGAGCACCCCGTCACGGAGCTTATTACCGGGGTAGACATCGTCCGCGAGCAACTGCGTATCGCCAGCGGCCTGCCCATATCCGTGGCCCAGGAAGACATCAGCTTCACCGGTCATGCGCTGGAGTGCCGAATCAACGCCGAAGACCCGCAGACCTTTATGCCATCGCCGGGTCGTATCACCACGTTTCATGCCCCGGGAGGTCCCGGCGTACGAGTCGATTCCCACATTTACGATGGCTACACGGTACCGCCCTTCTACGACTCCCTGATCGCCAAAGTGATCAGCTACGGAGAGGACCGTGATCAGGCCATGGCACGGATGCGTCAGGCTCTAGATGAGTTGGTGATTGAGGGCATCCGCACCAACACCGCCCTCCATCGGGAACTGGTTCGCGATGCGTCATTCATGGCCGGCGGGGTGAGCATCCATTACCTCGAAAGCAAGCTCGAGGACGGCTGAATCCTGTGAGCTGGCTGCAGCTGCGGCTGGATTGCGACAAGACCAACGCCGGCGCCTACGAGGACCAGCTTCTCAACGCCGGCGCTCTTTCCGTAACTCTCGAAGACCGCGCCGACGAACCCCTTCTCGAACCCGCTGTTGGCCAAACGCCCCTGTGGCGGGCCATCCGTATCACCGGTCTGTTCCCCGCCGACGCCACCCTAAATGACCTGCGCAATGCCCTGGAGGCCCAGGCCGGCGAGGGAACGGTACGGATCGAGATCCTTGAAGACAAGGATTGGGAACGGGAGTGGATGCAGCACTATGAAGCCATGCGCTTTGGCGAGCGTCTGTGGATCTGTCCCAGTTGGAAAACACCGCCAGACCCGAACGCCGTCAACCTTTTGCTCGACCCCGGTCTAGCCTTCGGCACCGGCACCCACCCCACCACCGCCATGTGTCTCACCGCACTGGATAAGCTCGATCTACGGGGGCAACGGGTTGTGGATTACGGCTGCGGATCGGGGATTCTGGGGATCGCGGCCCTACGCCTGGGCGGTGCGCACTTGTTGGCGGTGGACAACGACCCACAGGCCCTGATCGCCACAAAGGACAATGCCCTGCGCAACGGTCTCGCCCTGGACAACTTGGCGGTAGCGCTACCGGGTCAATTCTCCCAAGAGCCCTGGCTGGGCCAGGCTAACCTGGTGCTGGCCAATATTCTTGCCGGACCCCTGGAGTCCCTGGCCGCTACCCTGGGCCGTTTCCTCGCCCCCAGGGGACGCCTGATCCTGGCCGGTCTTCTTGATCATCAGGCCGCGGCGCTCGTTTCGGCCTATGCCCCGTTCATCGAATTAAGCGTATTGGATCAACGGGACGAATGGGTCTGCCTGGGAGGAATTGCCAAAGGCTGATTTCGCTCAAATTTTGAGCATTTTTTGCCCCGCGAGTCTTCCGCGCTCCGTCACGCTCACGTACCATTGCGCTCCCTTTTTTGCCGACAGAAATACCGACAGGCGCAACGGTCCACGATGATCCAAATCGGCAAACACACGACGGCCAATGCCGTAGCCCTGGCGCCCATGGCGGGGGTGACGGATCTTCCCTTTCGCCGCCTTTGCGCGCGATTTGGCGCGGGTTTGCTTGTTGGGGAAATGGTCCACTCAGACCCCCGCCTGCGAGACTCTCGCAAGAGCCGTCAACGACGCGAACACTCAGAGGAAATTCGCCCTCGATCCATACAAATCGTCGGCAATGATCCTCAGCAGATGGCCGACGCCGCTCGCTATAACGTGGCCTGTGGTGCACAAATCATCGATATCAATATGGGCTGCCCGGCGAAGAAAGTCTGCCGTAAAGCGGCGGGCTCTGCGCTCCTCGGTGACGAGGCGCTGGTCGCGACCATTTTGCGCCAGGTAGTGCAGGCGGTGGATGTGCCGGTCACCCTGAAGATTCGCACCGGTGTCGATCCAACGCATCGCAACGGCCCCACCATTGCTCGTATCGCCGAAGATGCTGGCATCGCACTGCTGTCGGTCCATGGTCGAACCCGCGCCTGTGCGTTCAGCGGCCAGGTCGAGCATGACACCACGGCACGAATCGTAGAATCCGTCTCCATACCGGTCCTGGCCAACGGCGATATCCGCACCGCCCTCGAGGCGCAGCAGGTGCTGGACCATACCCGGGCCTCAGGGGTCATGATCGGTCGCGCCGCCCAGGGTGCGCCATGGCTGCCGGGCATGATCGCCGATGTGATGGCTGGTGGGGAGGGCCGAAGCCCCGATCTGCCGACGCAGTATCAGGTCATGGGTGAGCATCTTCGCGAACTGCATCGCTTTTACGGCGAGGCCGCCGGGTTGCGTATCGCCCGAAAACACATCGGCTGGTATCTGGATGGCATGACCGGTCTGGCCGCCGTAAAAAAACTCTTTAACCGTCTCGAGGCAGCAGAAGACCAACTTCGCTTTCTCGATGATCTTTTTAGCACTATTGAACAACAGGACCTCGCCGCATGAGTAAAGCCGAAGCACTGGCTGAAAGCGCTGCAAATATCGATTCAATTTTTGAACTGACCCAACCTACAGAGGCGGCCACGGTGGCCTCGCTACGCGAAGCCGTAGACCTGTTTGTCCGTCGCTACCTCGATGAGATGGACGGAGAACTCAGCACGGATTTCTATGAACTCGTGCTCAGCGAAGTCGAAGGCCCGCTGTTGCAAGCGGTCATGGAGTACACCCGCCACAATCAGACCCGCGCGGCGCAGATGCTAGGGCTCAATCGCGGCACCCTGCGGAAAAAGCTTCGCACAAACGGGGTCGACAGCCGGAGCAACCCATCATGAGCACTGGGGAAACCTATCCCGTACGCCGCGCCCTCCTGAGCGTCTCGGACAAGACCGGCATCGTAGAATTTGCCACCGCCCTTCGCGATCTAAACGTGGAACTCCTATCCACGGGCGGCACTTATCGGCTTCTCGTGGAAGCAGGGCTTGAAGTTACGGAAGTCTCCGACCACACGGGCTTTCCCGAAATGATGGATGGGCGCGTCAAGACCCTACACCCACGTATTCACGGTGGCATCCTGGGTCGTCGCGGCGAAGATGATGCGGTGATGGCCGAGCACGGTATCGCTCCCATCGATATGGTGGTGGTCAATCTATACCCCTTTGAGGCGACCGTGGCCGACCCCGAATGCAGCCTGGCTACGGCGATCGAGAATATCGACATCGGAGGCCCAGGCATGCTCCGCGCGGCGGCAAAGAATCACGCCTGGGTCAGCGTCGTAACGCGCGCCGAGGACTACCCCACGGTGCTGGCCGCCCTGCGAGATAACGACGGTTGCGTACCTCCCCCTCAGCGGCGAGATTTGGCTGTTCGCGCCTTTGAACACACGGCGGCCTACGACGGCGCCATCGCAAACTACCTGGGGTCTCGCCTGGGAGAAGAAACCGACGAGTATGCGCGAACCCTGAATCTGCAGTTTCACAAGGTGCAGGACCTGCGTTACGGCGAGAACCCCCACCAGGGTGCCGCCTTCTATCGCGAGCGTCAGGCGAGTGGTCAGAGCCTGGCAAGAGCACAACAGTTGCAGGGCAAGGCACTGTCCTTCAACAACATTGCCGATTCCGACGCGGCGCTGGAGTGCGTGCGCCAGTTTGAAGATACCGCCTGCGTCATCGTCAAGCATGCCAATCCCTGCGGTGTCGCAACGGACTCCACGTTGCTGGAAACCTACGACAAGGCCTATGGAACGGACCCAGAGTCCGCCTTCGGCGGCATCATTGCCTTCAATCGGGAACTGGACGAAGCCACAGCAAAAGCGATCATCGAACGTCAGTTTGTCGAGGTAATTATCGCGCCGGCAGTCAGCGACGCTGCGGCCCGCGCTCTGGCGGACAAGAAAAATGTTCGGCTACTCACCGTGGCCAACAGTCGAGGTGCGGGATCCGGCTTTGACTACAAACGGGTCGACGGCGGCTTGCTGGTCCAAGATCGCGACATCGCTGCGGTCAACGCAAGCGATCTCAAGGTAGTGAGTAAACGAGAACCCAGCAAAGGGGAACTCGCAGACCTCCTCTTCGCCTGGAAGGTAGCGAAGTACGTTAAGTCTAATGCCATCGTCTATGCGCAGGGTGAACGAACCATAGGTGTAGGCGCGGGGCAAATGAGCCGTGTAAATTCCGCTCGTATCGCCGTAATCAAGGCCGAGCACGCTGGTCTTACGGTACCCGGCTCGGTGATGGCATCGGACGCCTTCTTCCCCTTCCGCGACGGTATCGATAATGCCGCCGCCGCGGGCATTCGAGCGGTTATTCAGCCCGGAGGGTCCATGCGCGATGACGAAGTCATTGCCGCCGCCGATGAGCACGATATGGCGATGGTGTTCACGGGTATTCGCCACTTCCGTCATTAAACCCACGCGGTTCCGACCCCAGGCCAAAAGGAAACCAGGTACATGAAGCTTCTCGTTCTCGGTGGTGGTGGGCGCGAACATGCCCTGGCCTGGAAGCTGAAGCAGGCATCCTCGGTTGAGCTTGTTTACGTTGCGCCCGGGAACGCGGGCACCGCTCTAGAACCGGGTCTGGAAAACATTGTCCTGGACCCTATGGATTTTTCAGCCATCGCGGATTTCGTGGAACGCGAGCGCGTGTCCCTGACCGTCGTAGGCCCGGAGGCACCGCTCGTGGCGGGCGTTGTGGACTATCTCCAAGAGCGCGGCCAGCGCTGTTTCGGCCCTCGGGCTCAAGCGGCCCAACTCGAGGGCTCCAAGACCTTTAGCAAAGACTTCATGGCTCGCCACGGTATTCCCACCGCAGCCTACGAGAGCTTCACGGAGCTCGAACCCGCCCTGGCCTATCTCCGAGCGCAGGGAGCACCCATCGTGGTGAAGGCGGATGGCCTGGCGGCGGGTAAAGGCGTCATCGTTGCCGACACCCTCGCCGACGCCGAAGCGGCGGTCACCGATATGTTGGCGGGGAACGCCTTTGGCGAGGCCGGTTGTCGCGTGGTTATCGAAGAGTTTCTACAGGGCGAAGAGGCAAGCTTTATTGTCCTTACGGATGGCGAATCCGTGCTTCCCATGGCGAGTAGTCAGGACCACAAACGGATTGGTGAAGGGGATACGGGGCCGAACACCGGCGGCATGGGTGCTTACTCACCCGCTCCCGTGGTGACTGACGCGGTACATCAGCGAGTCATGGACGAGGTGATTCTGCCCACGGTCAAAGGCATGGCCGAAGACGGAAACAGCTATCAGGGTTTCCTGTACGCCGGTCTGATGATCACCGCCGATGGGGCGCCAAAGGTTATCGAATTCAACTGCCGCTTTGGCGATCCGGAAACCCAACCCATTATGCTGCGCCTGCAAAGCGACCTCCACGCCTTATGCGCGGCAACCGTCGATGGTCAGTTGGAAACGATGGAGGCCTCCTGGGACCCTCGCCCTTCCATAGGCGTGGTGCTAGCCGCCGGGGGTTATCCCGGCAGCTACGCCAAAGGTCAAAGGATACATGGCCTTCCGCGCAGCGCCGACAGCGATACAAAGGTGTTTCATGCCGGCACGGCCCTCGCCACAAACGGTGAAGAGGTTCTCACCAGTGGCGGACGGGTGCTGTGCGTTACGGCCCTGGGAGAAGACATCGTGGCGGCCCGAGGCCGCTGCTACGAAGCTGTGCAGGGTATTTCCTGGGAAGAAATGCAGTACCGCAACGACATTGGATGGCGCGCCATCGAGCGCTATAGTCAAGTATGAGCAACGATCTGATATCGCACAAACCCGTGACCCGCCGCCTAAGCCTCGTGGACAAGCTTATTTGCGAAGCGGATACGGTCATGCGCACCCTGACCAATCGTGGCAATACGGCGGGTCGACCGAGCCCCGCCCGGGGACACAGCGAATCGTCCCTCACGGAGGAGGAGCGTTCCCATGTGGCGGGTCTTATGCGAGTCAATCACACGGGGGAAGTCTGTGCCCAGGCTTTGTATCAGGGGCAGGCCCTGACTGCGAAACTGCCGACGGTACGCGACGAAATGCAGCAGGCCGCGGCGGAAGAAGTCGATCATCTTGTCTGGTGTGAAGAGCGGCTCCGTCAGCTTGGCTCTCGGCCCAGCGCCTTAAACCCCGCCTGGTACGGCCTTTCCTTTGCCCTGGGCGCGCTCGCCGGCGCCGTCGGCGATGCTGTGAGTCTTGGCTTTGTCGCCGCCACCGAAGAGCGGGTGTGCAAGCACCTCAAAGACCATCTTCGCCAATTGCCCGACGAAGACCGCCGATCCCGGCTCATCCTCCAGCAGATGTTGGAAGACGAGGAACGCCACGGGGAGAATGCCCTGGCCGCCGGTGGTACGGATTTTCCAAGGCCCGTGAAGAACGCCATGACGGCGTTGTCGCAGGTCATGACCAAGTCCAGCTACTACGTGTAACAGGGCAGGGTTTAACAGGACGGTTGAATCGCGCCTCGGCGAATACCGCCCACCCAAGCGCCGGGCTGATCTAAACCTAAACCTCTTCGATAGCGTAGGAGTGGGTGATTACCACACCCGCCGCGTCGAGCATGATGGAAGCTGAGCAGTATTTTTCCGCGGAAAGATCTACGGCGCGCTTAACGTGGTTTTCCTTCAGGCTCGTGCCCGATACCACGAAGTGCATGTTCAGTTTGGTAAATACCGCGGGCACCGCATCAGCGCGCTCGGCCTGAATTTCGACTCGACAGTCACGCACCTCCTGGCGAGACTTCTTGAGCATGCTCAGCACGTCGTAGATGGCGCAACCACCCGTACCGAGAAGAAGCATTTCCATGGGTCGGGGGCCCAGATTGCGACCACCGAGATCCTCAGGGCCATCCATAACCACGGAGTGTCCTGAACCGGATTCACCTACAAACATGGCGCCATCCATCCATTTGACCGTTACGTCCACCGCTGACTCCCTGTCGCTCTTCTCTATCGGGGGCCGGAGATTATCACAGGGGTAACAAGCGAGGGTCGGGAAGATATCCAAGCCTACGTTAGCCAGGAGGTAGGGCATGGCTAATTCGCTTAAGTCTTGTTTTCCCTTACATCCATTGGGGGTTAAACTCACACAAATTCCCCTCTGTGAGAGCGAACCATGCTGCGACCGCAACTCCTCCAGGCCATCCCCAATGTCGAAGAGTTTCTGCGTTTCTGCGAAATCCGCGAGTACCCGAATCGCTCAACCATCCTCCGCGAGGGTGAAATCAGCGACAAGCTGTTTCTGATCCTGGATGGTTCCGTCTCCGTAACGGTGGAAGACGAGCAGGAAGAGGGCCACAAGATGGTGGTCAGCTATCTGAACCTGGGTGATTTCTTTGGTGAGATGGGGCTCTTTGCCAGCGAGGAGGAAGCTCGCAGCGCAGAGGTCACAACTCGCGAGGCAAGCAAAATAGCGGAAATCTCCTACGAGCGCTTCATGAAGATCAAGGCGCAATTCCCCGACATCTTGTTCGGCATTGCAACGCAGATGGCCACGCGGCTCAGAAAAACCACCTACAAGCTTAAGAATCTCGCCTTTGTAGATGTCGCCGGGCGCATCGCTCACACCCTCATGGATCTATCAAAACAACCCGATGCCATGACCCACCCGGAAGGAATGCAAATCAAGATCACGCGGCAGGAGCTAGGCAAAATCGCCGGTTGCTCCCGAGAGATGGCTGGGCGGGTACTAAAAACCCTCGAGGAAGATGGCCTGGTCTCCGTGTCCGGCAAGACCATTGTGGTGTTTAACGCGCGCTAAACCCACGGCTGCGACTGCTCCTAAGGCAACTCGCAGCGAGCGGTTGCGTAGGATTCCAATCAGACAAATAAGCTACGCAAGGCCTCACCGGGGTCTTCCGCTCGCATAAACGCCTCGCCCACCAAAAACGCCTGAACCCCTGCTTCGCGCATCGTTCGCACATCGGCTTCCGTATGAATCGCGCTCTCGGTGATGACCACCCGATCGTCCGGCATAACGTCCAATAGAGACAGGGTCGTGTCCAGGCTTGTGGAAAAGTCCCGCAGATTGCGATTGTTGATCCCCACCAGCGGTGTCGACAGGTCCAGGGCACGCGCCAGCTCCTCGCCATCGTGCACTTCGACAAGGACATCCATGCCGTAGTGCTCCGCAGCGGACGCCAGGTCCAGAAGACGCTGTTGCTCCAGAGCCGCGACGATCAGCAACACGGCATCCGCGCCGATGCTCCGGGCTTCGGCAATCTGGTATTCGTCCACCGTGAAGTCTTTGCGTAACACCGGCAAACTACAGGCCTCGCGGGCCTGCTGAAGATAGTCTTCGTGGCCGAGGAAGAAATCCCGGTCTGTGAGCACCGAAAGACAGGTTGCGCCACCCTCCTCGTACTGCGCGGCGATTGTCGTCGGCATGAAGTTTTCACGGATCAAGCCCTTGCTCGGCGAGGCTTTTTTCACCTCAGCAATCACGGCTGTCGCTCCACCACCTACCCGGGTCTGGATCGCCCGGGCGAAACCCCGTGCCGGCGCTCTTTTCGCGATGGTCGCATCCAGGGCGGCTAGGGATCGCACTTGGCGGCGCTCTCGTACCTCTTCCTCCTTACGGGCGAGGATCTTCTTCAGTACGTCGGGCACATCGTGAATCACGAGTCGTTACTCGAACGCATGAGCTGCGTAAGGTCGATAAAGGCGCGCATTTTTTCGGCCGCAAGGCCCGCCGAGATCAAATCCTCGGCAAGGCCAATACCGTCAGCGAGGGAACCCGCTACCCCGGCTACATAAATTGTTGCCCCGGCATTCAGGGCAATAATACTTCGCGCTTTTTCGGCGTCGTTCCCCGACGCCTCGCCTCCGCCCAGCGCCGCCCGAATCAGCTTCGCCGAGGCCTGCGCGGAACTGACCTGGAGGCCGTCCAGATTATCGGCAGCGAGATCGAAGCTTTCAGGACGAAGCTCGAAGGTCGATACCCTGCCATCCTTGAGCTCAGCGACCAGGGTTGGCGCGGCGATGGAAATCTCATCCAATCCATCATGGGCGTGAACCACCATGGTGTGCTCGCTGCCCAGGGCCTTGAATGCCTGCGCCAGAGGTTCGCAGAGCGCGGAGTCGAAGACTCCGATCAGTTGACGCCGCACCCCCGCAGGGTTGGTTAGAGGGCCCAGGAGATTGAACAAAGTCCGCAGACCCAACTCCCTTCTCGGCCCGATGGCGTAGCGCATGGCACTGTGATGGGCGGGGGCAAACATAAAACCGAGGCCCACCTCATCGATGGCCCGGGCTACCTGATCGGGAGAGAGATCCAGGGGCACACCCAGGCTCTCCAGAACATCGGAGCTCCCACTGGTGCTCGAAACAGAGCGATTCCCGTGTTTAGCGACTTTGGCTCCCGCAGCGGCGACCACAAAACAGGCCGCAGTCGATACATTAAACAGATTGGCCCCATCACCGCCCGTACCGACCAGATCGACAAGATGCTCATGCTCCACGGTCACGGGCGTGGCCATGGAGCGCATCACCTGGGCGGCGCCAACAATCTCATCGATAGCCTCGCCTTTCATTCGCAGCGCCATGAGCAAGCCACCGATCTGTGCATCGGACGCATCACCAGACATGATCTGCTCCATGACCGACGCCATGTCCTCACGCGACAGATCCTTCCCATCGGCAACCTGTGCCAACGCCTGTTGCATCTCCATGATCGCCTCCTCAGTCGCCCTGGCTGCGCTGCTCGAGAAAATTTTGCAGCAGCGCGTGACCGTGTTCGCTCAACACGGACTCGGGATGGAACTGGACACCTTCCGCACCGGTTTGCCGATGACGTAAACCCATAATTTCATCCACCGCCCCATCCTCATGCTGAGTCCAGGCGGTAATCTCAAGGCTGTCCGGCAGTCCGTCCTTGTCCACCACCAGGGAATGGTACCGCGTGGCGATAAACGGTGATGGTAAGCCAGCAAATACACCGACGCCCGTATGGTAAATGGGTGAAGTCTTACCGTGCATGACCTTTCGGGCCCGCACCACCTCGCCCCCAAAAACCTGGCCCAGACTTTGGTGGCCCAGGCATATCCCCAACAAAGGCACCCGGCCGGCGAAATGCTCTATCGCCGCCAGGGAAACGCCAGCTTCCTTGGGCGTGCACGGACCCGGTGAGACCACAATGCGATCGGGGGCCAGGTCCCTGATGTCCTCGACAGAGATCTCATCATTGCGGAATACCTGTACCTCAGCACCCAGTTCCGCAAGGTATTGCACGACGTTGTAGGTAAACGAGTCGTAATTGTCGATCATCAGGAGCATGGCGAACCCTCCCCGCCCTCGACCATGGCCGCTGCGCGGAGGATCGCGCGAGCCTTATTCAGGGTTTCCTGCCATTCGAGGCTGGGTACGGAATCCGCCACGACCCCGGCGCCCACCTGGATGTGCAGCTCACCGTCCTTGAGGACGGCGGTGCGAATCGCGATGGCTGTGTCCATATCTCCCGCCCAGGACAGATAGCCGATAGCACCCCCATAAATTCCACGTTTCACCGGCTCCAATTCGTCGATGATCTCCATGGCGCGAATCTTTGGTGCCCCGCTCAAGGTGCCCGCTGGCAAGGCTGCCCGCAGGGCATCCATGGCCGAGAAGTCATCTCGCAGGGATCCCTCGACGTTGGAGACGATGTGCATCACATGGGAGTAGCGCTCGATGGCCATGTTTTCCGTGAGCGTCACGGTACCGGTTTGGGCGATCCGCCCCACATCGTTGCGGCCCAGATCGATGAGCATGAGGTGCTCGGCAATCTCTTTAGGGTCAGCCAGCAACTCGGCCTCCATGGCCTGATCTTCCTCGGTCGTCCGGCCTCTTCGACGAGTGCCAGCAATGGGCCGCACGGTCACTTTGCCCTGCTCAGCGCGCACCAGAATCTCTGGCGAAGACCCCACGACTTGAAAATCTTCCAGATCAAGAAAATACAGATACGGCGAAGGATTCAGATTACGCAGCGCGCGATAGAGATTCAGGGGCGGCGCCACGAAGGGCACGCTCATGCGTTGGGATGGAACCACCTGCATGACATCACCCGCCAACACATATTCCTTGACCCGCTCGACGGCGCCTTCGTACTCCTCTCGGCTGAGGCTGGTGCGCGCCTTGCGCTCCAATGCGGACCCATCCTCCCCAGCAAGGGAAACTCGCGGCATGGGTTCCAGGGGCGAATCCAACTGTGCCACCAACTCGTCGAGCCTGGTCTGCGCCTGGTCATAAGCACCGCTGACGTTGGGGTCGGCGTTTACAACCACCCGCAGAGTTCCCGCAAGGTTGTCAAAAACCAGCACCTCATCGGACAACAGGAGAAGCACATCGGGCGTACCCAGGGTGTCTTGCAGAGTACTTTTAGCCAGCCGCGATTCCACATAGCGCACCGCATCGTAGGCGAAGTATCCGACGAGACCACCATGAAATACCGGTAAGGCATCTTGGGGCGGACTTCGGTACTGGTCCTGATACGCTTCGATCCAGGCCAGGGGATCCTTAGCCTCTTCCTCGGCCCGAAGTTGCCCCTGGGACCACCGCTCTACACGGTGCCCATAGACGCGAATCAGCTCCTTGCAAGGCAGTCCAATGATCGAGTAACGCCCCCATTTTTCGCCGCCCTCCACCGACTCGAAGAGATAGGAGTAAGGCCCTTCCGCGAGCTTGCGATAGGTCGACAAGGGGGTATCGAAATCCGCTAATACCTCGCGGTGGAGGGGCACACGGTTGTAGCCCTGCGCGGCAAACGCGGCGAATTCATCTGCTTTCATGAATGTTCCTGGAATCTTGGGGTTCTGCCGAGGTAACGGGCCAGGGGCCTGGGTCACCGTGAGAAGTCAGCAAACACGTTTGGTGAACCGTGCGTGCCGCTTAGCTGTTGGGCCCCTAGCGGAGCCCGGGCATCACCATCGCCAACGCGTGATGTTTCTCTCGGACAAGCGAAACGCCGTCGGGGGGCGTTCGGCTTGCACCGGGGACCGGCAGTGATCTCCAGTAATCATGCGGGCATTGTAGCGGTACTCGTGGCCTTGGCAAGCTCAGCGCGCATTTCCCTTATCACGGCTTTATAGTCGGGTTTACCAAAGATCGCCGAACCTGCAACAAAGGTATCGGCCCCGGCGGCAGCAATTTCCCCGATATTCGCCGGCGAAACACCGCCGTCCACCTCGAGGCGGATATCCAGGCCCGACTCATCGATGAGCGCCCGGGCCTGACGCAGCTTGGGCAGCGTTGACGGTATAAACGACTGCCCCCCAAAGCCCGGATTCACCGACATGAGGAGCACCATGTCCACCTTATCCATAACATAAGTGAGGGCGTCCAAACCCACATGGGGGTTAAACACCAGGCCGGTTTTACAACCCGCATCGCGGATCATCTGCAGCGATCGATCGACATGGGTGGATGCGTCGGGATGGAAGGTGATGTAGCTAGCGCCCGCTTCGGCAAAGTCACCGATGAGGCGATCCACAGGGCTGACCATGAGGTGAACGTCGATAGGGGCGGTAACACCGTGCTGGCGTAAGGCCTTGCAGACCATAGGACCGATGGTCAGGTTGGGCACATAATGATTGTCCATGACATCGAAGTGGATGATGTCGGCGCCCGCATCCAATACGGCATCTACCTCAGCGCCAAGCTTGGCGAAATTGGCCGACAAGATCGACGGGGCGATCAGGTAATCATTCATGGTCTTGCCCTTCCCTATCCTCGAATGAGCGCCTCAGGCCCGGTGCCCCATAAACCATCGGTAAGGGCCTGGCCCTTGCGCCGCTTCGATGGTCTTTCTTCAGGCGCTTCCCTGCAATTGTTCATCCAGGGCCGCCAGGCGCTCTGGCGTACCTACGTCCGTCCACGCCCCCCGGTAGTGCTCTCCCGCCAAGCGCTGCTCCCGGATAGCGCGCTCCAGCAGGGGGAGCAATGGACGTTTACCCGGGGTACAGCCCGCAAAAAACCCTGGATCATACAGCCCAATCCCGCTGTAGGTCAGGGCCATCTCATGCTCCACCGAAGTTTTCTCTGTCACCATTCCCTCCCGGAGAAGAAAATCCCCTTGAGAGTTGTGAGCGGGGTTATCCACAAGCACGAGGTGCGCGCCGTCCACCGGAGGCATCTGTGACAGCAGAGATGCAAAGGGGTAAGCGGTCCAGATATCGGCATTGACCACCAAAAAAGGATCTCCGCCCAGGAGCGGCAGGGCCTGAATAATGCCTCCTGCGGTCTCCAGAGGTTCCTCCTCAACGCTGTGTTGAATGCTCACGCCCCAGGTCGCACCGTTTCCACACCAGGTGCGTATCTGCTCCCCGAGCCAGGATGAGTTGATAACAAAGTCGCGGACCCCCAAGGTGATGAGGGTCTCTATATGCCATTGAAGCAATGGCTTTCCGCCAACCTGAAGTAATGGCTTGGGTGTCGTCAGTGTCAAAGGACGCATGCGCTCGCCTTTCCCCGCGGCCAGCAGCATCACTTTCGTCGAACTGCTTACCATGGCTCAGCCAGGGTAGACGGAGAGACATACCAGGTTTGTTTCTCGGCCAGGGGCACAATCTGCGCTTCAAACCACTCGCCGAAGCCTGCCAACGCAGGGCTGTGATCGTAAGCACTCAGACCGTCACGCACGTAGCTCAGTACGCGGGGCAGGTCCTGTAGATAGGCGGCCTTGCCGTCCCGCAAGTGGAGACGCGCAAAAATACCCAACACTTTGATGTGCCGCTGCAATCCTATCCAATCGAAGTCCGTGAGAAAATCTGTCTCTTCCGGCAAGGCCAGTCCCCGGTCCAACAAGCGCCGACGGTAAGCCAGGGCCCAGTCTTTGACCCGAGCCACGGGCCAGCGCAGATAGCAATCCCTGAGCAGAGAAACCAAATCGTAGCTTATGGGCCCCACCACCGCGTCTTGAAAATCGATGGTAGCTAGCCCACCCCCTTCCAGGACCATAAGGTTTCGGGCATGGAAGTCCCGATGCACCACAACCTGAGGCTGGGCTAGAGCCCTTTCACACAAAACCTCCTCAAGGGACTGAAAAGCATCGCGCGCCCTCCCATCAAGGGAAAGCCCCAGGAGCCCTTCGCAAAACCACTCGGGAAACAGTCGAAGTTCCGCCGCCAGGAGCGAATATTCGTAGTTCGGCAGGGAAAACTCCCGGTGGTCCGCCAGGGCCAGGCGTTCCAGCATTTCAAAGGCGTCGGCGTAATAGGCATCCACCGCCGACTCCTCAAGCAGGGGTAAGAGGGTCTGATCCCCCAGGTCTTCCAAGGCGAAGAAGCCGCGCTCAAGGTCGACATGAATAATCTTCGGTACACGGACACCTGCGGCCGTCAGGGCAAGAGCGATAGCGAGAAACTCTGGGTTTTTCTCTGTGGCGGGCGGAGAATCGCATAAGACCGCGCGGTGACCATCCGCTACCACACGAAAATACCGGCGGAAGCTCGCATCTCCGGCAATCATGGTCAGGGTCGAGCCTGAAACACCGGCCTGTGCTTCATACCAGGCCTGCAGAGACTGGCTGCGATCTTTACTTTTCAAGCTCACTCTCTTGTATCGGTGCTAACGTCAGGACCAGCGATGCATTATTATGCGGCGGTTCGCGCCCCCACAGCCGCCCTTGATGCCAGTCTTCTTTCCTTTGTTACAACCCATCCGTGCTCGCGCACACCACCAGCCTCTCGGTGCGAGCCCCCGGCGCAGGGGACTCCGAGATCTTGGCCGTGGCGGTGGATGTTACGCGATTGTGATGGCCCTTTGGGCTACGACCCTAAACGCCCAGGAGCCGGGGCTTGAAGAAGAGGTCATCGCTCCCAGACCCGGCGCCGATATGGACTGGAAGCCCATCGCGGAAGTGCCCGCAAGACAACGAGACCTTCGCTGTCGACTCTGCGGTGGACGTTACATTGACCCCCAGAGCCGCAGTATCGCCCTAGACCCAGATCAGGCACCCATCGAGGCGAGCGCTCGACGTTCAGAGCTCGAAGGAGACACGGTGCGCTTATCTGGCGGCGTTGAAGTAACCCAGGGCTATCGAGAATTTTCCAGCGATGAGGCGAGCATCAATCGTGAATCCCGAGCGGGCACCCTATCGGGGAACATTGAGCTTAGAGAACCTGGTGTCCTGCTCCGGGGCGATCAGGGTGAATTCTATTCGCGGAGCGGTGAAGCGCAGATGGAAAACAGTCGCTTTGTCCTCCACGAGCAGCACTTGCGGGGCGAAGCGGGCCTTCTATCTCGTGACGCCGACGAACTCATACGTATCGAAGACGGCGAGGTGACCTTCTGCGCACCGGGCGATGATGACTGGATTTTAAAAACCGGACAGCTGGAGCTAAATCTCGCGGAGGGCGTTGGAACGGCGCGGGATGCGACCCTGAAAGCCGGGGGCTACCCGGTGTTTTATGCTCCCTGGATCAGCTTTCCCCTGGATGACCGTCGTCGCAGCGGTTTTATGTTCCCGACTCTGGGATCCGACAGCCGCGGAGGATTGGATGTGGGTATTCCCTACTATCTGAATCTCGCACCGAACTACGATCTACTCTACTCACCCAGATACATTGGCCAGCGTGGTCTGAATCACGAACTTCAGGGGCGGTATCTGGATCCCTTCAACGGAGAGTGGACGGTCGGCGGCAGTTACATCGCCGACGATGAGCAATACGCCTCAGACTTTCCCGAAGAAACCGATTCGGATCGTTGGCTGGCATCAGTACAACACCGCGGCGTCTACGCCGAACGATGGCGGTCCCACATCAACTACACCCGGGTTTCAGATATTGATCTTATTCGCG
Organism: Halieaceae bacterium UBA6060; assembly: GCA_002428935.1. Classification (GTDB taxonomy): domain Bacteria; phylum Pseudomonadota; class Gammaproteobacteria; order Pseudomonadales; family Halieaceae; genus Congregibacter. Next base: position 34,443 of record DIYG01000028.1, read on the forward strand.
ATCTGGAGGCCTCACGCCTCGATGCACGAAGAGATGTAAACCTTCTGCAGTTGGGACAGGTGGACTATTTGGGGGAAGACTGGCTCGTAAACTTCCAGGCGCAGCAATTCCAACCCCTGGCCGACGATATTTTCCAGGACTACAAAAAACTCCCGCAGATCACCGCCCAGTATCGTGATCAGGGCAAGCCCTTCGCCCTCAATCCCATCGGTATGGTGCAGTATTCCAATTTCGATACGGACCTGGATCGGGTCATCGGTCAACGCCTTTACGCGGAAGCCGGTGCGACCTTCCCCATGAGCTGGTCCTATGGGTTTTTAAGGCCCACCGCGAAATACCGCGTGCTTGAGTACTCCCTTGATCGACAGTTAGACGAACTCGATGAGAATCCCGGAGCGCGCTCGGCCCTGGGTAGCATTGACAGTGGGTTGTTTTTCGAACGCCGCACAACCCTGGCAAATCGCGATGTTATCCAGACCCTGGAGCCCCGGGCGTTCTACCTTTACAGCCAGTTTGACGACCAAACGGCACAGCCCGATTTCGACAGCGCGGAACTGACCTTCAACTACAACCAACTCTTTCGAGACACGCGATTCTCCGGCCGGGATCGTCTGGACGACGCCAACCAGCTCGCCATCGGCCTGACCACACGGATCCTCGATGAGGGCAGCGGCGAAGAGCGCTTCAACGCCAGCATTGGGCAGATCTTCTACTTCACCAACCGACGAGTGCGCCTCAACGCATCGGATCCGGAGCTGGACCAGTCAAGCTCTGAAGTCGCCGGTGAACTAAACTTTTACCCCAATGATCGTCTCGCCGTGCGCAGCAACCTCCAGTACGACCCGTCGACCAGGAAAATGAACGCCGGCAACTTCCTGGCCAGCTACACCCGCGACAACGACAGCGTATTCAACGTGGGCTATACCTTCCGGCGCCCGGTGACCCTGGTTGGGAACCAACCGGTTACCGATCAGGTCAATCTATCTACCTACTATCCCATCAACCAAAACTGGCGCGTTTTCATGGCCTGGAACTACAGTTTAGAGGCGGATCGCAGCGTGGAAGATATGGTGGGGATCGAATACGATAGCTGTTGCTGGCAGGTGCGTCTCCTCCACCTACGGTACTTTGACACGGTTAGCGAAGGCGTTCCCAACTTCGATTCGCCAAATCTTGACCGAGAATTTGCCACCCAGGTGCAATTTGTTCTGAAAGGTCTCGGCGGCTTTGGAGACAGCGTTGAGGGGTTGATGAACGACATGATTCGAGGGTTTGACCGCCTTGCTTATGTATCGAGATAAAACCAAAGACTCTATCCGTAGCGTGGGCCACGCCGTAGCGCTGGGCGTTAGCATTGCCCTGGCCTGGGCATCGGGCGCCCACGGCGCAACGGAAATGATTGATCAGGTCGTCGCCATCGTTGACGACGACGTGATCATGGCCAGCGAACTTCGCGAACGCCTCGCCGTGGTGGCGGAAAACCTGGAAACCCGTGGTGTGGAAGCACCGCCGGAAGACGAACTGATTCGAGAGATCCTCGACCGACTGATCCTCGAAAGTATCCAAATGCAGATGGGCGACCGCTTTGGCGTACGCATCTCTGACGCGCAACTGGATGCCGCCATGGGGCGCATAGCGCGACAAAACCGCATGACGCCGGAACAATTCGCCGTACTACTGGAACAGGAAGGACGATCCTACGGCGAGATTCGCGAGAACATCCGTCGCGAAATGGTTATCCAGCGCGTTCAGCAGGGGAACGTCAACCAGCTTATCCAGATCACAGACCAGGAAATCGATAACTATCTGTCCACGGAAGAGGGTCAAAAGCTGGTTCAGCCCGAATACCGACTCGTCCACGCCCTTCTGCCCATACCCTCTGGCGCTTCGCAAAGGGAAATCGAAGCCAGTCAGGCCTACTGCGAGACACTTGTAGCTCGCATCCAGGGTGGCGAAGACTTTGATACGGTGATCTCCGCCAGCGGCGAAGAATACACATTCAATGGTGGCGATCTCGGCTGGCGCAAGCTCGATGATGTTCCCAGTATTTTTCAGGAAGTTGCCCAAACATTGAAAACCGGCGACACCGCGGACCTTTTCCAAAGCCCCAGTGGTTGGCACATCGTGAAGATGATGGACCGGCGAGGTGCGGAACTCACCATAAGCCAAACCAAAGTGCGGCACATACTGATCAAGCCTTCGGAGATTCTTACCGATGATCAGGCGCGACAGCAGATCGCGGATCTGAAAACCCGCATAGAAGGCGGTGAGGACTTTGCAGCGCTGGCGCGCGAATACTCGGAGGATATCGGCTCTGCCTCGGAAGGCGGGGAACTGGGATGGACCAACCCCGGGCAGATGGTGCCGGAGTTTGAAAACATGATGGCCAGCACCGAAACGGGGAGCATTTCCCAACCCGTGCGTTCGGAGTTCGGCTGGCACATTCTCGAAGTGCTGGATCGTCGCGACAAAGACATGACCTCTGAAATGCGCCGGGCACAGATCGAAGAGCATCTTCACAGCCGCAAGTATCAGGAAGAGCTGGACGTTTGGCTGCGTAAAATCCGTGACGAGGCGTTTGTCGATATCAAGTAGCGCAGGTCAGGGATACTTCCAGGTACCCGCCAGCTCGCGAAGCCTGGGGAACACTCAACGATGACCCTACCGCGCATTGCCATCTCCACCGGCGACCCGGCCGGTGTCGGACCAGACGTAGTACTCACAGCGCTGCAGGATCCCTGGCCTGCGGAGCTTGTTGTCATCGCCGATCAGGACTTGCTAGCGCAGCGCGCCGAGCTTCTAAGTATTGAGGTCCACTTACAGTCGGCACCCGATTCAGTTCAGACTCCCCAACCCCATACCCCTGGATCTGTACGAGTCCAACACCAGCCCCTGGCGACGGCTGTGACCCCGGGGTTGGGAGAGCCGAGAAACGCTGCTGGCACCCTCAAGGCCCTGGATCAAGCCATCGATGGCTGTCGCAATGGTTCGTTCCAGGCGATGGTCACCGCACCCGTAAACAAGGCCGTTATCAGCGATAGTGGGGTGCCATTCTCTGGGCACACGGAATACCTCGCCGAGGAAACCGGTACCGAACAAGTAGTGATGTTACTCACGGGCGGCGATTTGCGTGTTGCGCTGGCAACCACTCACATCCCCCTAAAGGCAGTTCCGAACGCCATCAACACGGAACTTTTAACCACGATCCTGCACACCATGCACCGCGATTTGCAGAGCAAGTTTACTCTCACGGCACCCCGCATCAGTGTTCTAGGGCTAAACCCTCACGCCGGTGAAGGCGGCCACCTGGGACATGAAGACAGTGCGATCATCGCACCCGCTATTGCCCAGGCGCAGGCCATGGGCATTCAGGCCAGCGGGCCCTGGCCCGCAGATACAGCGTTTAACACACGACTTAGAAAGGAGACCGACGCCTACCTCGCTATGTACCACGACCAGGGATTACCGGTGCTCAAGTACGCAAGTTTCGGCGCCGCGGTAAACGTGACCCTCGGTTTACCTATCGTCCGCACCAGTGTTGATCACGGAACTGCTTATGATCTGGCCGGGACCGGCAATGCGGACGACAGCAGCTTCCGCGCGGCTCTGCAACTGGCTATTGATCTGGCCCAGAAACGGAGCCGTTAAAGGCGCTTTTGCATTAGATTCTTAAATGGCGCAGCTTTCCTTCGAATTGCCTGCGTCCATATAATCTTTGAATGCACGCGGTGGCCTGCCTCGACCAGACCAGAGGTGCTCGACGCCTTTAACCACTAGACGGTATTTCGGTGCCACCTTAGATTTCTTGCCCGCCGCCTTCTTGCGAGCTTTACCGCGTCCCGAGCTACGAAGATCCGCCGGGCTTAAACCGCTTTCCTCCATGAGAGCTTTAATCTTGGCGATTTTGGCCTTTTTAGCGGCCTTCGCCTTCGACTCTTCTTTTTTCTTCTCGCTGACTAAAACAGCATTAAGATTTTCAATGACTTTCTCGATTTCCGCCAAACTCATGCCTTTCACAGCCGCGCGAGTTTTAATCTTGGATTTCGCCAGGGGAGCTAATACTGCTGACGTCATAAAGGGCCTCTTGCTTTAAAAGAACGGCACGGAAGCAATAACAACGCTCCGCATCTTGGCTTATACCAAAAAAGACTCCAGCGTGTCAGCCTTGGGCGTATAGAACGCTTGGACAAGAACATAAAGTGCCCATGTAAAGATATTTAGTAAAAACCACCGTACCATCGAGTTTACAGCGCAAACAGCGCGACTTAGACTTGTTGTTCACACCATCTATGCATGTTTAGGGCGCTTTTCCCATCGCGTTTATACACTGAATAGTTTAAGAAGCATTGATCCAACATGGCCCATTCATGAGCGACGAACTGACTACCACCTACAGCTATAGCGGCCTCTCCGACAACCCCTTCTCCCCGCAAACGCAACCAGAGAACCCTGCTCTTTTTGCTTTTGCGGACTGCGAAATTATTCCAATAGATGCACAAAAAACCTTAGTTATTAATCGGCTGAACGGAAAACAGCAGTTTTTTGCACCTCCGGTCGTCGATGCGCTCATGACCTGCACCCAATTTGACACCCTCGAGGGACATGCCAAACGTTTATGTGCCACTCGGCCGGAATTGAAAGGGCAAGAAAGCGCCGTTCAAGGCACGCTTACACAGCTTAGGGACAGTGAATTCCTATTGCGTAGTGAACGCATCCAAAAACAGTTGCTAACGGAAGAACGACGGACCCTGGCACCCTCTGCGGTTTTTGTTATTACTAGCGACCGTCCGGACGCCGTAGAACGTCTTTTGGAGTCTTTGCTTCGCAATGCCAACCTGGGTATGCATGAAACCGTCACTCTGATCGACGATTCCAAGCTCCCGGAGAGCCAGGCCGCTAATCAAGAGCTGGTCGAACGATTCAATCTGCGTAGCGCGAAAGACATGCGCTACTTTGGTGCCGACGAGCAAAAATCCCTTCTTGAACGACTTATCCGTGAACTACCCGAAGCCGAAGAGGGAATACGATTTCTGATCGACCCAGAGCAATGGCGAGGTAAGAAGACTTACGGTCGATCTCGAACTATAGCCCTGCTGCTTTCTGTGGGTAAACGGGCCGTTATTCTGGACGACGATATCCTTTGCGACGCTATTCACCCCGCCGTACGCGAGGAAGGCATTGGGTTCACCGGGCGCAGACAAGCCGCGTTTTACGCGGACCGCGACACCCTGATGGCAAGTGCCGCGTCCACGGGACAAGACCCCATCGTTGGCCACCTAAAGTACCTGGGACAAAACCTTGGGTTTGCTCTGAACGATATCGCCGGCGGCGACCTACAGACTGAATGGTTACACAGTGCCAACGCGGCCATGCTCAACGAGCTGCACGCCGATACTCCGGTGCTTATCACCCAATGCGGCTCCTGGGGCGACCCCGGCACCGGCTCCGCACATTGGGCTCTACATCTGGACGAAGCGAGCATTGAACGCCTCGCCAGCGCACCCCACGGCATGGCCCAGGCCCTGGAAAATCGCTGTAGCTGGTTTGGCTGTACCCGCCCCACCCTGCACAAGATGGCCTTTATGTCGCAGATGACCGGGGTAGATAACTCCCAGCTTCTACCGCCCTACTTCCCGGCGTTCCGCGGCGAAGACCTGCTTTTTGCAAGCATGGTTGAGGCCATGTACCACCACGGCGCTGTGCTTGAGTATGATTGGTGCGTGCCTCATTTGCCGCTAGATGATCGCAGTGATCGGGGGCTGCGGGAGCCGATTGCGGGGTCGGGCGGGATTGTGCTGTTTACTAGGTACTTGGTGGAGAATATTGACTACAAGGATGCTAGTAACCCTGAACGTCGATTGCTGGGATTGGCCGAGGATGCCAAGCGGATGGCGGAGCGCTCCGATAAAGATCTACTTTTGGATTACCGACGGGAGCAAGCGAAGGGGCAAGCGCATCTGATGTACAACCTGGCGCAGAAGTACCGTTCGGCGAAAGACCTTCCTTCGCAAAATTGGCAAGCTTATATATCAAGGGCTGTTGAAGAAGCCGAACAGTCTCTAGCCGAGATTCACAGTCCTGTCCATATACAAGGTATCGATCCGAGCACCGATGAAGCTAACGTGATCGCCACGTTCCGTCAGTATGCGATCGGCTGGTCTATGGCGATTCGTTATTGGCAGAGAATTAGGCTATGTGCAGCGTGCCCAGGCTAGGCAGTCCCAAGAAAACTACTACCCCCCCCCACATGGAAGCTGCCCCACTCTCAAATAAGGATTTCGCTGGGTTATTGTTTACAGCTACTGTCGGGCTTTTTTTGGCGGCACTGGCACTGGCATTGCTTTATGTGCTGTTTCTCACTAACTTTAAGAGAGAGTTTATCACCGCAGAGTTTCGACAAGATATCCAGCCCGTCAGCCTAGTCGGCGCTATGTTCAGACCAAGGCTAAGCGGCGGGAGTTTTTATGAAGCAAATGATCTAATCGTAACAGGGCTTAAAAACGGCGAAGCGGTAGCCATTGCTCACGTTTCGTTTTCCACTCAAGACTACTTTTTTTTACAAGTAGATACTGAAGGCCTTCATTCTAATCTAAGGCTTTTTGTATTTTGGCATACACGTGAGAACCCAGATGGAGTGTTTTATGCAGAAGTGCCTACCAATCCCAACGGTACTGGGTGGTTAAACTTACGCAGCCAAGACCTTTGGGATGGAACGATAGAATCAGTAGAAGTTGGTGTATACGGAGACCTCCAAAACAGTCGCTTTCGGCTGAGAGCAATCGAATTCCATCCTTTCAGCTTTCGCGCAATACTCGAAACTATATGGACCGAGTGGAATCACTTCAGCCCATGGGATCATTCATCAATTAACGCTTATCAAGGAACAACCACTCAGCCACTTGCTTATCCAACCACAGCTGTAATTCTCTGGTTCTTTCTCGGAATTTTTTTTACTTTCTTATTGGATTCTTTCTTTAGGCTACGACCGTCTTATTTAAGCTCAAGGAAAAGCACTTGGATATTTCGGCGAGAAGCAGCAGTCGTAACTCTATCCTTGTGTTGGGCCATGATGATCGCGCTCTGGACCCCAAAAATCTTTCTACAGATCAAGGAGACGAATACGCAGTTTTACGGGAAAAGCACTGAAGACAAAAAACTAAGCGATTGGGATTCCGCCTATTATCAGCTCTCTCAAGCAATAAAGAAGCTCAGAAAAGATGATGAAGAAGCTTTGTCCATCCTAATCCCAAGTGGTACGCAAAGCCTAGGGTTTGCACATCGACTCAGATATCACCTTCTGCCAGAGGTATCTACATTACAAATCTCGCAAGCAGACAGAAGCTCCATTGAAAAAATGTCGGAAAGCTCTAATTTAACGCTCATCCTAGCTAATGGCCGTACAACCCAAGAAAGAATAAAGCAAGAACTTCTTATTAACACGCCGGGCATCACATTCGATCAGCGTTATCAAAACTCGATTGGACTCTTAGTGGCGCTTAAAAAAGAAACTAAATGAGAAACGTAATCGGATACGAACAAGCTGGGGGAACGTCACTTGCCTGGTATTGAAATCAGTCTACGGCTATTGCTTGCGTTTGTCGTTCCATTGGTCCTAGGCATTTTCGTGGCACGTTACTGTATCGGCAAAGGACGACCAATTTCGACATATGTAGCGCACGGCTACACGCTCGGTGTGGCTGCCCAATTGGCAGTTATCAAGCTATTCGATGCACTGAGTATAGAGTTTAGTTTCTGGCCAATGCTCATACTTCTGCTAGTGTTACTCTCTTCTTTCGTGGTTCTTACTTATTTTGATAACACCACAGCACCAACTGCAACCTGCAGGTTGAGGCTTGCTTCAATGACTTCGCTCCCCACGTGGCAAATCGTAGTTATTACCTTGATGTTAATAATCTGCGTAGTCAACTTGATATTTGCGTTGCACGAAGTCCTAATAAAACCGACTTTTGCGTGGGACGCTTGGCGAGGCTGGGAACCAAAGACCTTACAGTTTTATTACAACAGATCTCTAGATGCCCCAATGGAGACGATAGGAAATCATGGGTCAGTATCCACCAACGCACAACTATGGATTATGCTCGCCATCAACGACCCGGACTCTCTATTGTCACATCTTCCTTGGTGGCTTGCTTACCTGAGTACGGGCCTAGCACTCTTCGGATTCGGAAAAGAACGCTATGGACTGATTACTGGCTGGATGCTGATAACGGCATTTTTAAGCATGCCTTACGTTGTGACTCACGCTGCACTGGCAGGTTACGCCGATCTTTGGCTATGCCTGATATTTACTTTGGGCGTGTTAACCATCGTGGAGAATAACTCCATGCATAGCTTTAAAACGGTTTCTCTAGTTATCGGATATTCAGTTCTTTGCATTATCACTAAACGTGCAGGATTTGGTTACGGATTATCCTTGCTAGCCGTACTTTTACTACCGCACTACCGACGTTTCCCAGTTACATTGTCTTTACTAGGGCTCGTAGCATGCACAATAGCGGCTGCTGTTACAGCAGCATTGGCAGGTGCATTTTCACTAAAAGTACCAGTCGGCCCATTCGGGCTATTAGAAGTAAACGAGCTATTTGCCCAACACCCATTATTCGGAAGATACCATGTGAACCCAAGGTGGGTACTAGAGCCCTATATTACCGCGGTGTTCAGATTCACTAGTTGGAACATTGCAGGTGTTTTGTTGCCTCTACTATTTTTGGCTCTTCTAAAAATTAGTAGCTTAGATACCTATACCCGTCAATTGTTAACGCTTTTAGGACTAACTATTGCGTACATAGTAATATATTTCGGTGTTCTGGCTCCGGACTCCGCTATGAACCAAACAGCTCTTTCCAGAGCAATTCTCCCAATTGTTCCACTGTTACTTGCCACAGCATCATCTTGCTACAGCGGCTGTCTACTCGGCAGAGAAACCATCACTCCAACAAATCGGAGTACACCCTCATCGTAGAGTCGAGAACTATGCTCTCATCAAAATAGTTGGATATACGTTCTCTTGAAGCTCGACCCATCCGTGCTCTAATACTGGGGTTTTCTTCAAGGTAAACGAGTGCCTCAACCAAGGCACTTACGCTTTTTGCAGGAACAAGTAACCCATTTACGTCATTTTCGACCACATCACGACAACCCGGGATATCCGTAGTGATCAATGGCAGCCCCGAAGCGCCGGCTTCGATGAGACTTCGGGGCAGTCCCTCACCATAATAGGTAGGCAGCACAAAAACATCGACTGAGCTATAGAGTCTCGGCATATCGTCTACATGACCAATCCATTTCACCGCACCCTCACTACACCACGAAGTTAACTGAGACCTACTGATAGAGCCAGGAGTTTCAGGATCGGGAGCCCCGGCCAGTATAAAGCTCATATTACTGCCGCCCTCTCGAATGATTCTCGCGGCATGTACGAACTCCCCCACTCCTTTTTTCCAAATTAGTCGAGCAGCTAGGAGCACCCTTACACCACCACCTACCTTCTTGTGTTCATTATGAACCTTGTAAGGCGAAAAGAGTTTTGTATTAACACCGGAACTTGGTATGAGCCTTGTGCGGCCCAGTGGAAGTATTCGCGACTCAACAAATCGATCGCGATCTGACGGGTTCTGAAATATTAGTATCGTTTTTTCTGAAGCTAGCGCATATTTCAAAATATAAGACACAAGTCTTCGCAGAATCTTTGCGCGAATACTTCTATCAGTGAAAAGGTATCCCACACCAGCTACCGCACCCACGCATTTGATACTACCAATTCGGGCCACCAATGCCGAATGCAAGGTATTCTTTATAGTAAACCCATGTACGAGATCGACGTTCTCTGCTTTGACAAATCTAATAAACCAAATGAGAAATCGAAGCTCACTGACTGGGTTGATGCTGCCACGAACTAACGGAGCTTCTATACAACGTATACCAAGTTTTCGTATTTTCTCGACATAAAGACCCGTAGGACAAACTGCTATTACAGACCATCCTCGATCTTTTGCGGCGAGCATTAGAGCAGCTCGAAAGTTATAGAGATACCAGTCTGTATTTGCGGTAAAAACAATATTCAACTTTCGTCTCATCAGTACTGGACTGCATGACCAAATGCCAAAAAAAGATGTACTGCAGTATTCATAAACCCGACGCCTGCTTAAAGTTTGCAGCTACAAATATACGCTTAGCCTATACCGTTTGCTTCTGAGCAGTAATCAAGTAGCCACTGCCTGCATCTCCTCTTGTAGAACCGTCAACTTCTGACGCGAGCCAATCAGCTGGGATAAGTCTAAAAATTACATTTATCAACCGAAGGGGTATCAGGCTTTTACCATAAGTCGTTATCAAGTCACCAATTACTGAGACTCGTCCACCAAATACCCATATACGCAGATTCGCAAAACCAGCGAACAACGCTTGTAGCCCCGCTGCTGTAAAGCGTTGATAGTCGTTAGGGTCAGCATGGACATGGAAAAGAAAAGGCGTGCTAGCCACAACAGTACCGCCATCGCATACAACTCTATGTATTTCATTTACAACTGTTTTGGGACAGATGCAGTGTTCTAATACCTCTGTGCACACAACCGTATCAAAGCTATTCGATTTGAAAGGAAGCACGTGAGCATCGCACAACACGCTAGTTTTTTTTGAGTGACTCAAGTCAATACCAACCACGAATGATGTGGCTCCATAGAAACGTTCGTAAGATTCATGGCCAGCACCAACAACCAATACTCTATTCTTGGTAAGCTTTGGTAAATGCTTTGCTAAAAGCTTCTCCAATATCACTTTGTGCGCTGTCGGCAGCGCCTTTTTAGCAAACGCAACTATCTTGTGATGGGCTTTATCGTTCATAGTTGAGTCTTTGTTCAGCTCTTCTCCATACCGAACTCATTCGCTCAACCTGGACATGCGTATTGTAGGTTGTCTCAATTTTTCTCTTACCGTGTTTCCCCATTACCGAACGAGACTCCGTACTCAAATCTATCAAGTAAATAAGATCACGCTCCCACTCCATCAGGTTATTTGGTAAAAACCCATCTTCCCCAACATCTACAATACTCTTGTTAATTCCAACGGGGCTTGCGGCAACTGGAATGTTTAAAGCAAAATACTGCAAAATTTTGTAACCCGACTTCCCCCTTTCAATTGGTGTGTCGGGAAGAGGCATTATCCCGATGTCTATATTTACCAATGCATCTGCTTCTGTTTCCTCTGACCAAGGGATGATAGAAACTTCTTTATCTTTCCAATATGCATTAGATGCGCCTATGAACTTCAGCTCAATATTTCGCCTCGACTTTAGTTTTTGTAGTGCTGGCCAAATCTCACTTAGATATTTTTCTGTGTTAGGTGTCCCGATCCAGCCTATGACCACACACTGGCCGGGCTTCGATTTTGCCGAGTCTAAAGCTTTATTGTAACGCTCAACCTCGATCGCTGTAGGAATCAATTCAACGACACAGTTTTTTGAAGCAGCGGCTCTTGCAAATGCACAAACATAATCATTTCCGCAGGTAACCGCGGAAGCATGATTTATAATCGAGGCGATCTTCCCACCCAAAATCAATCGAACGATAAGCCGTGGAGACTGATCATATATATGAAACCAAGCGTCGTCATAATCGACAACGTAACGCACACCTAAGACTGAAAGAAGCCATTCAAATAAAGGAGGAACATAAGGGAACAGCTCTCTTTCTATCACCGCAAGGTCATATTTATGGACATCCAGAAGAGCTTTCGTTCTTCGCACGTAGTACATAAATAGTCGCAGAACGCTAATCTTTTTACCGCAGTACAGTTTTTCTAAGTAGTCATCTCCAAAAAAACTCTGAATTTTTACTTCAATCCCAATCTCGCGCAGCAAGCCTATATATTGCCGATGACGGAGTCGCGAACTTGCGCCAATCTCGCCATATCGCGCGAAAAGGATAACCCTCATGATTGATCCATTTGTTCTAGTACTTCATTAATCTAAACAGATTCATGCGTACCAAAGCTATCAGTAGTTCGACGAAACCGACAGCCAATCTTTTCAACCAATAGAATGACACAGCCGATGAAGATCACAGGGACAAGATATCTCCCCAGAACTATATTCGACGCCCCCCCGGTAAATCTAAACCCGTACACTGTCAAAAATAGCAAGGCCAACACAGCAGGATACGGTAAATATCTTGAAAAGAATCGCTTAATAAGCTGCAATGAAAATTGAAGTACGATGGCGACAAATACAGGGGCCAAAAGAACTCCACAAACACCAAAAACTACGTAGATCTCACCTGCGAAAAAGCTGTTCTTTAGTCCTCTACCCTGTGTGTATCGTTCTGTAATTAGCATCACATCCCTTGAGAAACTGCTAACATCTTCAAACCAAAATGAAGCCAACGGGAGCCAAGACTTAGCATAGCCTAGATCGGGTATATATAACGCAAGCGACTGAAAGAATCCCGCATACTGTGCGACGGCAATTCGAGCGAATAACTTCTCGATGTCAACTACAGAATTGAGTCGACCTGTGACCAAGTACATAAGCACAACTAAAGCAACCGGTATGCTTATCTTTAACAGTATGCTGCTGATCGCACGAACCCCACTTACGCCTTGGGAAGACCTTACTACATCTCTCGTCGCGATCAGCATTACGGCGGCAAGTGCTAGCGGTGCTTTAGCACCCCACCATACCTGACCAAACACAGCCACCATCAATGCAATCGCAACCCAAACATTGATTCGATAACCAAGGCCAAGGAGAATCCCTATGTAAATAAAGATGAAATTGCTCGACTCTCTTACAATGGGTATGGCATAGGTAAGACCTTCGTGGTGAGTGAGTGCAGCAGCCCTAGCCTTGCCTACATTGTCTGCAAAAATTGGAAAACCTCCATGCTGATAACAAAGTATGGCCGCCCCGCAGATCACCATCATGCTCGCTACTACAATAGGCAATACATAAGCCCTTTGTTCGCTATCTACCTCTAAGACTTCGGGCATAGATGGGTAATGCCGTTCTAACTTCAAGAAGGTAAAACAGAAAGCAGAGACAGAATACATAACCACAATTGCGCCATACACCAAGATGTCATTGTTCACGCCGTTAAGAAAATAAAAGTCGCTAACGCCAAAAACCAAAGTAACCAACATGGCGCTTGTAAACATAATTCCTAGTTCGGCGACAAATGAAATAACAAATGGCCCGGGTATAAGCACTCCTCGTGAGTAGCGGCCGTGACTGAGAAATACGCGACAAACAACCGCGATGTAAAAAACAGCAAACAGACCAAACGCTTGAAAGCTACTCATGTTCGCCGCAAACGTCCCAGGTAACTACTGGCACTAAAAAAGCCTTTAGCATACATGCTAATAGCAAAGGCCGAGCAACGTTGAGGTAAGTTCGAGCGCCAATGTATCAACGAAACAATGTCTATATTGGTTTCATCGCTTTCAACCACGTGTGTGAATGGTAAATCTAGTTTGAAGTCAGACTCCAATTTAGTGACTAAGACTGGAAGTCCAGCGGCACAATATTCTTTCGCTTTAAGTGGAGAGGCGCTACGAAGACCTATCCGATGGAGCCCCAAGGACGAGCAACCGATATGAGCGACACAATAGAAACTTTCTAACTCCGTGGACGGAACATTTCCATGGAAGCAGACATGCTTGTCAAGTCCGCATTCGAAGACGATCTTTTCAAGATTGGCCCTTTCGTCCCCGTCACCGACTATGTCCACAACAACATTGATTCCCAGACTTGCAAGTAGTTCGCGCTGTTCAGCCAAACCATGTAACAGGCGATCAAAACCGTGCCACGGAGCTAACGTACCAATGCACAGAATACGCATACTTGCTCCTACCTCCAGCAATGATTCAGAAGGCGATACTCTTTCAGTATCAACCCAATTTGACTCTACAAAACTTTTTTTACTAAAAACCTTATCTATCCACCCACCAGGCAGTCCGAAATTGACCACGGATTCGTAGAAAAGGGTGATAAATGGGAAACTAGTCCTAGTCGCCAAGATCTTCATCACCTTGATGAACCAATGTCTTGGACTATCCGAAATCTCCTTTAGCAAAACCGTTGGTGGTGTTGGCACCTCCAATATAGTTCGAACGCTTCTAATCCTGAGAAACATGACTACTGGTACAAAAATCCAGTCGAGCTCTTGAAGGGAACGCACATACAGATAGCCTCCTCGACGAAGACTGGTAACGGCTTCATAAATACGGCCTGGGCGTAACATCAGGCCTCTACTGATATGTATGAGCTTGACTTGAAAACCCGCTGCTTCTGCCGCTCGCGCCAATGCGGTATATTTGGCATGTACGCCTTGACTTATATTGTGGCCTTTCCGAACAATCAGAAAGACTTTGGGCTGGGTTGTCAAAGTATTTAAAGTCACGATTTATTCTGATTTAGGCCGCATAGTATTTTTGCAATTCGCTGGGCAGCTTGGCCACCACCATAAGGGTCAACATGAGTAAATACTGTGCTCTCCAATATCTTTTGTAGCTCATCACTCATACGCAGATCTATTTTGTCTACGTCAAATAGTCTGTTTACCCCAATATCAACAAGCTCAACCCATTCGGTCTCCTGGCGTATTGTCATGCAAGGCTTCCGAAAGAAAAAAGCTTCTTTTTGCAATCCACCGCTATCGGTCAAAACAGCCCTCGTTGACTTTAGCAACCAAAGCATCTCCAAATAACCTATTGGGTCAATCGCATTTACTTGTAAGTCTAATGAAGCCGAACTAATAGCGTTCTTTGTTCTTGGATGTAAAGGGATTATTACTTCAGCAATAGAGCTGTGTATATCGTTAAGACCATCGACTATACGAGCTAAGCGATTTGGATCATCTGTATTCTCAGCGCGGTGTATTGTCGCCAGCACATAGTCTGACGGTACTTTCAACCCTTCCACAGGCCTTGCATGCTGGGAAAACAGAAGAGATGCATCTTGCATTACATCTCCAACTTTGATGATTCGCGTTCTCTCATTTTCAAGCCCCTCAGCTCGCAGATTGGCGATCGCAGAGTCTGTCGGGCAAAACAGCACATCACTAATGTGGTCTGTTACAACGCGATTAACCTCTTCAGGCATTGCGCGATTGAAACTACGGAGTCCGGCTTCAATATGCACCACTGAGATACCGAGTTTCGCCGCAGCCAAAGCACCTGCCAACGTCGAATTTGTATCACCATAGACCAGTACTTGCTCCGGCTGCTCCAAAAGGAAAATCTCTTCTAGCCTTTGCAACATCTGACCGGTCATCTCCCCGTGTGACATACGGTTTATGTCTAGTAAATACTTTGGTTCAGGAACTTTTAACTCACTAAAGAATACGTTCGACATTGATGCGTCGAAATGTTGGCCCGTATGTATGATTGATTCAGCAATGGAGTAATCACTAAGCGCTCGCGACACGGCGGCAGCCTTTACAAACTGTGGCCTCGCACCGATGACTGTAAGCACACTCATAAATACCCCTCAAAAATATTTTTTTTGGTCACATGCTGGAGCGTTTTCGAAAGAAACACTCGCACTTGAAGAATCACCACTGCTCTAAGAAGACACAAACCAAAGCTAGTTCAGAAACCGGTGGCTTCCCCAGTTTCTGGTTGTATTGCTGCTCAGGAACTTAAAACCCATACGATGACCAACTTAGTCTAAAAGGCCCGGTCACATATAGCCCTACGGCGACGAACGTGGGGCCTATCGAAGACAGTTCGTGTACACATCTTTCCTCCAGCCCATAAAAGAGGTGTTATGCCAAAGCACATCGAAACAACCGTTGACTCTTTTGCAAGCCTGCTTCAAGTCATCAAACACCGCCATCGCCGAGTTTGGATCATCATTGCCCATATACTTCGGCTGCATGACACTAGACTCCATTGCAATCAAAGGATAAATACGTAGCTCAAGAGCCTGCTGCAATACTGGATCAAAACCTTGGTAAGGATGGCAAGTACCACACCTAAAGCCCGCTTGGTCCGCATAACCTAGTGTAGAGTCGTAGCTCAAGCCGATCGCGTTACAGGCCAGCAATGTAGCTGGATGTTGCCACCGCAAGTAGTGCATCCGCCCACCCAGAATAGGTTGTTCTATGCCCAGAGTTGAACAGACATCTTTTAAACGACCGTATTCACTCTGCAAGACATCGCACCGTAAAGATGCATCGTAGCTAGGATGTAGACCAATCAAATGCCCGCGCAGATGTATTCGCTTGATGAGGTGCAAGATCGCAGGGTGCCCGATATCATAATCACCATCGTATTTACTATTGGTACGCCCACAAAGAAAATAGAAAGTACTCCTTAAACCGCGTTTTTCAGAATTATCCATGATCCAATCAAAGGTATTGACTGGATCAAGACGATGTATTCGTTTTGAGCTGGCCGCTCTAATCCATGGAGCCAACAACGCAGAGCGCGCATTTCCACCAAGAAGGTCTCGCGCGACTCTCCCTAAAAATGTGCGTGCGTTTGCAAACGCGTAACGCGACGGCATATCAACATCATGCGAAAGTCGAATTGTGAATACGTGGCTCTTTATGGGCAGTGCTGGCCATACACGCTTCATAATTTTGGCGAGCACTAACAACCACTCATCTACTATAGGTCTGTCGAGATATGCGTTCCTAAATGCGTGAGACGCTTTGGCAGGAAATCGCTGATGGCAATCTAAATCAATCCGGCCAACTTCTTCGATGCGGGCAAGCATCCAATAGACAAGACCGAGAATGTCGTACTTTACATAACAGACACGCCCCGTTATCTCTATTAGCTGCCCCGGTAATTCCGAAAGCCCCGGTGCGGGTAGCGGCTCAGAAATACATGCCGGCCAAATGTTTCTTTCGGAACTCCAGGAGGTACAGGGAATAGTGCTAACAGGCTGTGCAAAGATCTCTCGCATTGAATCGAAGACAACGAGTCCTTCCAGCCCCGCGCACCGCAGTTCCAAACGCCCATTAGTTAGCCGTAACTTCCAGCCACCACCAAATCGCTCGGACAATAGTGCTTCCAACCATCGCAACGCAGCCTCATTGTAGGGGTAGGACTCTCGCACTGTCTTCAGACTCAACGAATAGCTAAAGATCACCTACCTTCAGCTTGTTAGCAAACGAACCCACGAAATTACCTATGAAAACGCTGCTTCAATAAACAGCTAGGAAGTGGGATATAACTATATATTCGGACTATCAATTAAGCTTCGGTACAAGTCTCGTGAAATCTCAACAGTGCATTATGCTGCTCTGGAAGAACGCTAATAAAAGAGCGTGCGCGCCTCACTACATGCAGAGCTGACTCTGGAGCCAGCTCTTCATACTTAACTAGATAAGCTGCTACAAACAATGGTGCCCTACTAACGCCTTCTCTGCAGTGTACATAAATGCACCCTTCACTGTTCAAAACGCGATCTATGAAATCGGCACCATCCGACAACTGCTTAAGCGTCGGGGCTGTAAACTCTTTCACCGGTTGGTAGCCAACCCATTCAAAATACTTCTCGCATCGAGTCATACGGTTTTCATGCTGTAGGTTGAGTATTGCCGTTACACCCCACCTTCGCAAAAACTGAATACCTAGAAGGCCAGGTCGCATTCCAAAGTAAATGCTATCGGACAATTTCGAATATGACTTAGCCGGTATGCCCGATAACTCCGTAACTCCACGGACCACTGCAACCTTAATGCCCAGTTTTCGTGCTCGGCTGACATGCGTATCCATTCTGGATAATCGAAGAGCATACCGGAGTACACCAAAAACAAGGACCTGTATCGTTGGCAGGGGATCCGCAAACGAAAGATTAGATTTCACTCGCAAGTCGATAGAATCCTTCATCAAGTTCAGCGCATGCTTAGGAACCATTAGCGCATGCTTGATGTCACCATCCAAAGGCCAATGATACTTTAAGCCAACTCTATATTGCGCGGGCTCCGAAACTGATCGGCCTTCACTCTGAGCAATAAGCAACGCGGCGAAGTTAACACCAGAGGCTACCGCAAGATCATGAGACCCCCAAAACTTTGGGTTGACTTCCATCAAGAAAAGCTTGTTGGTATTAAACTCTCTCTTAAACTCGACCATCGCTACGCCATGCCATCGTAAGCCGTCGAGAATACGTTTCCCATTCTGGTAAACATCTGGGTCATCAATGCTTACTGCACAGGTACTAGCACCCCCGCTAGGAGGCATTTCCCTAACACGACGATGCATGAAAAAATGCTTCAAGACTCCATGTTCGTAGAGCGCGAAAAAGCCAATACCAACACCCTCTATTCGACGTTGTATGATTACATCTCCAATCTTCGAATGAAGAGATATCGCGGCGGCCAGCTCTTCGGGATTATTAACGTAGCTGGGGGAAAGCTTACAAACCTCACTGTTTCCTTTCACAACGGCAGGAAAACAGACGCTTTCATCTGGTACATTTCCGCGCACTGGCCCCCAGGTTTCTGGGCAGAACACGCCAACTCGTTTTGCCAAGATCATTGTAGCGTTCTTGTCGAGGCAAGCTTTTAGGGTATTGTGCTCGGGAAGCTCAACCGTCACGTGCGACAGTACTCGGTCTAGATTTTTTGAAACAAGCTCTACCGACTTACCGCCAATTGGAATCAAAAAGTCATAGTGGTTCTCCGTTAGAAACGATAGAAATTCCTCAAAGTGGTGCTCTGAAAAGCGGGTTTGCGGATAAGCCACTTTACCAAGGTGCTTCGAAAAGGCGCATACTGATCTTTTCTGGCCGATACAGTCGACCGTATGGCCTAGCTTCGCCAACGACCGCACTATGCCTAAAGTGTTTTTGTAGCCACCATCTGTCACGAGCACTTTAGCCATCGGCAGGCACTCTAGACTGGACGTCTCTTGCTGAGCTAGATTTTGCAAGCACCCGTAACACAGGCATGCTAGAACGGGTGCGATAACCAAACTTCGAGGCCAACTCTAATATGGATACTTTAAGCATTGTCCAAAAGCAATTGGCTGTTAAAAGAAAGAAACAGATAACACCTCGCTTCGGGCTAAACTCATCTGCAACAAGAAAATCCATTTGATTACGAATGAAATTCTGGAGTTCCAACACCATCACACGTTTAGAGTAGTACTTTCGGTCACCAACGTGATCTAGTTTTACGACCTCGTAGCCTGAGCGATGTAAAAAGCGTTGCATGCCTTGATTTGTGAATGAAATAAAGTGCTGCCCCATAGAACTACTTGGGGAAACATCTAATTTCATAACTTGCCCCTCACATGCTCCATCTGGAACCTCCAAGAACAGAAACGTTTCCCCCAAGTCTGCGATTCTTTTCAGCACACCTTCGGGGTCATTTAAGTGCTCTAAAACATGCGACATCGAATGGATAGACATCTCGGAGTGAAGAGCCGAAACGTTCTGAATATCGACAAAGCCAGACTGTAAGTTGATGTGCAAGTTGTCGCGACCCCATTGCACTGATGAGCCGTCGGGCTCGTAGCCTAAGGCGCTACCAAACTCACCCGCGACAGCTTGCAAAAGCCAGCCTCGCCCTGCTCCAAACTCCGTGTAGCTCAGCTTCTTGGAATCGACTCCTTCTTCTAATAATGCACTCAGAATCCATTTTGCCTGTGAGGAAGCGAGCTCCTGTTCAATCTTCTCTGAATGCCTAACACACCTCGTAGAGTAATAGGCTTGCAACTCTGACTCTGATGGCAGCGGATCTCTAAAGAAAGAATTACAATTTCCGCACTTCCAAGTGCGAGAATCAATGATTCCAAGCAAAACAAAACTCGCAACATGACTCACATTGCAGTCACCACAAACCTTACATACTGGAGCATTTTTCATTACTCACACGCCCCCCGTTTAACGCTAATAGAACGCAGCAGTCTAAAATATCGGAGCCCTACCAAGGTCAGCGATAAAACAATAGACATTACATAAATGGTCAAGCTGACCTCAATAACAAACTCAGCCAAGATCAGAGGAAAAGCACAAAATAAGGACCCTGCGCCGGCCCTTAGCGTGGATGTAACTATCAGCGAAATCCGAACTCCAGAGGTATCGAAAATCAAATACAACAGCAACAAATACCCAAGGGAGCTGAAGCACGACAGGATCAGAATTGCAGTAAAAAGATCCGCGATATACACGCCGTAGGCGATCGCGACACATTGAAGCGTGAAAAGACTAGCTTGGAATATCAAACCGCGGTGCTGCTCTTCGGCCACCGCGAACACAGTACTCAGAGGTGATGATACTAGCTGCCAGTACATCCAAGGTGCCATCCAACGCGCATATTCTCCTGACTGTCGCCAGGCTTCACCGAATACGAAAGCAAACAACTCTGGAGCAGCTAGTGCCATCAAGAAAATTGGAGGCAACCCGAATTCGCATAGGTGGCGATGCAATGACTCAACGCTGCCCCTTAACTGGCCTAAGCGATAAGCGTCAACCGCGGATGGGAAAAAAGCTTGCCCTACAGAGTTACCTACGAGTCCCATGGGGAGCAGGAGGATTCTGTTAGCTAGCGCATACAAACCTGTCGAAACAGCCCCAAAAGAAATGGCGAAAACCAAAGGTGTGATGTACTGACCTGCCGAATTAAGCAACCCCCCAGAGCCGTAGAAAAGTGGGAAACGACGATAGCGACATGCAACTCGCTTCATGCCCGCGATAGACACCTTCGTCGCCGAAGCGTCATTTACGAGTATCCGAGAGAGGCTTAAGAAGCCAACCACATGTCCAGCAACATAGCCCACAAGCAACGACACACCACCGAAACCATAGCTTGCTAGTTGTGCAACCAAGGTCGTAGCGGACTGTTGCACACGCGCCTGTGCAATTGACAGAAACCTCCGCTTCCGGGTAGCCCAGTAGGAAAAGACCACATATGCTCCGGCAAAAAAGACTCCCACGGGAAACAGCCAGAAAACTGCCTCTATTCCATTAATTCTGAAATACTGGTATATCCACGCCTCGTGGAACGTCAGAGCTATAGAAAAGATCACACTCATCAAACCAGCGATTAACAACGCGAGAGCGCTAACGTTGGCCGCGACCAAATCAGACCTCGAGAGCGGAATTGCCATCTCATAGCGCATCCGCGACACCACGTTTGTCAACATTAGGGCGCCAGTGAACGCAGCGAGCAAACCAAAGTCTTCTGGATTGTAAAGACGAGTTAACAACGGAGAAGCAGCTATCGTGAGTAGTTGAGCCACAAAAGCACCACCAACCAAATGCCCGACGCCGACCGCGAAGTCGCCGGCTGGTAGTACTTTCTGAACCGCAGACCAGTTCCAAGCTTTCAACATTCTTTCCTCGCGGAGAAACGTCAACCGCTCAGTAACTATCTGCTCTGGACAGCGACGCAGCGTCTCGACAATCGCGGCCTTACCGCCGAATAAGGATGCACTTAGCAAGCCGCACGCTGAATAGCTTTTTGCAACTCATCAACAACTTGAATCTGAATTGCATCACTGAGATACGGATGCATTGGGAGACTTAATACGGAATCACATGCCACTTCAGCCACAGGCACTTTCCGAGCATCACTTGACACCGCGGGCTGCCTCGTAAGTGGAAGAGGGTAGTAAACCATTGAGGGAATACCTGCTAGATCCAGGAACTCTTTTACATGGTCGCGCGCATGGAGTTTCAATGTGTACTGCGCCCACGAGCTTTCTTGATTGGTTCGCACACAAGGAGCTTCGACAGTGCCTTCTGGGAAGTATTTAGATATCTCCATAATTAGGTGAGTGTAATTGGAAGCGGCGACACGTCTGGATAACAGTTCACTGTCAAAAATCTTAAGCTTCTCTAGTAATATAGCCGCTTGAAGGGTATCCAGCCGGCTGTTTATCCCTACAATCTCATGACGATATCGAGCACTTTGCCCGTGTCTAGCAATGCGTCTGATGCGCCCCGCCAGCTCTTCATCGCTCGTAAAAACCGCGCCGCCATCACCATAGCAGCCAAGTGGTTTGGCCGGAAAAAAACTTGTTGTCGCGATTGAGCTAAGAGCACAGGATTTGGTTCCGTCGACGCTTGCACCAAAGCTTTGAGCGGCGTCTTCTATCACGACGACTCCATGACGGTCAGCGACGGCATTAATCGCATCCATATCAGCGCACTGACCAAAGAGGCTAACAGGAATGATTGCCTTAGTCCGTTCAGATAAGGCGTTTTCTAAATCAGAAACATCCAGTGTGAAGTAGTCGGCTTCGACATCGACGTAGACTGGTCTCGCCCCGAGTAGCGTTGTTGCCTCGGCAGCCGCAATGTAGGAGAAAGCTGGGGTAACCACCTCATCCCCAGGCCCGACACCAATCGCCATTAAAGCTAGCTGAATGGCGTCTGTACCATTGGCGCAGGTCACGCAATACTTAGTGCCTGCATACGCGGCCAACCGCTCCTCAAGTTCATCGACCTCCGGCCCCAAAATGTATTTCCCATGTTTCAAGACTCGACTTATTGCCGAGTCTATTTCACGCTTTACACGAGCTTGCTGAGCCCCAAGATCTATAAACGGAGTAGCCAATGAAAGCACCTAGTTTGACCAACAAAAAGTGTCAGGCAACGCATTTGCATTCAACCTTGTCTCCACTCAGCACGTAGAGCTGACCGGTATGATTGCAATGCTGTTGTGCGTAGCCGACGAGAGGCAGCTCAAGCTTCTCTCCGTACCGGCTGATCCAGCCAACTTGGCGCGCTGGGACACCAACAACCTGAGCATAGGCACGAACATCTGAAGTTACCACTGCTCCGGCACCTACGAACGCAAACTCCCCGATCGTTACGCCGCAAACCACGGTAGAATTCGCTCCCAGAGTGGCGCCCCGACGGATCAAGGTATCTCGGTACTCGGCTTTCCGATCCACTGATGACCGAGGATTATAGACATTCGTAAACACTGCGCTTGGCCCACAAAAGACTTCGTCTTCAAGGACAACGTTGTCATAGACAGATACGTTATTCTGAATCTTGCAGCCGTCTCCAATAACAGCCTTACTTCCAACGTATGCACCTTGACCAAGGACCACATTTTTACCAATCCGGGCGCCGGAACACACATGCGTGAAGTGCCAAATACGTGATCCGTCGCCAATTCGAGCGCCGTCATCAACTATCGCGCTAGGATGGACCACAAATGTCACAGCGAGCTGCTCTTTAGCATCGGGTGATAGTCACCTCGCAGGCCTTCAGGCTCAGCATCCCTAATATGGGCAACAGTAGCGATAGCGACGACATTGTCATCTAATCCAAACCCTCTACCCCCTAAAATCTCCTCATAGCTACGCACGTGAAGATCTGTGAAGCCCCCAGAAAACTCAATCTCTCGACCGTCGACTACAATAGACCGAAACGTACGCTGTCCTTCGGAGCGTACAGTTTCTGGAACGTCGTCCACGTCAACAGACAAAAACCAACGTACGCGGGCGTTAGCATATTCGAGGAATCCAGCGGCTTTTCTGAGAGTACTATAATGCACCACGTTGTCTTGAAGCTCACCAAACACATAGTGAAGCATGTCGTAAAAGTGCACTCCAATATTCGTGGCAATACCGCCAGATTTTTTTACATCTCCCTTCCAACTCCTTAGATACCAGTTTCCACGAGCAGTAACATATGTGAGATCAACGTCAAACTTGTGTTTCTTATCCGTGGACGAAACGTTATTCTTCAGCTCTAGAATTGCTGGATGTAATCTTAACTGCAAGATTGTATTGACCTTGCAGCCAGTGTCATCCTCTATCTCACGTAAGCCTTCAATATTCCAAGGATTAAGTACAAGTGGCTTTTCACATACGGCGTTCGCGCCGGACCGGAGCGCGAATCGCACATGCGAGTCATGCAAGTAATTGGGGGACGCAATAGTGATGAAGTCCACACCCTTACCACCCCCTCGCCGCCTCAGCTTATCGATATGGCGATCGAACCGCTCATACTCCGTAAAAAAGTCTGCGTTTGGGAAGTGGCTATCTATGATCCCTACCGAATCATTTGGATCTAGAGCGGCGACTAAATCATTACCGGTATCTCTAATTGCCTTCATATGGCGAGGTGCGACGTAGCCCGCGGCACCAATCAATGCAAAGTTCTTCATCTTGACAATTCTCACAAACACTTTGGAAGCCAAAGACCAGCCTCATCGGTAAAACTACATGCCCAATGAGCAGTACGACCAATCATTGCTTCAAGCTTGAACTACGCAGTCACGCATACATCTAAGCACCGGTCGGATTTGCTGTGCAAAAGAACCACCGGAAAACCCACTTGTCTTACGCATTATCAGCGCCAACGATTGCCCAGACCAGGATAAACACGACTAACTCCCCGCGAAGCCAAAACCTCCATCTGCGGTGATGAACCCCCGGCGGCGTAAGGATATTGGGCGACTACAACAACATCAATCTCTATCTGGGATAAACACCAAGAAGACATGATGGGTAACAAACAGACTATGCAATCTCAAGTCAGAGGCTATTCCGCGTTTTGTTGCGCTCGAGACCACTAAAACTAGACGCCAAGCTCGATCAAGTTGGCTATTTGCTATAGTCTCGATGTTCTTCTGACGAACATGTGATCCTTGACTTGCGCAAGATTTCGGACCACTGGCTTTGGAGGAAAAGTTGCGCGGAATACGCTCGCGTTAAATCACGCCACCCCATACCGGTGTCACTATGTCGGTCGCACTCCAGCAGTTCACTTTTTCGTTAGCAATCACCCTTATCCTCATACTTTTACTCGCCCAACTGGCGCCACATGTCGGCCTTGTCGACAGCCCAGATCACAGGAAACACCACACTGGCAGCATCCCACTCGTGGGCGGCATAGCCATAATATGCACTCTCTATCTCGGCGCGCTCTTATGGGGAAGCGGATCAGCAAGCTTGATTGGTGCAAGTAGTTCAAAAATCTGGGTGTTTATCGTGGCAGCGACGCTCATTACAGGGCTTGGCGTCGTCGACGATCTTCGCGGTGTCAGTGTATTTTCGCGAACCATGGTTGAAATCGCTGGGGCACTAGTAATCATAGAGGGCCTTGATCTACTACCCTCCAAACTTGGTGACCTCGTTGGGCTCGGCATTATTTACATGCCCGAATGGATAGCCTACCCATTTACCGTAGTTGCTATTTTTGGCGTCATTAATGCTTACAACATGCTAGATGGCATAGACGGATTACTGTCAGTAATGGTTCTGATAACCATTGTTGTCTTTCACTTGTTCACGGGACTCGAGCCAGGGTTAATCACTATCACTCTGTGTGCTTCGCTGATAGCGTTCCTTATTTCAAACCTCCAACTAGCCCCCTACATACCAAAAACCTTCCTCGGAGATGCCGGAAGCAAGCTTCTTGGGTTCATCGTCGTATCCCTGATCCTCGCCGTAACAACGCGCCAAGTCAGCGGCTACAAATACATAGAGCCCGTGACGGCTCTTTATCTAGTCGCTCTACCCCTATTCGATATGGTGTTCATCACGCTCAGACGCCTGTACGGAAGGAAGTCGCCGTTCTCTGCTGATCGGACTCACATTCATCATCTTATGCAAGAACTTGAAATGAGCCCCAGGCGTTCCGTAGCACTGATAAGTTGCGCTTATCTGGCGCCAGCCTTCATTGGCCTAATGTTAGATCGCGCTCAGGCCGCAACCCCTCAGCAATTCTTTATATTCTTGGGCTTGTTCGTAGTTTACTGCTTGTTTATGAGCCAGGCGTGGCGCGTGGCACGCCGCTACCGGGCACTGCGTGTTCGTGCGGAAAATCTCGCTAAGCTAAATCAGTCGATGCCAGGGTAGGACAGCGACAAGCCTAGCCCTGGTAAGCGGCTAGCACTTCTTTGGTGTCACCAAAGCATCGCAAAGACCCGCCATCAATCCACACCGCCCGATCACAAACCTCCGCAATCTGCCCCTCCGAGTGCGAAACCAACACAACGGTCTGCTCACCACGGATTCGTTCACTCATTGCCTTCGCAGCCTTCTGCCTAAAGCTCCGATCCCCAACACTCAAAACTTCATCAATGAGCAAGACATCAACACGTGTCTGAAGCGCCGTGCTGAAACCCAAGCGCGCGCGCATCCCTTGAGAGTAAGTTTTAACGGGCTCATCAAAGGACGGGCCCAGCTCCGAGAACTCCTTTATAGCTTCCAGGCAGTCCGTCGCCTCCTGGCGACTCGCGCCCTGCAGCAGAGCTGAAAGACGAGCATTGTCCCGCCCGGTGAGCTGCGGCTGAAAACCCAGGCCCAAGGTAAGCAAACTGCAGCGGGCCCCGGGTGCGCGACGAATCTCGCCGGAACTTGGAGCAAGAATCCCCGCCATCAGTCTCAGCAGCGTCGTCTTGCCGGCGCCGTTACCTCCGATAACCCCAAGAGTCTGACCGCGATGGAGCTTGAACGAGACCTTATCCAACACGCGGTGAACCCCATGCTCGAAATTTGAGCGCCGGGCGTGGTAGGAATGCGAGACATCTATTAGCTCCAGCATTACCGGTGTCAACGCCTCTTGGGGAGCAGTGCCTGAGTCATCCGGTCGATTCTCTTGGGCAGTCTCCATCACGCGGTTATGGCCCTCAATGCCAGAAACTGACTGCTTCGTCGCATAATCAACAACATCAGCGCGCACCATCCCGCCGACACTAGACCAAGAACAAAAAGATGCAGAAGATCAGGGACCTGACCCAACATCAGCACCTGTCGATAGGCATCGATAATAAAAGCGAGAGGATTCAGGACGACGACCCATTCGGCCATAACGGGGTCTGGCAGAGCGCGAACATCCCAAAAGATTCCCGACGTAAATAGCAAGAAAATCATCGCCAGACTAATCAGCAGACTGAAGTCAAACACGAGGCATACCAGGCAGGCACCGGCGAGAGAGGCGCCAACAATCATCAGGTAATTCACCAGCATGACGGGAAGCATCCACAACCATCCGTCTTGCATGGGATAGCCGTTGACCACCAGAAAAACCATCAGCAGAGCGAATACACTCAGCTGACGATAAAAGCCTTCCTGCACGGATGCGAGAGGAAACAGCGCTTTGGGTAGATCAATCTTGCTGATCAGGCCTTTGCTGGCGACGATGCTTCTGGACGCCTGAACCACAGATTTAGAGAACCAGACAAAGGTGAGTTTGCCGCACATAAGAAACGCTAGAAAATCGGCGCGCCGACTTTCCAATAAGAATTCAAAGACGAAGTAAAACACCCCGACATAAAGTAAGGGCTCGAGAATCCACCAGATGTAGCCAAAATAAAACCGCGACGCATCCGCACGCAGGGACATGCGCGCCAGTTCGTCAACGAGTATCCAGAAACGTCGCAGGGTCATAGAAGAAAGCAGCTTTGAAGTGCGCCCATTCTAACAGCGACCGCCACCTGATTCCCGACGCGCTATGATGGGCCCATGAAACCAGCCGGACACCAGGCCCGAAAACGCTTCGGACAAAACTTTCTCCGCGATCCGGGGGTAATCACTCGCCTGGTGAAGGCGATCCACCCCAAGGAGAACGAACATCTTGTAGAGATCGGTCCCGGCCTCGGGGCGTTGACGGAAGAGCTCCTGCAAAGCGATTGCCGTCTGGATGCTATCGAGTTGGATCGCGACCTGACCACACCGCTTCTAGCAGCCTTCAGCGTCTATCCGAAATTCAAACTTCACAGTGCCGATGCCCTTCGTTTTGATTACACCAGTCTGGCTCAGGACGACCAGCCGCTCCGCGTGGTTGGCAACCTGCCCTACAACATTTCAACACCACTGATCTTTCACCTGCTGACGCACACGGGCTTGATTCGCGATATGCATTTCATGCTCCAGCTTGAGGTGGTGCAGCGCTTAACCGCGCAACCGGGGAACAAGCACTGGGGGCGCCTCGGCATCATGACCCAATACCATTGTCAGGCCGAGTTGCTTTTCGAGGTGCCACCGGAGGCCTTCGAACCCCCGCCCAAGGTCCAGAGTGCCATCGTGCGTCTAATCCCCCACCGGAAAGCCATCTATCCGGATTGCGACGAACGGCGACTGGCGCAGATCGTTCAGGCGGCGTTCGCCCAGCGACGCAAAACGCTGCGTAACAACCTTAAGAAAGTGCTCAGTGTCGAACGCATCGAATCCATTGGTCTGGACCCCAGTTGCCGGGCGGAAACGCTGAGTCTCGATGACTTTGTTCGCCTGGCAGCGCTCCTGGAGGCCTCATCCTAGGGTCTCGCCTCGGACTCAAAGGGCGACAAACACCCGCGAAGTAGCGAAGATCAGATGTTGAGTCCGTACTCCATCTTGAACCTGACTAAAACTGCTTATATAAAGTGAGCGCAGCACCGTCAGTGCCCATCGTTACTCCGAGCCGCTTCCATGAGCCAGATAAAGACTCTCAACCCCGCGCTGATTGGCATTGCCACGCAGACCACTTATCTGCCTACCCATTCTCGACCCGACGAAGACCATTTCACCTTTGCCTACACCATCACCATCAGCAATGCGGGTGATGTTTCGGTGCAGTTGCTATCGCGGTACTGGGAAATCACCGATGCAGACGGCAACGTGCAGGAGGTGCGCGGTGAGGGTGTGGTTGGCGAACAACCGGTCATACGTCCCGGTCGCTACTTCCGTTACACCAGCGGCGCCAGCTTACCGACCCCCGTAGGCTTTATGCGTGGCGAATACACCATGATTCTTCACGACGACGACCGCGTCGCGGATCCGTCAGAGCAATTAGCTTTTGAAGTGGACATTCCCGCATTCACGCTCCATACCCCTACCTCCCTGAACTAGGCGCAAACGTATGACAACCTGGGTAGTGGGCGATGTGCAGGGTTGTAAGAAACCGCTTAAACGACTGCTCAAGACCGTAGGCTTCCGCTGGGGCGTGGACTGTTTGTGGTCCACGGGAGACATCGTTAATCGCGGGCCGAAATGCCTGAAAACCCTGCGCTATTTTCACAAGCACCAGGACGACATACGCATGGTCCTGGGCAACCACGACCTCCACCTGCTGGCTCTCGCCGCCGGCGTGCGTCAACCCAACCGATCAGACACCCTCAACAAGATCCTGGCCGCGCCCAATCGCGACATACTCCTGGATTGGCTGCGTCAGCAACCTCTCCTATATCGAGATCGCGACACCACGCTGGTGCATGCGGGCATTCCACCGCAGTGGTCTCTGTATGAAGCTGAGGGTCATGCCCGGGAAGTCGAAACCGTTCTCCGGGGGCCCGACAGCCGAGATTTTTTTGAGCACATGTATGGCAACGATCCCTGCAGCTGGTCCGAATCCCTCACGGGCCACGAGCGGCTTCGTGTTATCACCAACTACTTTACGCGCATGCGCTATTGCGACGCCTCTGGCACCCTGGACCTTCTCAGCAAAGGACCTCTGAGTAGCCCTGGAGGCCCGGCGGCAGAGAATCCCGAGCTGGACGCCTGGTTTCGCCACCGATCTCGCAAAACCGTCGACGAGAAAATCCTCTTTGGGCACTGGGCATCGCTTCAGGGAGAAACCGGCG
Source organism: Halieaceae bacterium UBA6060 (assembly GCA_002428935.1). Classification (GTDB taxonomy): domain Bacteria; phylum Pseudomonadota; class Gammaproteobacteria; order Pseudomonadales; family Halieaceae; genus Congregibacter. The sequence goes on from DIYG01000028.1 coordinate 63,941, forward strand.
TGGACAACGCGATCGCCCTGGATACGGGCTGCGTTTGGGGGAACTGCATGACCCTTTACTGCCTGGAAACGGGCGAGCGCGTTACGGAGTCCTGCGCCTGACCGCCCCATCATCACCTGAACTAGCCATCGGCAGCTCAGAAGCACGCTGATAACATCCCCTTATGGAATCCTATCTCGTAGGCGGTGCGGTCCGCGACGATCTCCTCGGTTATCCCGTCGTCGAGCGAGACTGGGTGGTCGTCGGCTCCACACCCCAGGAAATGCTCTCCGAGGGGTTCAAACAGGTGGGGAAGGACTTCCCCGTTTTCCTCCACCCCGAAACCAAAGAAGAGTACGCCCTGGCACGCACGGAGCGGAAACAGGGTCATGGCTATACGGGTTTTCAGGTCCACGCCGACCGCGCTGTGAGCCTGGAAGAAGACCTCTTACGACGCGACCTCACCGTGAATGCCATGGCGCGAGACAAGAAAGACAATATCGTCGACCCTTTTGGTGGTCGCGATGATCTTCGAGCTCGGATCTTGCGTCACGTTTCTCCAGCCTTCACGGAAGACCCCCTGCGGGTACTTCGAGTGGCCCGCTTCGCCGCTCGCTATGCTCATCTGGGATTCACCGTCGCCTCCGAAACCCTCCAGCTCATGAGCGAGATCGTTGATTCCGGCGAGTTGGTTTACCTGCCTGCGGAACGCGTATGGGTAGAAACAGAACGAGCCCTCGGTGAACGGGATCCCCAGGTCTACATTGAAGTATTGCGAGCCTGCGGTGCCCTGAGGGTCTTGCTTCCGGAGGTCGAAAGACTATTTGGAGTGCCGCAGAAGGCCGAATACCACCCGGAAATCGATACGGGAATCCATCAGCTTCTGGTGTTACAGCAAGCCGCGAAGCTCTGCCGAGCCGGCACAGGGGCCGATAGTCGTGTGGTGTTCGCCGCCCTGCTGCACGATCTCGGCAAAGGGGTTACACCGAAACACGTGCTGCCCAGCCACCGCGGCCACGAACGCGCGGGGATACCCCTGGTGGCGGAAGTCTGTGACCGCCTAAAAGTGCCAAATGCGCATCGTGCCCTGGCATTGACCGTCTGCGAACATCACCTCAACAGCCACCGAGCGCGAGAGTTGCGGGGCGAAACACTGTTGAAGTTACTCGACAACACTGGCGCCCTGCGGGATCCCGATCGGTTCGACGGATTTCTTCTCGCCTGCGAGGCCGATGCCCGAGGGCGTACGGGCTTTGAAGAACGGCCCTATCCTCAAGGGGACTATCTGCGAGCCGCGCAACGGCTCGCTCTGGAGGTAACGGCTCGGACTGTTGCGGCTCCAGGTGTCGAAGGTAAAGCCATCGGCGATGCCATGCGTCGGGAACGAATATCGCGACTCAATCAACTGCGTAAAACGCAACCTAAAGTCTGACTGGGGTTAGGGGCTGGGACTCCTGATCAAAAGCCGCCCATAGCTCTGCGAAGCTTTTGCCCACCAGGGGATGCCGCCCCTCAGGCGCCAGCTCGGCAAGGGGGCGCAGAACAAAGGCGTTGTCGAGGATCTCAGCGCGAGGCAACTCGATACCGTCTACCAGCCCCGCCGCATCTCCGTGAGTCAGAATATCGATATCCAAAGTCCGAGCACTAAAGCGGGTCGCATTCTTGGGCCTGCCATGGCGATACTCGATCTTGCGCAGGGCTGTCTGTAACTCTCCCACGGACATCGCCGTATCCACTGCCACCACCAGATTCCAGAAAGGGTCACCGGCAAAACCGATGGCGGCACCCTCGTAAACCGTTGAGCAGCGGAGGTCGCCGAGGAGCGTCTCCAGAGCTCGAAGCCCCGCCGGGAGGTTGATCGCTGGATCGATGTTGCTCCCCAGACCGAGGTGAACTCGCGTCACCGAGGGTGCTCCCCCCGCTCAATGATTACCCCGACATCATGAGCTTCAGGCACCGCACCGGGCTTGCAGAGGCGTAAACGTACCCAGGTTACGCCGAATTCACGCTGTACCAGGGCGGCGAGCTCCTCGGCCATCTTTTCTATAAGGGCAAACTTCGCATCGGCGGCAAAGGTCCTCAGGCGATGGGCCACCGCCGAGTAATCCAGCGCGTCGTCTACCTTGTCGCTGGCTGCGGCGGGCGCAATGGACCATGCCATCTCAAGATCCACGAGCAGGCGCTGACGCACTTCTCGCTCCCAGGCGTAGACGCCGATCACCGTGTCCAGAGCCAGGCCGCGGAGGAATACCCGATCAGTCATGAGGCGACCGTAAGAGCAGGAAGATCTGTCATCGGCCAACGAGGCCGGACCTGCACATCAGGGCCATCGCATTGCCCTGCGGCGAGACGCTGAGCACCGGCATAAGCAATCATGGCACCGTTGTCGGTACAGAATGCTAGTCCCGGATAAAACACTTCGGCACCCTGCTTACTCAGAGTATTGGCGAGCTGCTGACGTAGCTTGCGATTCGCGCTCACCCCCCCTGCCATAACCAGCCGGCTGAGATTCTCCTGCTCCAGGGCTCTCCGGCATTTAATCACCAACGTAGAGACCACCGCCTCCTCGAAGGCTCGAGCGACATCGGCCCGATCCTGTTCAGACAATTCCCCATCGCCTTCAAGAGAGCGAATCGTGGTTAGCGTATGGGTTTTCAGCCCACTGAAAGAAAAGTCGAGCCCCGGGCGATTCACCATCGGGCGCGGAAACTCGAAACGGTCTTTGGTGCCTCCCTCCGCCAGGCGAGCAACATGTGGCCCCCCTGGATAGGGTAGACCGAGCATCTTGGCGGCTTTATCAAAGGCTTCACCCGCCGCATCGTCCACGGATTCACCCAGCAACTTATACATCCCGATACCGTCCACACGTACCAGTTGCGTATGTCCACCAGAGACCAACAGAGCGACGAAAGGGAATTCGGGGCGCTCCTCCTCCAGCATCGGTGCCAATAGATGCCCTTCCATATGGTGCACGCCTAAGGCCGGCACACCCCACCCTAGCGCGAGACCTCGAGCCAAGGTCGCGCCCACCATCAGCGCTCCAACCAAGCCTGGTCCCGCCGTATAAGCAATGGCATCGACATCCTTGGCGCCCAGATCCGCGCCGGCAAGAACTTCGTCGATCAGCGGCAAAGTCTTGCGAACATGATCCCGCGAGGCTAATTCCGGAACCACGCCACCGTATTCGCGATGTACTTCGATCTGGCTGTACAGGGCGTGCGCAAGCAACCCCCGATCAGTGCTGTACAGCGCAATACCGGTCTCGTCGCAGGAGGTTTCGATTCCCAACACATTCATGGTGATAGTGAATTGGCGCGGCGTAGTCGCTCAGAACAGAAAACGCGCAGTCTAATGAATCCCCAGACCTATAAACAGATGCATGCGAACACCTTTGCAAAAGCTTGAGTAGGCGTATAGAATGCGCGCCCTCTCACGGGGGTGAGGCATGGCCTGCACCCCCAAGTATTTGAAAGGACAGGATTTAGATGCCTCACATCAAGGTAAAAGAGAACGAGCCTTTTGACGTCGCTCTGCGCCGCTTCAAGCGTTCCTGCGAAAAAGCCGGTGTTCTCTCGGAAGTGCGTCGCCGCGAGCACTACGAGAAGCCTACCACCGTGCGCAAGCGCGCAGCCGCTGCTGCCGTAAAACGGCACCTCAAAAAGCTTTCTCGCGAAAACCGCAAGCGCGTCCGCCTCTACTAAGACTCTTCCGGCCTGACCTGTTC